>NZ_JBWKCA010000008.1:0-351530 GCF_056436715.1 Streptomyces sp. NPDC043176
GGCGGGGCTTTCGGCCATCCACAGTATGTGGGTCCCCCCCCCCCCCCCCCCCCGGGGGGGGGGCCCCCCGGGGGGGGCCGCCCCCCCCGGCCGTCGTGTTTGTGGTGCGCCACACAGTGACGCGACGCAGGTCAAGGGTGAGTTGACGGGTGTTCTCGGCCCGTGGTGGACTGCCGAGGCCATTACGGCGGCAGCAGAGGAAGCCCGGTGCGAATCCGGCGCGGTCCCGCCACTGTGACCGGATCCGACGGGTCCGGGAGTCAGGAACTCTCGCCGCCCGTCACGTCGATCCAGGGCGCGGACCCTGAGTGAGGACAAAGCGCCATGCCCGGCCGCAGCCGCAGCGTCTCCCGAGCCACCGGTGTCTTCGCGTACGGAGCCGCCCTCGGCCTCGCCGTCGACCGGCTCGTCGGCGATCCCCGACGCGGACATCCCGTCGCCGTGTTCGGCCGGGCGGCGGCCGGCGTCGAACGGGCCCTGTGGCGCGACCACCGCGGCTGGGGAGCCCTGCACACCGCCGTCTGCGCCGGTGGCACCGTCGCGGCCGGCGCCCTCGCCGCCCGGACGGTGCGGGGCAACCGCGCCGCCTCCGTCGCCCTGACCGCCGCGTCCGTCTGGGCCGTCGTCGGCGGTACGACCCTGGGCCGCGAGGCCCGCGCCATCGGCGGGGCGCTCGCCGCCGGCGACCTGGAGGCGGCCCGTGAGCGGCTGCCCCACCTCTGCGGGCGCGACCCGCACTCCCTCGACGGTCCCGCGATGGCCCGCGCGGTCGTCGAGTCCGTCGCCGAGAACACCTCCGACGCCGTGGTCGGGGCCCTCTTCTGGGGCGCCGTCGCGGGCGTGCCGGGGCTCGTCGGCTTCCGGGCCGTCAACACCCTCGACGCGATGGTGGGCCACAAGTCCCCCCGCCACCGCCGCTTCGGCTGGGCCTCGGCCCGGCTCGACGACGTGGCCGGCTGGCCCGGGGCCCGGCTGACCGCCGCCCTCGCGACCGTCGCCGGCGGCGATCCGCGCGGAGCCGTACGGGCCTGGCGGGCGGACGCGGCCGAGCACCCCAGCCCCAACGCCGGCCCGGTCGAGGCCTCCTTCGCGGGCGCCCTCGGCGTCCGGCTCGGCGGCACCCTCGCGTACGGCGGCCGGGTCGAGCACCGGCCGGTGCTCAACGGGCAGGGGCGGGCCGTCGAGGTCGACGACATCGAGCGGGCGGTCCGGCTGTCCCGCCGGGTCACCGGACTGACCCTGGCCGCCTGCGTGGGCGGCCGGCTGATCGTGAGCGCGCTGAAGCGGAGGAACGCATGAGGGGTGGCGGACTGCTCGTCGCCGGGACCACGTCGGACGCCGGCAAGAGCGTCGTGACGGCCGGCATCTGCCGCTGGCTGGTCCGGCGGGGCGTCAAGGTCGCGCCGTTCAAGGGGCAGAACATGTCCCTGAACTCCTTCGTCACGAGGGAGGGCGCCGAGATCGGCCGCGCGCAGGCCATGCAGGCGCAGGCGGCCCGGGTGGAACCGACCGCCCTGATGAACCCGGTGCTGCTCAAGCCCGGCAGCGACCGCTCCAGCCAGGTCGTCCTGATGGGCAAGCCGGTCGGCGAACTGAGCGCCCGCGGCTACCACGGCGGCCGGCAGAAGGAACTCCTCGAGCCCGTCCTGGCGTGCCTGGAGGAACTCCGGGGCATGTACGACGCCGTGATCTGCGAAGGGGCGGGCAGTCCGGCCGAGATCAACCTGCGGCGCACGGACATCGTGAACATGGGCATCGCGCGGGCCGCGCAGCTGCCCGTGGTCGTCGTCGGCGACATCGACCGCGGCGGCGTCTTCGCCCAGTTCTTCGGCACGACGGCGCTGCTGGGCCCCGAGGACCAGTCGCTCGTCGCCGGATACCTGGTCAACAAGTTCCGGGGTGACGTGACCCTGCTCGAACCCGGCCTCGACATGCTGCACGGCCTCACCGGGCGCCGCACCTTCGGCGTCCTGCCGTACGCCCACGGGCTCGGCATCGACGAGGAGGACGGCCTGCGGGTCTCGCTGCGCGGGACCGTCCGGGAGTCCGTCGTCGCGCCGCCGGTCGGCGCCGACGTGCTGCGGGTCGCCGTCTGCGCCGTTCCGCTGATGTCCAACTTCACGGACGTCGACGCGCTGGCCGCCGAACCGGGCGTGGTCGTCCGGTTCGTGGACCGGCCGGAAGAGCTCGTCGACGCCGACCTGGTCGTCGTGCCCGGCACCCGCGGGACGGTCAGGGCCCTGGCCTGGCTGCGGGAGCGGGGGCTGGCGGACGCCCTGGCCCGGCGCGCCGCCGAAGGCCGGCCGGTGCTCGGCGTCTGCGGCGGGTTCCAGGCCCTCGGCGAGCGCATCGAGGACGACGTCGAGTCGAAGGCCGGCGTGGTCGACGGGCTCGGGCTGCTGCCCGTGCGGGTGCGGTTCGGGGTCGAGAAGACCCTCGCCCGGCCGGTCGGCGAGGCGCTCGGCGAGCGCGTCGAGGGGTACGAGATCCACCACGGCGTGGCCGAGGTCCTCGGCGGGGACCCCTTCCTCGACGGCTGCCGGGTCGGCTCCGTCTGGGGCACCCACTGGCACGGATCGCTGGAGAGCGACGGCTTCCGCAGGGCGTTCCTGCGGGAGGTCGCCGCCGCGGCCGGGCGCCGCTTCGTGCCCGCCCCCGACACCTCCTTCGGCGCCCTCCGCGAGGAGCAGCTCGACCGCCTCGGCGACCTGATCGAGGAGCACGCGGACACGGACGCGCTGCTGCGGCTGATCGAGGAGGGCGCCCCGGCGGGGCTGCCCTTCGTACCGCCGGGCGCACCGTGACCGGCCTCGCCGCCCCGACTTCCGCAACCCCCGAAGGAGTGACCCCCCGATGAGCACCCGCTTTCCGTTCACGGCCGTCGTCGGCATGGACGACCTGCGGCTCGCGCTGCTGCTGAACGCGGTCTCCCCGGCGGTGGGCGGGGTGCTCGTCCGGGGAGAGAAGGGCACCGCGAAGTCCACGGCCGTCCGCGCGCTCGCCGAACTGCTGCCGTCGGTGCCGGTCGTGGGGGGCTGCCGGTTCAGCTGCGACCCGGCATCGCCCGACCCCGGCTGCCCGGACGGGCCGCACGACACGGGAGCCGGCGCCGAAGCGCGTCCCGCGCGGATGGTGGAGCTGCCCGTCGGCGCGTCCGAGGACCGGCTCGTCGGCGCGCTCGACATCGAGAAGGCGCTCGCCGAGGGCGTGAAGGCGTTCGAGCCGGGGCTGCTCGCCGCCGCGCACCGGGGAATCCTGTACGTCGACGAGGTCAACCTCCTCTCCGACCACTTGATCGACCACCTGCTCGACGCCGCCGCCATGGGTGCCTCGCACGTCGAACGCGAAGGCGTCTCCGTGCGGCACGCGGCGCGGTTCCTGCTCGTCGGGACGATGAACCCCGAGGAGGGCGAGCTGCGGCCGCAGCTGCTCGACCGGTTCGGGCTGACCGTGGAGGTCGCGGCCTCCCGGGTGCCCGAGGAGCGGGTGGAGGTCGTGCGGCGGAGGCTGGCGTTCGAGGACGATCCGGCGGGGTTCGCGGCCCGCTGGGCCTGCGAGGAGAGCGAGCTGCGGGGCCGGATCGTCGCGGCCCGCGAGCTGCTGCCGCGGGTGGCGCTCGGTGACGCGGTGCTGCTGCAGATCGCCGCGACCTGCGCCGCGTTCGACGTGGACGGCATGCGCGCCGACATCGTGATGGCCAGGACGGCGACCGCGCTCGCGGCCTGGGCGGGACGGACCGAGGTCACCTCCGAGGACGTGCGGCAGGCGGCGCTCCTGGCGCTCCCCCACCGGCGGCGGCGCAACCCGTTCGACGCGCCCGGCCTCGACGAGGACAAGCTCGACGAGACCCTGGAGCAGTTCAAGGGCGAGGAGCCCGACGAGGACCCGGAGCCCGACGGCCCGGGCGACGGGGGCCCGGACGGCGGGGGCCCCGGCGGGGACGGCCCGGAGGGCGGTGGCATCCCGCCGCAGGGCGAGGGCCCCGCGCCCGAGGACGTACCGGCGCCGCAGGACGCGCCGCCGGCCGAGGACGCGCCCGCGCCCGAACCGGCGCCGGCCCCGCAGGGTTCCGGTGCCGCGCCCGGTGAGCGGGCAGCGGTCACGGCCGGCGAGCCGTTCCGTACGAGGATGCTGAGCGTGCCCGGCCTCGGCCAGGGCGCGGCCGGGCGCCGTTCCCGGGCCCGTACCGAGCACGGCCGTACGACCGGCTCGACGCGGCCGAAGGGCGCGCTGACCAAGCTGCACCTCGCCGCGACCGTCCGGGCCGCCGCCCCGCACCAGCGGGCGCGCGGCCGGTCCGGGCCCGGTCTGGTGGTCCGCCGGGACGACCTGCGGCAGGCGACCCGGGAGGGCCGGGAGGGGAACCTGGTGCTCTTCGCCGTGGACGCCTCCGGTTCGATGGCGGCGCGGCAGCGGATGAGCGCGGTCAAGGGCGCGGTGCTCTCCCTGCTGCTCGACGCCTACCAGCGGCGCGACAAGGTCGGTCTGGTCACCTTCCGGGGCCGGGACGCCGAGGTGGCGCTGCCGCCGACGTCGTCCGTGGACGCGGCCGCGGCCCGGCTCGAACTGCTCCCGACGGGCGGCCGTACGCCGCTGGCGGCCGGGCTGCTCAAGGCGCACGACGTGCTGCGGGTCGAGCGGCTGCGGGACCCGTCGCGGCGGCCGCTGCTCGTCGTCGTGACCGACGGCCGGGCGACCGGCGCGAAGACGGCCGGCGACCCGGTGGCGCTCGCCGCCCGGGCCGCGCGGCTGCACGCCGCCGACGGCACGGCGAGCGTGGTCGTGGACTGCGAGACCGGACCGGTGCGGCTGGGTCTCGCCGGGCAGCTCGCCCGCGAACTCGCCGGCACCGCCGTGACCTTGGACGAGCTGCGCGCCGACTCGATCGCCGGCCTCGTCAGAGACGTACAGGCAGCAGGACAGACAACGCAGACCGCATGGAGGGCCGCTTAATGCCGCAGGGACAGCCGACCGTCGTACCCGACGACGGTCTCACCACCCGTCAGCGCCGCAACCGCGCACTCGTGATGGTGCACACGGGCGTCGGCAAGGGGAAGTCGACCGCCGCGTTCGGCATGGCGCTGCGCGCCTGGAACCAGGGCTGGCCGGTCGGGGTGTTCCAGTTCGTCAAGTCCGCCAAGTGGAGGGTCGGCGAGGAGAACGCCCTCAAGGCGCTCGGCGAGACCGGCAAGGGCGGCACGGTCACCTGGAACAAGATGGGCGAGGGCTGGTCCTGGATCCAGCGCGAGGTCGCCGACGGCGAGCAGTCGCACGAGGAGAAGGCCCGCGAGGGCTGGGAGCAGGTCAAGCGGGACCTCGCCGAGGAGAAGTACAAGTTCTACGTCCTCGACGAGTTCGCCTACCTGCTGCACTGGGGCTGGATCGACGTCAAGGAGGTCGTCGAGGTGCTCCGCGACCGTCCGGGGCACCAGCACGTCGTGATCACCGGTCGCAACGCTCCGCAGGAACTGGTCGACTTCGCCGATCTCGTCACCGACATGTCCAAGGTCAAGCACCCGATGGACGCCGGTCAGAAGGGCCAGCGGGGCATCGAGTGGTAGCACGTCTCGTCATCGCCGCGCCCTCCTCGGGCGCGGGCAAGACCACGGTCGCGACCGGCCTGATGGCCGCGTTCGCCGGCCGTGGCCTGGCCGTCTCCCCGCACAAGGTCGGCCCCGACTACATCGACCCCGGCTACCACGCGCTGGCCACCGGCCGGCCGGGCCGCAACCTCGACGCCTACATGTGCGGTACGGGGCAGATCGCGCCGCTCTTCCTGCACGGGGCGCGCGGCTGCGACCTGGCCGTGGTCGAGGGCGTCATGGGCCTGTACGACGGTGCCGCCGACCAGGGCGAGCTGGCGTCCACCGCCCAGGTCGCGAAGCTCCTCAAGGCGCCGGTGGTGCTCGTCGTGGACGCCTCGTCGCAGTCGCGGTCGGTGGCCGCGCTGGTGCACGGGTTCGCGTCGTGGGACCCCGAGGTGCGGATCGGGGGCGTGATCCTCAACAAGGTCGCCACGGACCGGCACGAGCATCTGCTGCGGGAGGCGCTCGGGGAGTCGGGGGTGCCGGTGCTCGGCGTGCTGCGGCGGGCGCCCGCCGTGGCGACGCCTTCGCGGCACCTGGGGCTGGTGCCTGTCGCCGAGCGGCAGGCCGCCGCGGTCGCCGCGGTGGCGGCGCAGGCGGAGCAGGTGCGGGCGGGGTGCGATCTGGAGGCCCTGCTGGCGTTGGCTCGCAGTGCGCCCGAGTTGCACGCGGAGCCGTGGGTGCCGGAGGCCGGGGAGCGGCTGCACGCCGGCGGTCCCGTCGCGCCCGCCCGCTCCGCCCCGGCGGAGCGGATGCCCACGACGGGACCGGTCGTCGCCGTCGCCGGTGGCGCCGCGTTCACGTTCTCGTACGCGGAGCACACGGAGCTGCTCACCGCTGCCGGGGCGGAGGTCGTGACCTTCGACCCGCTGCGCGACGAGGCCCTCCCCGAGGGGACGAGCGGGCTCGTCATAGGCGGCGGGTTCCCCGAGATGTACGGCTCCGAGCTGTCGGCCAACGAGCCGCTCAGGAAGGCCGTGGCCGAGCTCGCCGCGTCGGGCGCGCCGGTCGCGGCGGAGTGCGCGGGGCTGCTGTACCTGGCGCGGTCGCTGGACGGCACGCCGATGTGCGGGGTGCTGGACGCCGACGCGCGGATGTCGGAGCGGCTGACGCTCGGGTACCGGGACGCCGTCGCGGTGAACGACAGCGTGATCGCTCCGGCGGGGGCGCGGATGCGGGGTCACGAGTTCCACCGGACCGTGATCGAGCCGGGCGCCGGGCCGCTGGCGGCCTGGGGGCTGCGGCAGCCGGAGCGGCGCGTCGAGGGGTTCGTGCAGGGCGGGGTGCACGCCAGTTACGTGCACACGCACTGGGCGGGGACCCCGGAGGTCGCCGCGCGGTTCGTGGGGCGCTGCGGGTGAGTTCAGCCGCCGGAGAGGCCCACCACGAGCCAGATGAAGGCCACGCCCCCCACCGTGCACAGCAGGGTGGAGCGGGCGGGGTGTTCGTGGTGGGCCTCGGGCAGGATCTCGGCCGCGGCGAGGTAGAGCAGGGCGCCGCCGAAGAACCCGAGATAGGCCCCGAGGAGTTCCTCCGGAAGGGTGAACAGCAGGGTGGAGGCGGCGCCGACGAGCGGGGCGGCGGCGTCCGCGACGAGCATGGCGACGGCCTTGCGGCGGGCGTTCCCGTAGAGGCTCGTGATGGTGTACGTGTTGAAGCCGTCGGCGAAGTCGTGGGTGATGACGGCGAGCGCGACCGTGGCGCCCATCCCGCCGCCCACCTGGAACGCGGCGCCGAGGGCGATGCCGTCCATGAGGCTGTGGCCGACCATCGCCGCGGCGGCGGTGAGGCCGACCTGCGGGACCCGGTCGTGCGGGCCGACGCCGTGCGCGGCGCTGCGGACGGCGAGCAGACGCTCCATCACATGGGCGAGCAGGAAGCCGCCGACGAAGAGCAGCAGGGCCTCCGGCACGCCGAAGACCTCCTCGCCCGCGGCCTCCAGGGCCTCGGGCAGCAGGTCGAGTCCGACGACGCCGAGCATGAGTCCGCCGGCCAGGCCGAGGACGAGGTGGCGGCGGTCGGTGACGCGCTGCGCGACCCAGCCGCCGAAGAGCGTCATCAGGAACGCGCCGAGCGCGACGACTACAGCCATGGGGCTTTGCTATCCGATGGGACGGCTTCCGCGCACCTCGGTGTCGGGGCCCGGTCGGGCGTGGCGGTGGACGAGGTGCTCGTCCTGGTCGACGCCGTCCTGCGGGAGGCACGGCTGACGCGCGCCGACGTCCGGTCGCTCGCCACGCTGGACGCGCGGGCGGCGGAGCCGGGGATCGTGGGCGCGGCCGCGGCGCTCGGCGTGCCGGTGCGCGGCTTCGCGTCCGGGGAGCTGGCCGCCGTGTCCGTACCGCACCCCTCGGCGCTGCCGCTGGCCGCGACGGGCACGGCCTCGGTGGCGGAGGCGGCGGCCCTCCTCGCGGCGGCCTCGGGAGTGGTGGCCTCGGAAGCGGCGGCCTCTGGAGCGGCGGCCTCGGACGCGGCGGCCTCTGGAGCGGTGGCCGGGACGGACGGGGACGCGGGGGCGCCGGGGTGCGCCGGGGGCGGAGGCGGTGGGGGTGCGGGCGTGGGGCCCGCGACGTTACGGGGCGGCGGCAGCGGGGTCGTCCTGCTCGTGCCGAAGCGGAAATCGCGACGCGTGACGTGCGCGATCGCCACATACGTCCCGCTTCGTCCGAACGAAGATGCCCCAGGCGTACGGTTGTTGCCCTCGGCTCACGGGTACATCGCTCGCGAGCCCGGCTCACCCCCCACCATCCCCACCCCCCACACGACGGCGGCCATGGACACGCACACGGATACCGACGCCCACGACCTGCGCCACCACGGTGACGCCGAGGTCCGGGACGAGAAACTGATCGATCTGGCGGTCAACGTCCGGACGAACACCCCGCCGGACTGGCTGCGGAAGCGCATCGCCGACTCGCTGACCGGTCTCGCGGCCTACCCCGACGACCGGGCCGCGCGGGCCGCGGTCGCCGAGCGGCACGACCTGCCGTCGAACCGGGTGCTGCTGACGGCCGGCGCGGCGGAGGCGTTCGTGCTGCTCGCGCGGGCGCTGGAGGTGCGGCGGCCGGTGGTGGTGCATCCGCAGTTCACCGAGCCGGAGGCGGCGCTGCGCGACGCCGGGCACGAGGTGGGGCGGGTGCTGCTGCGCGAGGAGGACGGCTTCCGGCTGGACCCGGCGGCGGTGCCCGAGGACGCGGACCTGGTGGTGATCGGGAACCCCACGAACCCGACCTCGGTCCTGCATCCGGCCGCGTCGATCGCCGCGCTGGCCCGGCCGGGGCGGACGCTGGTGGTGGACGAGGCGTTCATCGACGCGGTTCCGGGCGAGCGGGAGTCGCTGGCGGGACGGACCGACGTGCCGGGGCTCGTGGTGCTGCGGAGCCTCACCAAGACCTGGGGGCTCGCCGGGCTGCGGATCGGCTATGTGCTCGCGGAGCCGGAGACGGTCGCGGCGCTGGAGCGGGCGCAGCCGCTGTGGCCGGTGTCGACGCCGGCCCTGGTGGCGGCGGAGGCGTGCACGACGCGGGCGGCGCTCGCCGAGGCCGAGCACGCGGCGCACCGGGTCGGGGTGGAGCGGGCCCATCTGCTCGCCGGCCTCGCGGAGTTCGACGAGGTGCGGACGGTGCCGGGGTCCGAGGGCCCCTTCGTGCTGATCCGGATCGACGGCGCCGACGCGGTGCGGGAGACGCTGCGGTCGCTGGGCTTCGCGGCCCGCCGGGGCGACACGTTCCCGGGGCTCGACCGGAACTGGCTGCGGCTCGCGGTGCGGGACCGGGTGACGACGAACCGTTTCCTCCAGGCCCTGGACCAAGCGCTGCTGATCGGCGGCTGACGGGCACGTACACGCGGGTGCGGGGAGGGCGACGACGGTCGCCCTCCCCGCACCCCTTTCCTCCCCGGCGCCTCCCCCTCGGGCCGTCAGTCGCGCGAGCGGGCGCGCGAGCGGGTCAGCGCGAGGGCGCCGCCGCCCGCCACGAGGAGGGCGAGGGCTCCGCCCGCGATGTACGGGGTGGTGGAGCTGCCGCCGGTCTCGGCGAGGTTCCCGAGGGGGGCGGTGCCGCCGTTGTCGGTCTTGATGCCGCCCGCGTCACCGGGCTTGGCGGTGGGCTGCTCGGAAGGGCGCCCGGTGGGCTCCTCCGTGGGCTGCCCGGTGGGCTCCTCGGTGGGCTCCTGCGTCGGGGCGTCGCCCCGGGGGGTCTCGCAGGTCGCCTCGGCGAGCGTCACCGTGCCGTTGACCTCGGCCACGCCCAGCTTCAGCGGGTCGACCTCCACCTTGAGTTCGAGGGCGGTGGCGGCGGCGGTGCGGGAGGTCGTGGAGGTACGGGAGAGGTCGAGGGTCACGGCGCCGACGCCGGGCACGCCGACCTGGGTCCGGCCGCCGGTGGACAGGGTGGTCTTCTTGCCGAAGACGATGACGTGGCCGAGGACGTTGGACTCGGCGACCGGCTTCCTGCCCTTCTCGCACAGCGCCCTGGACGTCACCTTCTCGACCTCGATGAGGGACAGTGCGGGGATGCCGGGGACGTGCACCTGCGCCTTGACCAGGTTCACGTACCCCTCGGCCTTGTCCTCGTCCACGGTGGCCTTCGAGGTGGCGACGTCGGCGGCGAGGATGTCGATCGGCTTTCCGCCTTCGGCCCCCTGCACCTTCACGGAGAGCGCGGTCTCGCTCTCGGTCCTCGGTGCCTCGACCTGGTTGAGGGAGGCGCGGACGGGCACGTCGACCGTCTTGCCGAGGAGGGAGACGTCGAGGCCGGTCCGCAGGACGACGGCGGTGGCACGTCCTTCGTCGCCCGTGGCGTGCGCCGCGGGGGCGGCGAGGAGCACCGGTCCGACGGTCAGCGCGGCGACGGTCGCGACGGCGGCGGTACGGCGTACGGGCATGCCGAAGGTGTTGCTGTTCAAGATGGTGGAACCCCCACAGGAGACATGGCGTCGCCGGCCGCTCACCACGGGGACGGTGGGTCGGCGCGGCCTCGGCGACTCGAGACACCGGAATCTTTACGCACGGAGAGTGAACCGGCAGTCGCCTGAGGTGAGTTCACTCCAAAGGGGGGTTTCCGTGTTCTTTTTCGATTTTTCTCGACACAACCGTTCCCGCAGGTCCCGCGTCTTTCGCACGAGCCGGCGCACACGGAGAGGGTGAGAACGATCCACGGCGGTCGTGCGTCACGGATCGTCAACCCGGTGCACGCGACCCCGTGGGCCTGCTGTAGATTAATTTAGGCCAGCCTAACCTAAGAAAAATCTACGAAGACATGGACGGGATCGGGATCTCCGTGAGCATCGAGGTCTACCGGGACGCCTGGGGCGTCCCCCATCTGCGCGCCGCGGACCCGGACGAACTCGCCTTCGCCCAGGGCCGGGTCACCGCCCGCGACCGCGCCTGGCAGCTGGAGGTCGAGCGGCACCGGGCCCAGGGCACCACCGCCGCCTTCCTCGGCGCCGCGGAGCTCGGCTGGGACACGTTCGTCCGGCAGGCCCGGCTCGCCGACACCGCCCGCCGCTGCTTCGAGCGGCTCGACCGCACCGACCCGGCGACCGCGACCTGGGTACGCGCGTACGTGGACGGCGTCAACGACGGACTCGCGGAAGGGGCCCGGCGCGCGCCCGAGTTCGCGGCCACCGGACTCGCGCCCGGCCGCTGGGAGCCCTGGACCCCGCTCGCCGTCTGGCTGTCCACCCACATCCTCTTCGCCGGCTTCCCCACCAAACTGTGGCGGGACGAGGTCGCCCGGCGGCTCGGCGAGGAGTGGACGGAGCTCTTCGCGACGGACGGCCCCGGCACCGCCGGCTCCAACGGCTGGCTGGTGGCCGGCGAACGGACCGCGAGCGGCGCGGCCCTGGTCGCCGGCGACCCGCACCGGTTCATCGAGGCGCCCGGCGTCTACCAGCAGATCCGGCTCGCCTGCCCCGCGTACGACGTGGTGGGCCTCGCCGTGCCCGGCATCCCCGGTCTCGCCCACTTCGGCCACACCGGAGCCGTCGCCTGGGCCATCACCAACGCGATGGCCGACTACCAGGACCTGTACCGCGAGCGGCTGCACCGGCTGCCCGACGGGAGCGTGGAGGCCCTCGGTCCCGACGGCCGGCGCCCGGCGGCCACGCACACCGAGACCATCGAGGTCGCCGGCGCGGAACCGGTCGTGATCGAGGTGATCGAGACCGACCGGGGCCCGGTGATCATCGGGGTGGACGGGGAGCCCGACGACGCCCGGGACGCCTCCGGCTGGGAGGCGGTCAGCCTGCGGTACCCGCCCCGCGCCACCGGAGAACTCGGCTTCGGCGTGCTGCCGGCGCTCCTGCGCGCCCGGACCGTCGCCGACGTGGACGCGGCCCTCGACGGCTGGGTCGAGCCGGTGAACGTCGTCCAGGCCGCCGACACCCGGGGCGGCCTGCTCCACCGGGTGGCCGGCCACGTCCCCGTACGGGACCGCGCCAACTCCCTGCGCGTCGTGCCCGCCTGGGACCCCGCGCACGACTGGCGGGCCGCACCCGCCCCGCTGCCCCGCGCCGAGGTCCGCGGCCACGCCGTGATGGCCAACGCCCGGGGGCTCGCCGCGCCCCTGGGCGTCGAGTTCGCCCCGCCGCACCGGGCGGCCCGGATCGCCGAGCTGCTCGACGCCTCGGCGGCCTGGACGCCGGAGACGACGGCCGCGATCCACGCGGACACCGACAACCCCTCGGCGGCCCGGCTCCTGGACAAGGTGGCGGGAAACGGCGACGGCCTCTCCCCCGCCGGCGCCGAGGTCCGGCGGCGGCTGCTCGGCTGGGACCGGCGGATGGACGCGGAGAGCGCCGACGCGGGCCTGTACGCGGCCGTGCGCGGGGCCGTGGTGCGCCGGGTCGCCGGCCACGAGGCCTTCGCCGCACTGCGCGAACCCTCCCCGTACCCCGAGGTGTTCCGGCCCTGGCTGGCACTCGGCCCGCGGGTCGCCTACGCCCTGGAGACCCTGCTCACGACGGGACCGGTGCCGGCCGGGGACGTCGACCGGATCGTGCGCGAGGCACTCGACGAGGTCGGCGCCGGGGAGCCGCCCGCCGCCTGGGGCGTGACGCACCGGCTCGCGCCCTGGCAGGCGCTGCCCGACCCGGACGACGACCGGTGGCCCGGGCTCGGCGGGGACCACGACTGCGTCCTCTCCACGTCCAGCGTGCCCGGCTGGACCGACCGCAGCGCCCGCGCGTCCGCCGCCCGGTACGTCTGGGACCTCGCCGACCGCGAACGGAGCCGCTGGATCGTGCCGTTCGGCGCCTCCGGCGTTCCCGGCGACCCGCACCACCACGACCAGCTCCCCCTGTGGCTGCGGGGCGAACTCGCCCCCGTCACCACCGACTGGGACCTGCTGACCGAAGAGACCGAAGCGACCGAAGAGGAATCCGCATGACCACCGCCGTCCACGACCAGGCCGTCGAAGGCTTCGGCACCGTCCGCATCACGCCCGTCGACCCCGACCGGGACGCCCCCCTCATCCACGGCTGGGTGAACGAGGACCGGGCCCGCTTCTGGGGCATGGGCGGCACGAGCGTCGAGCAGGTCCGGGAGATCTACGCGCACCTCGACTCGCTCACCACCCACCACGGCTACCTGGTCACCCGGGACGACGTGCCCGTCGCCCTCTTCCAGACGTACGACCCCGACGCCGACCGGGTCGGCGAGTGCTACGAGGTGCTCCCCGGCGACATCGGCGTCCACCTGCTCGTCGCGCCCAGCGCCGCGCCCGAGCCCGGGTTCTCGGGCCGGCTGCTCGTCGCCCTGATCGACTTCGCGCTGCGCGACCGCACCCGGATCGTGGTCGACCCGGACGCCGGCAACGAGAAGGCGATCGCCCGGATGATCCGGGGCGGCTTCGAGCCCGGCCCGCTCGTCGTGCTGCCCGAGGTGGACCTGCCGGAGGTCTTCATCCCGGAGAAGAAGGCCCGGCTCGCCTTCTACTCCCGCTGACGGACCGGCCGGTCAGCCGACGACCCGGCCGTTGACGACGACCCGCCGCGGCGCGGCGAGGACGCGGACGTCCGCGCGCGGGTCCTCGCCGTAGACGACGAGGTCCGCCGGGGCGCCCTCCTCCAGGGACGGGCGGCCGAGCCACGCCCTGGCCCGCCAGGCGGTGGCCGCGAGCGCGTCGATCGGCGGGATGCCGGCCCTGGTCAGCTCCTCGACCTCCTCGGCGACGAGGCCGTGGGCGAGGGAGCCGCCCGCGTCGGTGCCCACGAAGACGGGGACGCCGGCGTCGTAGGCGGCGCGGACGGTGTCGTACCGCCGCTCGTGCAGCCTGCGCATATGGGCCGACCAGCGCGGGAACTTCTCCTGGCCGCCGTCGGCCAGGTGCGGGAAGGTCGCGATGTTGACCAGGGTCGGGACGATGGCGACACCCCGCTCGGCGAAGAGCGGGATGGTGTCCTCGGTGAGTCCGGTGGCGTGCTCGACGCAGTCGATCCCCGCCTCGACCAGGTCGCGCAGCGAGTCCTCGGCGAAGCAGTGGGCGGTGACCCGGGCGCCGAGCCGGTGCGCCTCGGCGATCGCGGCCCCGACCTCCGGACGCGGCCAGCAGGCGGTGAGGTCGCCCGCCTCGCGGTCGATCCAGTCGCCGACGAGCTTGACCCAGCCGTCGCCGCGGCGGGCCTCCCGCCCGACGTACGCGACGAGGTCGGCCGGCTCGATCTCGTGGGCGTAGTTGCGGATGTAGCGGCGGGTGCGGGCGATGTGCCGGCCGGCGCGGATGATCTTCGGCAGGTCCTCGCGGTCGTCGATCCAGCGGGTGTCGGAGGGCGAGCCGGCGTCCCGGATCAGCAGGGTTCCGGCGTCCCGGTCGGTGAGTGCCTGCTTCTCGCTGGTGGCGTCGTCGACGGGGCCGTGCCGGTCGAGGCCGACGTGGCAGTGGGCGTCGACGAGTCCGGGCAGCACCCAGCCCTCGACGGTCACCGCCTCGGCGGCGGGCCGGTCGAAGGTGATCCGCCCGTCGACGCACCACAGTTCGTCCCGTACGTCCTCCGGGCCGACGAGCACCCGCCCCTTCACGTGCAGCACCGCGTGATCGCTCATGCCTGCACTGTACGAGGGCGGCCGCCCGGCCCCGGCGCCAGGCGGGTCCCGGGGGGCGTGCGGGGGCCGCTGGGTACGCTGATCCGGAGCTCCGCCCGCACCGAACCGAGTCGAAGAAGGCACCGCCGTGACCGTGACACATCCGCTCCTGGACCTGGCCCCGCTGACCGCCGCGCACTTCGCGTCGATCGAGCGGCGGGTGGCCGCGCTGCTCTCCACGGAGCAGGACGTGGTGATCACCCAGGGCGAGGCGCTGCTGCCCCTCGAGGGGTGCATCCGGAGCGGTGCCCGGGCCGGTTCGACGGCGCTGAACATCGTCACCGGTCCGTACGGGCAGACCTTCGGCAACTGGCTGCGGGACTGCGGGGCGAGCGTGGTCGACCTGGAGGTGCCGTTCCACACGGCGGTGACGGCGGCTCAGGTGGAGCAGGCGTTCGCCGAGCACCCGGAGATCGACTTCGTGTCGCTCGTGCACGCGGAGGCGGCGACCGGCAACACCAACCCGGTGGCGGAGATCGGCGAGGTCGTGCGGGCGCACGGCGCGCTGTTCTACCTGGACGCGGTGGCGTCGATCGGCGCGGAGCCGGTGCTGCCGGACGCGTGGGGCGTGGACATGTGCATCATCGGCGCGCAGAAGGCGATGGGCGGGCCCGCGGGCGTGTCCGCGGTGTCGGTGAGCGCGCGGGCCTGGGAGCGGTTCGCCGCCAACCCGGCGGCCCCGCGCCGCTCGTACCTCTCCCTCCTGGACTGGAAGGAGCGCTGGATCGACGGCGGCCGCAAGGCGCTGCTGCACGCGCCGGCGCAGCTGGAGATGCTGGCCCTGGAGGCCTGCCTGGAGCGGATCGAGACGGAGGGCCTGGACGCGCTGATGGCGCGGCACGCCTCGGCCGCGGCGGCGACCCGGGCGGGCGCTTCGGCGCTCGGCGGGGGGCTCGAGCCGTACGTGTACGCGGCGGGGGACGCGGCTCCGGTGGCGACGACGCTGCGCACGCCGGCGGGCGTGGACGCCTCGGAGCTGGTGGCGAGGGCCCTGGCCGCCGATCCGTCGCTGCCGCTGATCGCGGGCGGCGGCGCGCTGGCGAAGGAGATGATCCGGGTGAACCACTACGGCGTGGACGCGACCCCGGGCGCGGTGCAGTCCTCGCTGGCGGCGCTGGGCGCGGCGCTCGGCGAGCTGGGCCGGCCGGTGGACCTGGAGGACGGCCTGCGGGCGGCGACGGAGGCCTGGGGGCGGTAGTCACGCTCGACCCGGTGGTCACGGGTGCGCGGAGGGGGCGGGGTCCGGTGCCGGACGCCGCCCCCTCCGCGCACCCGGGGTGCGGGCCGGGGGCTCAGGCGACGGGCTCCAGGGCGGGGTAGTCGGTGTAGCCGCGCTCGTCGCCGGCGTACATGGTGGTGGCGTCGAGCTCGTTGTAGGGGCCGTCGGTCCGCAGGCGGGCGGGCAGGTCGGGGTTGGCGATGAAGAGCCGGCCGAAGGCGACGAGGTCGGTGGTGCCGTCCTCGATCAGGGCGAGGGACGCGGCGTCGGTCTCCCCTTCGGTGGCCGGGTTGAGGATGAAGGTGCCGGCGAACCGCTTGCGCAGGTCGAGGACGAGCGGGCGGCGCTCCGGTGCGGTCTCCAGGACGTGGAGGTAGGCGATGCCGACGGGCTCGATGGCGGTGAGCAGGGCGGCGTAGAGCTCTTCGGTGTCGGTCTCGCTGATGTCGTTGAGCGTGTTGGCCGGGCTGACGCGCAGGCCGGTGCGCTCGGGGCCGATCTCGGCGGCGACGGCCCTGACGACCTCGACGGCGAAGCGGACGCGGTTCTCGACGGAGCCGCCCCACTCGTCGGTGCGGTGGTTGGAGCCGCTCGCCAGGAACTGCTGGATCAGGTAGCCGTTGGCGCCGTGGATCTCGACGCCGTCGAAGCCCGCCTCGACGGCGTTGCGGGCGGCGCTCGCGAAGCCGGCGACGGCTTCGCGCACCTGGTCGCCGGTGAGGGCGCGGGGGGTGACGAAGTCCTTGGGGCCCTCGGGGGTGAAGACCTGTCCGGCGGCGGCGACGGCGGAGGGGCCGACGGGGTGGAGGCCGCCGTCGAGGAGGTCGGGGTGGCCGATGCGGCCGGAGTGCATCAGCTGGGCGAAGATGCGGCCGCCGCGCTCGTGGACGGCGTCGGTGACGCGGCGCCAGGCGGCGATCTGCTCGCGGCTGTGGAGGCCGGGGGTGAAGGGGTAGCCCTGGCCCTCGGCGACGGGCTGGACGCCCTCGGTGATGATGAGGCCGGCCGAGGCGCGCTGGGCGTAGTACTCGGCGACGGCCGCGGTGGGGGTGCGGAGCTCGGCGTCGGCCCTGCTGCGGGTCATGGGGGCCATGGCGATGCGGTTGGCGAGGCGGGTTCCGGCGAGGTCGACGGAGTCGAAGGCAGTGGGCATGGCGGTTCCCTCACATCGAATATGTGGTCGGCCAACTAATCGGGCCGTTGTCACTGTAACCCATTCATTGGCCGACCAAGGTAATCTTGTGGGAGAGCCTTCCCGAGGAGCCCCGATGTCAGGAAACGACCCCGTCTGTACCGCCCCCGCGGGCGGTCCGCTGCCGGCCGCCGCGCGTGGCGGCCCCGTCAGCCACGCCCTCGCGCGCGTCGCGCGGATGCACCGGATCGCCATGGGACGCAGACTGCGGGACCTCGGCCTCTATCCGGGCCAGGAGCTGATGATGATGCGGCTGTGGGACTGCGGCGCGGTCCGGCAGTCGGAGCTGATCCAGTCCCTGGGCCTCGACCCCTCGACGGTGACCAAGATGCTCCAGCGCATGGAGCAGTGCGGGTACGTGCGCCGCCGCCCGGACCCGGCCGACCGGCGCGCGGTCCTGGTCGAGGCGACGGAGCAGGGGCAGGCGCTGCGCGTCGGCGTCGAGGGCGCCTGGTCGGACCTGGAGACGGCGACCCTGGCCGGCCTCGGCGAGGCCGACCGGGCCGAGCTCGCCCGCCTGCTCGGCCTACTCGGCGACAACCTGGCCGACGAGGCCGGCGACGACGGCGCCTGCCCACCCCCGCCGGGCGCGGCCTGCTGACGTCCTCGCGGGCCGACCCGCGAGGACGCGGGGCCGGGCGGCGGGCCGGCCCGTAAGGGCGTCCGGGGCGGCCGCCCTGGCGGGGCCGGGCGCGGGTCAGTCCGCGAGGACGGACAGGGCGCGGTCGACGTCCGCCGCCGTGTTGTACAGGTGGAAGGAGGCGCGCAGGTTGCCCGCGCGGTCCGAGAGCAGGACGCCGGCCTCCCGCAGCGCGTCCGCCCGGTCGCCGAGGCCGGGGACCGCGACGACCGTCGAGTCGTCCATGACCGGCGCGTGGCCGAGGGCGAGGAGCCCGGAGCGGAAGCGGGCCGCGAGCCCCTTGTCGTGGGCCTCGATCCGCTCGATGCCGATCTCCTCCAGGAGGGCGAGCGAGCGGGCCGCCCCGTGGTACGACAGGAAGGCCGCGGGTTCGTCGAAGCGGCGTGCGGTGCGGGCCAGTTCGCGGACCGGGCCGTAGCTGTTCACCCACAGCTCCTCGCCCGTGACCCAGTTGGCGTGGATCGCGAGGAGCGAGTCCTGCGCCTCCTCGGTGACGGTGAGGAAGGACGCCCCGCGCGGACAGAGCAGGTACTTGTAGCCGCCGGCGACCGTGTAGTCCCACTCCCCCGCGTGCAGCGGCAGCCAGCCGGCGGACTGGGTGGCGTCGAGGAGCGTGCGGGCGCCGTGGGCGGCCGCCGCCGCCCGTACCGCCGTGCAGTCGGCCGTCCGGCCGTCCGCCGACTGCACGGCGGAGAACGCGACGAGCGCGGTCTCGGGGCGGACGGACTCGGCGAGCCGCTCCAGCGGCGCGAACCGGGTCTTGAGGTCGCCGCGGATCGTGAACGGGGTGATGAGCGAGGAGAAGTCGCCCTCCGGGAAGAGGATCTCCGCACCCGGGGGCATCGACTGGGCGATCATCCCGCAGTGGACGGCCACCGAGCTGCCGACGGCCACCCGCTCGTGGGACACGTGGGCGATCCGGGCGTACGCGGCCCGGGCCTCGTCGACGATGTCGAAGCTGCCGGCGCCGTCGGAGCGGCCGTCGGCGGTCTCCTCGGCGAGCAGCGTGACGGCCTCGACGGTCCGGCGCGGCAGCAGGCCGGCGGCGGACGTGTTCAGGTAGGTCTGCTTGGGCGCGAACTCGGTGCCGCCGAGCGGCTGGTCAAGGGCATCCATGCGTCCACCCTGGATTCCCCACGATCACCCGTCAATGACGTTCCGACCGTGGGGAGACCCAAGCAGCGCTTATCCGTGCAGGTCGGAACGCGCAGGTCAGGCGGTCAGGCCTGGGGAACATCGCAGGCGCCGTCCGGGCCGCAGACCTCCGCGTCGGAGCCGACCGGCTGGAGCGCCCGGCCCTGCCAGGCCTGTTCGAGGGCCTGGGTGAAGACCTCGGCGGGCTGTCCGCCGGAGACGCCGTAGCGGCGGTCGAGGACGAAGAACGGCACCCCGTTGGCGCCGAGTTCGGCGGCTTCGCGCTCGTCCTCCCGCACGGCCGCGGCGTAGGCGGTCTCGTCGGCGAGGACGGCCCGCACCTCGGTCTCGTCGAGACCGGCCTCGACACCGAGGGCCACGAGGGTCTCCGCGTCGAAGACGGAGCGCTCCTCGGCGAAGTTGGCGCGGTAGGCCAGGTCGAGCAGCTCGTTCTGGCGGCCGCGCTCCTTGGCGAGGTGGAGGAGCCGGTGGATGTCGAAGGTGTTGCCGTGGTCGCGGCCCTCGGTCAGGTAGCCGAGGCCCTCGGAGTGCGCGTTGGAGGCGACGTGCGCCTCCATGGCGCGGGCCTCGTCGAGGGTGCGGCCGTACTTCCTGGCCAGCATGTCCACGACGGGGGCCCGGTCGCCCCTGGGGCTGTTCGGGTCGAGCTCGAAGGAGCGGTGCACCACCTCGACGTCGTCGCGGTGGGCGAAGGCCGCGAGCCCCTTCTCGAAGCGGGCCTTGCCGATGTAGCACCAGGGGCAGGCGATGTCGCTCCAGATCTCGACGCGCATGTGACTTCTCTCCGAGGGTTGCCGGTGGGGTCTTCCGTAGGGGCGAACGCCCCGGCCGTCCTCCGCCATTCCGTTTCCGGCCCCGGTGTGAGCCGGAGCACGGGGCGACCGCCGTCGCGCGCGCCCGGGGTCAGGCGGTTCCGGCGGCCGTCAGCGGGTTCCGGCGGCCGCCGGACGGCTGAAGGAGGCGCGGTAGGCGCTCGGGGTGAGGCCGGTGCGGCGGGTCAGGTGCCCGCGCAGCGAGTCCGCCGTGCCGAGGCCGCTGGCGCGGGCCACCTGGTCCATGGCGAGCGGGGTGGTCTCCAGGAGCTCCTTCGCCCGCTCGACGCGCTGGTGCAGCAGCCACTGGAGCGGGCTGACGCCGGTCTCGGCGTGGAAGCGGCGGGAGAGGGTGCGGACGGAGACCCCTGCGTGCCGGGCGAGGTCGGCGAGGCCGAGCGGCTCGTCGAGGTGCGCCATCGCCCACGCGCGCGTGTCGGCGAAGGAGACCCCGCGCTCGGGCGGCAGCGGGGTCTGGGTGAACTGGGTCTGGCCGCCGGGCCGGACGGGCGCGACGAGGGCGAGCCGGGCGACGGTGTTGGCGACGGCGGCGCCGTGGTCGGTGCGGATGACGTGCAGGCAGAGGTCGATGCCCGCCGCGTATCCGGAGGAGGTGAGGACGGGGCCGTCCTGGACGAACAGGACGTCGTCCTGGAGGGCGACGGACGGGTGCCGGTCGGCGAGTCGCCGCCGGTACGCCCAGTACGTCGTCGCCGCCCGGCCGTCGAGCAGTCCGGCCTCGGCGAGCGCGAAGGCGCCGGTGCAGAGGGAGGCGATGCGCTTGCCGTCGGCGGCGGCCCCCCGCAGCGCGTCCAGGATGCGCGGATCGGTGTCCGTGGAGGAGCCGCTGCCCGCGAGGACGACGGTGTCGGCGGCGGCGACGGCGTCCAGGCCGTGCGGTACGACCAGGTCGAGGCCGCCGGTGGTGGCGACGGGTCCGGGGTCGGGGGCGCAGATGACGGTCTCGTAGCCGGGCCGGCCGTCGATCTCGACCTTGCCGAACAGCATCTCGGGGATGGCCAGGTTGAACATCGAGACGGGCGGGGCGGCGATCACGGCGACACGCCGGACCCCCTGGGCGCGGGACCCGACGGACATGGCCAGAACCTCCGGGCATATGGCATTCGGGCCACTACTGTACGTCGCCGCCGCTCACCAGGCTGGGGGCATGTCCCCGACGGTCCGCACCGAAGCCCCCGTTCTCCCTCAGCCCGACCCGGCCCCCGAGTGCTCCCCCGGCCCCGCGCTGGCCGCCGCGATGCTCGGCTTCGCCCTCATCACCCTCGACACCTCCGTCGTCAACGTGGCGCTCCCCGCCATCGGCGCCGACCTGGGGGCCGGCATGTCCGGTCTCCAGTGGGTGGTCGACTCGTACACGCTGGCCTTCGCCGCGCTGCTGCTCTCCAGCGGGGCGCTCGCCGACCGGGTCGGGGCGAGCCGGGCGTACGGGGCCGGGGCCGTCGCCTTCACCCTCGCCTCGGCCGCCTGCGGCCTCGCCCCCGGCCTTCCGGCGCTGCTCGCGGCCCGTACCGTGCAGGGCGCGGCGGCGGCCGTGATCCTGCCGGCCTCACTGGCCCTCGTGCGGGAGGCGTACGGCGATCCGGGGCAGCGGGCCCGCGCGGTGTCGCTGTGGGCGGCCGGCGGCACGGTCGCGGTGGCGCTCGGCCCGGTGGCGGGCGGGGCGCTGACCACGGCCTGGAGCTGGCGCGGCATCTTCTTCGTCAACCTCCCCCTCGGGCTCGTCGCCCTCGCCCTGCTCACCCGGGTGGTCCGCTCGGAGCGCCGGCCGGCGCCGCTCGACCTGCCGGGGCAGCTGACGGCGGTGGCGGCGCTCGGGGGCCTGACGTACGCCGCCATCGAGGGCGGCACGGAGGGCCGGTGGGCGCTGGGGGTCGCGGTCGCCTCCTTCGCCGCGTTCCTCCTGATCGAGGCCCGGCGGCGGCATCCGATGGTCCCGCTCGGGCTCTTCCGGAACACGACGGTGGCGGTGGCGGTGGCGGCGGGCGCGGCGAACAGCGTGGCCTTCTACGGCATGGTCTTCGTCTTCAGCCTCTTCTTCCAGCAGGTCCTGGGACTGTCGGCGCTCGGCGCGGGGCTGATGTTCCTGCCGATGACGGGGCTGCTGGCCGGGGTGAACGTCCTCTCGGCGAAGGCGGCGGCGCGGTACGGGGCGAAGCTGCCGATCGTGGGGGGGCAGGTCGTCGCGGTGGCCGGCCTGCTCGGCCTGCTCACCGTGGACGCGGACTCCTCCCGGGCGGCCCAGGCCCTGCTGCTCGTGCCGCTGGCGCTCGGCGCGGGCTTCTCCCTGCCCCCGCTGATCGCCTCGATGATGGAGGCCGTCCCGGCGGAGCGGGCGGGCACGGCGGCGGGGCTCCTGAACGCGATCCGCCAGACGGCGGGCGGCCTCGCCATCGCCGTCTTCGGCTCGCTCGCCGCCCAGGACCTGACGACGGCCCTGCGCACCGGCCTCCTCGTCAGCGCCGGCCTGCTGGCCCTGACGGCCCTGGCCTCGCTGCGCCTGCCGGGCCCGCCGGACCCGAGCGGGGTCAGGCGCCCTTGCGGTACTGCCCCGGCGCCATGCCGTACTCGCGCTTGAAGGCCTTGGCGAAGGCGAACTCCGAGGAGTACCCGGAGCGTTGGGCCACGACGCGGAGCGGAAGGTCGGCGGAGCGGAGGAGCCGGCCGGCCGTGGTCATGCGCCACCAGGTGAGGTACGCGAGGGGCGCGCGGCCCACGAGGGTGGTGAACCGGCGGGCGAAGGGGGCGCGGGAGAGACCGGTGAGGGCGCCGAGCTCCTCGACCGTCCACGCTCTCGCGGGGTCGTCGTGGAGGGCGCGGAGCGCGCGGGCCACCGCCGGGTCTCCGAGCGCGGCGGACCAGCCGGTGGACCGGTCGGCGCGTTCGGCGAGCCACCAGGTGCGGAGCAGGTACAGGAGCAGGGTGTCGAGGAGCGCGGGGACGATGGCGTCGGATCCCGGCTGCGGCTCGGCGAGTTCGGCGCCGAGCAGGTCGACGGCGGCGCGCAGCCGGGGGTGGGCGCCCACCCGTGCGGGCAGGTGGACGTACGGGGGCAACTCGGTGAGCAGCGGATGGGCGCGGGCCCGGCTGAGCTGGTAGGCGCCGCACAGCAGCAGCGTCTCCTCGGCACCGACCGGGCCCCGGTCGGGCGGGGTGGGCCAGTGGCCGTCGGCCGCGGGCAGGGCGTCGACGAGCGGGGTGCCCGGCCGGTCGGCGAGCCCGTGGCCGGTGCCGTGGGCGAGGAGGACGACGTCGCCGGGGCCGAGCCGGACGGGGGCACCGTCGTCCGGCGGCAGCAGCCAGGCGGTGCCCTGGAGGACGACGTGGAATCCGGCGCCCTCGCTCTCGGGGAAGCGGATGCCCCAGGGCGCGAAGCGGACCGTGCGGGAGGAGTGCGGCCGCCCGGTGCGCATGGCGGCGATGGCATCGCTCAGTACGTCCATCCCGGCACCGTACTCCCGTACGCGACTCCCCATGCACGGCGGCGAGACGATCGGACATGATCGGGAGCGATGAGGACATGGATCGTCTCGCCGCGCTTTCCTACGGTCGGAGGCATGACGACGACAACGGGCAGGACGACCACAACGAGCAGGACGACCAAGGCGGTTCTCTTCCACGAGACCGGCGGTCCCGAGGTGCTGACGGTCGAGGAGGTTCCGCTTCCGGACCCCGGCCCCGGGGAGGTGCTCGTACGGGTCGAGGCGCTCGGACTCAACCGCGCCGAGGCCCTGTTCCGCGCGGGTACCTACTACTACCCGGCGACGCTGCCGGGTTCACGGCTCGGCTACGAGGCGGCCGGAGTGGTCGAGGCGGTCGGCGAGGGGGTCACGGCATACGCCCCGGGCGACCCGGTGATGGCCGCGGCGAACTTCGACTTCGGGACGTACGGGGTGTACGCGGAGCGGGTGGTGCTGCCGGAGGAGTACCTGGTGGCCCGGCCCGAGGGGATGGACGCGGTGACGGCGGCGGCGGTGTGGCTGACGTACTTCACCGCGTACGGCGGCATGGTGCTGACCGGCGGGCTGCGCCCGGGCGACCACGTGCTGGTCACCGGGGCGTCGAGCGGGGTGGGGACGGCCGCAATCCAGTCGGCGCTGCGGATCGGCGCCGTGCCGATCGCCACCACGCGCGGCGAGGACAAGCGGAAGCGGCTTCTGGCACTCGGGGCGCCCCACGTGATCGTCACCGACACGGAGGACCTGGTCGGCGAGGTGCGCCGGATCACCGGCGGGGCGGGCGCCGACCTCGCCTTCGACGCGATCGGCGGGCCCGGCTTCGCCCGGCTCGGCGACGCGCTGCGGACCGGCGGCACCGCCGTCCTGTACGGCTGGCTCGACCCGCGCCCGGTCGCCCTGTCGGCGAACTGGCCGCTGACCACGCACACGTACGCGAACGGCGCCCTGGCCAGGACCGAGGAGGGGCGCCGCCGCGCCGCCGGGTTCATCGGCTCGGGGCTGCGCGACGGCTCCCTGGCGCCGGTGATCGCCGAGACCTTCGACGGCCTGGAGCGGATCGCCGACGCCCACCGGCTGATGGAGTCGAACACGCACTTCGGGAAGATCGTGGTGCGCGTCTCCCCCTAGGGAGGTGTCCGGGAGGTCCTGCCTCGCGTCGCTTTCCGGCAGGCCCCCGGGCCCCGTCCGGAAAGCGCGCGCTCGCGGGTCCCGATCGGCACGGCACCGCCCGGCTCAGCGCCTCGGCACGTCCAGCGGGTTGCCGTCGCGGAGTTCCGGCGGAAGGAGGTGGCCGGGGGTCGACTGGTAGGTGACGGGGCGCAACCAGCGCTCGATCGCGGTCGCGCCGACCGAGGTGCTGGTGGAGGTGGTGGCCGGGTAGGGGCCGCCGTGGTGCTGGGCGGGCGCGACGGCGACGCCGGTGGGCCAGCCGTTGACGAGGACGCGGCCGGCCAGCGGGGTGAGTTCGGCGAGCAGCGGGGCGGCGTCGGCGTCCTCCTCGGCGATGTGCAGGGTGGCGGTGAGGTTGCCGGGCAGCAGGCCGAGGACGGCGCTGACCTCCTCGCGCGAGGCGTAGCGGGCGACGACGGTGACGGGTCCGAAGCACTCCTCGAGGAGGAGGCGGTGGTCGCCTTCGGCGAGCCGGTCGGCGTCGACGTCGAGGACGCCGGCGCTGACGGTGTGCTCGCCGCCGGCGCCGGGGGTGACGGTGGTGCGCACACCGGTGAGCGCGGCCCGCTCGGCGACCCCGGCGACGAAGGCGTCCCTCATCCGGTGGTCGAGCATCACGGCGGGTTCGGTCTCGCTGACCGCGGCGGTGAGCGCGGCCAGGAAGCGGTCGCCGTCCTCGCCCCGGGGGGCCAGGACGAAGCCGGGCTTGGTGCAGAACTGGCCCGCGCCCAGGGTCATCGAGCCGGCCAGACCGCCGCCGATCTCCTCGGCCCGCTCGCCGACGGCGGCGGGGGTGATCACGACGGGGTTGAGGGAGCCGAGTTCGCCGTGGAAGGGGATGGGGACGGGCCGGGCGACGGCCGCGTCGAAGAGGGCCCGGCCGCCGCGGATGGAGCCGGTGAAGCCGGCCGCCGCGACGAGCGGGTGGCGGACGAGCTCGACGCCCGCGTCGAAGCCGTGGACGAGGACGAGGACGTCCTCGGGGAGACCGGCCTTGGCGGCGGCCCGGCGCAGCAGGGAGGCGCAGAGCTCGGAGGTCGCCGGGTGGTCGGGGTGGGCCTTGACGACCACGGGGCAGCCGGCGGCCAGGGCGCTGGCGGTGTCGCCGCCGGGGACGGAGAAGGCGAGCGGGAAGTTGCTGGCGGCGTAGACGGCGACGACGCCGAGCGGGATCTTCCAGCGGCGCATGTCGGGCCGGGGCGGGGTGGCTCCGGGGTCGGGGAGGTCGATCCGGACGTCGAGGAAGGAGCCCTCCTCGACGACGTCGGCGAAAGCCCTCAACTGGGCTGTGGTCCGGGCGAGTTCGCCGCCGAGACGGACCGGACCGAGGGCGGTCTCGGCGTCGGCGGCCTCGGCGATCTGCTCGCCGGCCCCGTCGAGGAGGTCGGCGGCGGTACGGAGGAAGGCGGCCCGCACGGCGCGGTCGGCGAGCGCCCCGCGGGTGGCGTGGGCGGCCCGTACGGCCCGGTCGACCTCCTCCGCTGTGGCCTCCACCGCAACCTGCTCGCGCGGCTTCCCCGTCCTGGGGTCCACACTCCACACTGGTTCTGCCGCCACCGCCACGCCCCTGTTCGCTATTCTGAACACAGTTCCCGTAGATGAACGCATCTGGGTGGGACTCTATTGACGGCCCGGCCGTCTCCACAAGGCCGACGGCCGGCCGGGGTGGCCGGCCGGCGCGGGGTGGGCGACCGGACAACGGAAAAGGGGCGAGGGTCATGGCGACTGCCGACGCGGGTGGGGCACAGGTGAAGTCCGCGGTGCGGACCGTGGAGCTGCTCGAGTACTTCGCCGGGCGCCCCGGGATGCACTCGCTCGCCGCCGTCCAAGAGGCCGTCGGCTACCCCAAGTCCAGCCTCTACATGCTGCTGCGCACCCTGGTCGAGCTCGGCTGGGTGGAGACGGACTCCACCGGCACCCGGTACGGCATCGGGGTGCGGGCCCTGCTCGTCGGCACCTCCTACATCGACGGCGACGAGGTGGTGGCCGCCTCCCGGCCCACCCTGGACCGGCTCTCCGACGACACCACCGAGACCATCCACCTGGCACGCCTCGACGGCACGAACGTGGTCTACCTGGCCACCCGCCAGTCCCAGCACTACCTGCGGCCGTTCACCCGGGTCGGGCGCCGGCTGCCCGCGCACTCGACCTCGCTGGGCAAGGCGCTGCTCGCCACCCACACCGACGAGCAGGTGCGCAAGCTACTGCCGGAGACCCTGCCGGCGCTGACCGAGCACACGATCACCGACCGCGAGCGGCTCATCGAGGAGCTGCGCGTCATCCGCGAACAGGGCTACGCGGTGGACCGCGAGGAGAACACCCTCGGCCTGCGCTGCTTCGGCGTCGCCATCCCGTACCGGACCCCGGCCCGGGACGCGATCAGCTGCTCGGTGCCGGTGGCACGGCTCACTCCGGCCCACGAGCAGATGATCAAGGACGCGCTGTTCGACGCGCGCGACCGGCTGACGCTCGCGACCCGCCGCCTCTGATTCCGACCCGCCGCTTCTGATTTTGACCCGGCGCCTCTGATTCCGATCCGGCGCTTCTGATTCCGATCCGGCGCTTCTGATTCCGACCCGCCGGCCGACCCCGCCCCGCGGGGTCGGCCGCGCTCGGCGGGGTCGGCCGCGCTCGGCGGAGTCAGCCGCGCTCGGCGAGGGCCGCCTGCCAGACCGGGCTGTCGACGTAGTGGTTGTCGTACTGCTCGGAGGACGCCTTGATCTCCTCGAAGCTCGCCTCGCCCCGCATGACCCGGCCGAGGAGGCGGAGGTAGTCGAAGCGGGCCATGCCGGGCGTGAACACGAAGAGCACGTCGGCCTCGGCTCCGGGCGCCGCCGCGAAGGCGTGCGGGGTGTGCGGCGGGACGAGGAGGAAGTCGCCCTGCTCCAGGACGGTCAGCTCCTCGCCCACCAGGACCTGGAGCGAGCCGCCGAGCACGAAGAACATCTCCGAGGCCTTGGTGTGGAAGTGCGCCGGGGCCCCGACGGCGCCCTTGGCGAACGAGGAGCGGTAGCTCGTGAGCTGTCCGCCGGTGGTGTCGGAGTCGGCGAGGAGCGTCATCACGCTGCTGGGGTCGGCGGTGGTCTCGGCGGTGGCGGCGCGGGTCAGGAGCGGGGCGAAGGTCGCGATCTCGTTCATGATCACTACCCTAGGGCGCCATTGACCCTTCGGCAGGGTTCAATCGATCATCGAAAAGATGGGTCAATTCCGCTTCCCTGACGGCCCTGGGAGGAGCGCCTCTCCCCCACCCGGGGGAGGCGGTTCCCCTGTCAGAAGGAGGTGGGGAGGCCGGTCGGGGCGGGAGCCTGGAGCCATGACACAGACCGCGCACCTCCCCGCCCCGGCGCCCGGCGCCGACCGCCGACCCGGCGCCCTCCGCCGGGTGCTGCGCGCCCTCGCGATCCTCGCCTGCCTCCCGTACATCTCGCTGAAGGTCGCCTGGGTGGCGGGCAGTGAGGTCGGGATCCCGGCGGGGAGCGCGCTCCTGGACCACCGGCAGATGATGGCGATCGCGAACTCGGTGACGGTCGTCGCCGACGTCCTCGTCGTCGTCCTCGCCCTGCTGCTCACCCAGGCCTGGGGCCGGCGGTTCCCCGCCTGGCTGCTCGCCCTCCCCATGTGGGCGGCCACCGGACTGCTCGCCCCGATCATGACCGGCTACCCGGTGCAGCTCGCGGTCGCCGCCCTCACCGGCGACGAGAGGGCCGCCGCGCCCAGCGAACCCTTCCTGGACGACTGGGTCTTCGGCGTCGTCTACGGCGGATTCATCCTCCAGGGCCTCACCCTGGGCACCCTCTTCGCCCTGTACGCCCGGGACCGCTGGGGGCACCTGTGGCGGGGCCGGCTCGGCGAGCTGTCCGCCCGCACGTCGGGGGCCGGAGCGCGGGCGCTCGCCGTGACCGGTGCGGTGTCCGCGCTCGGGTCCGCCTCGCTGCACCTGCTGTGGGCGACGGGCTCGACCACGGGTCTGTCCGCCCGGCGCATAGCCGAACGCGACCCCGACTTCTACGTCCTGGAGGCCGAGCGGCTCGGCTTCCTCGCCGCAGCCGTCGTCTTCACCCTGTTCCTGGTGCTGCGCCGGCCCGCCCGGCAGCGGGTCCGCACCACGCTCGCCCTGGCCTGGACGGCCTCGGCCGCCGTGGGCTGCTGGGGCGCCTACCTGTCGCTCGTGACGCTCCTGCCGGAGTCGGATCCGACCAAGCGCGTCCCCGAGCTCGTACAGCTGTCCTACGCTGGCGACATGATCACCGGGTTCCTCCTCGCCGCGGGCGTGGCGCTGTTCCTGCGGCGGCGGAGCGCCGGGGCGTGAGGCGGGTGCCGGCGCTGTTCGGGCAGCGGGCCAGGCTGCGGTGGCTCCATCTGATCCTGGGCGGCGCGCTGTTCATGCCCTTCTGGATGGTCGGCACGCTGGTCGTGGCGCCCCTGCTCGGCGGCGGCATGTTCACCGGCGGCCTGGGAGTCCAGTTCGGGGCGTACGCGGCGGGACTGCCGCTCGCCGCCGTCACCGCGCTGTTCCCGCTGGCCCGGCCGATGTCGGTGGCCGCGGCGCGGGCCCTGTGCGGGGTGCCGGCCGACCGGTTCGCGGACGGCCCGGCGCGCGGCCGGGCGGCGCGGGCCAGGACGGCCGGCTGGTTCGGCCTGCACCTGGGATGCGGGGCGCTGGTCAGCGGGGCGACCCTGGCCCTGCCGCCGTTCGCGGTGTCGGTGATGGCGCTGCCGTTCTCGCCCGCGCTCCGGGAGTCCGAGCTCGGCCGGCTGTGGGGGCTCGACCGGCCCGGGTGGGTCTGGGCGGGCGTTCCGGCCGGACTGCTCATGCTGCTCGCCCTGGCCGTCGCGGCGGCCGCCGCCGGCGCCCTGCTCGCCCGCCAGGCGCCCCGGCTCCTGGGGCCGAGCCCGGCCGACCGGCTCGCGGCGGCCGAGCGCCGGGCGGCGGAGGCGGAGTCCCGCAACCGCCTCGCCAGGGAGCTGCACGACTCGGTCGGCCACGCCCTGAGCGCGGTCACCCTCCAGGCGGGCGCGGCCCGTCGGGTCCTGGACGGCGACGGGGCCGACCTGGAGTTCGTACGGGAGGCGCTCACCGCCATCGAGGAGACCACCCGGCGCACGGTCGGTGAGCTGGACTGGGTCCTGGGGCTCCTGCGGGACGACGGGGAGGCGGCCCCGGCCGGCCCGGGACCCGGGCTCGACGCCCTGGAGGCCCTGGTGCGGGGTGCGGGGCCGCGGGTGGCGCTGACCGTCGCGGGGGACCTGGCCCCCGTACCGGACGCGCTGTCCCGCGAGGCGTACCGGATCGTCCAGGAAGGGCTGACGAACGCGGCCCGGCACGCGGGCGGCGAGCCCGTCGCCGTACGGCTCGACGCACGCACCGAGGAGTTGGAGATCAGCATGGAGAACCCCCTGCCCGCCCGGCCGCCGGTCGCCCGCCCGCACGGCGGGCGGGGCCTGCGCGGGGTCGGCGAGCGGGCCCGGCTGCTCGGCGGCACCGCCGAGGCGGGCCCCGTGGACGGCGTCTGGCGCCTCGCGGTCAGGATTCCCCGGTGAGCGCCCCGATCAGGGTCGTGCTCGCCGACGACGAGCGGATGGTCAGGACCGCCCTGCGGGTCATCCTCGACGCCGAACCGGACCTGGAGGTCGTCGGCGAGGCGGCCACCGGCGCCGAGGCGGTCTCGGTGGTGCGCGCCGAGCGGCCCGACGTCGTGCTGATGGACGTCCGCATGCCGGAGATCGACGGCATCCGGGCCACCGAGCAGATCCTCGCCGGGATGCCGGACGCGCCCCGGATCGTCGTCGTCACGACGTTCGAGAACGACTCCTACGTGTACGACGCGCTGCGCGTCGGCGCCGCCGGCTTCCTGCTGAAGCGGGCCGCGGCGGAGGATCTGGTGAGCGCCGTGCGCCTGGTCGCGCGCAGCGACTCGCTCCTCTACCCGGCCGCCGTGCGGAGCCTCGCCGCCGAACACGCCCGCCACCGGCCGCCGGCCGCCCCGGCCTGGGCGGCCCGCCTCACCGACCGTGAGGCCGAGGTCCTGCGGCTCGTCGCGACCGGTCTCACCAACGCCGAGATCGCCGAGCGCATCGGCGTCGGCCCCGCCACCGTGAAGACCCACGTGGCCGCGGTCCTCGCCAAGCTCGGCGCCCGCGACCGTACACAGGCGGTGATCCTGGCGTACGAGTCGGGGTTCGTCCGCGCGGGGTGACGCGGCCGGTCACCGTCCCGGTGAGTCCGCTGGGCCCGGTGAGTCCGCTCGGCCCGGCGGGCCCGGCAGGTCGGCAGGTCGGCGCTTTGATCGCCGTCGTTCCTGCCCGGTCCGGCCGGCCCCGGCGACCGGCCGGCCGGTCGCCGGCACCGCGCGCCGGGTCAGGACCGGGTGGCGGTCCCGCAGCCGGCTTCGGCGTCGGGGAGGGGCGCCGTGCGGTCGTAGGGGTCGACCGTGCGGCCGCTGGTGCCGGTGCCGGATCCTCCGCCGCCGAACTCGGGCCGGAAGTAGCCGGTGGGGTCGCCACAACCGCCGTTGGTGGTGTCGGACCGGTGGGAGAGGACGGTGAGCGTCCCCTTCTCGGTCCTCACCTTCGCCGGGTCGTCCCAGCTCACCACGATCTCCCGCCGCACGATGACGCGCACGACCTCGTCGCCGCCGCCCGCCGGGGCGACCGGGTAGACATAGGTGACGTCGGCGGTCACCTCCAGGGCGCCGCGCCGCCCCTCCCGGTACGTGAGGCGCCCCCGGGTCTTCACCACGTCCCCGACGAGACGCGCCTGCGCCGGGTCGAAGCGGCTGAAGAGCGACAGCGGGTCGTGCTCCTCGTCCGGCGCGCGCAGCGCGGTCGACACGAACTCCCTCATGCCCGGCTGGTGCGGGTTGATCAGCGCGATCGCCTTCTCGGGACGTCCGCCCCGCAGCACCGCGGGATCCAGACCGGCGTCGGCGAGGAAGTCGCGGGTCCGCGCGAGCGCCCGCGCGACCTCCGCCTTCGTCATCCACCCGGTCGCCTCGGCGGCGGGCACGGTGATGCCGGCGCTGCCGTCCGACCAGCGCACCGCGGGCGAGCCCCGGAAGGGTTCGGCGAGGGTGGGCCGCCCACCCGGCTCCGCGGGGGGCGCCTGCTCCGGCCGCGCCGTCTCCTGCGCCAGGGGCCGCGCGGCGCCGTCGTCACCCGACCACCCGACGAGCCCTCCCGGGTCCACGGCCACGACGAGGAGGGCCAGCGAGGCCACGAACCCCGCCACGTACCAGCCCTTCCTCCGCCGGGGGCGCACGGGGGTGTGCGCACGCCAGGCCGTCGGTTCCGCGGGCCGCGCCCGCAGCCGGGCGGCCGCCTCACGGACCTTCGCCGACGGCTCCTCCGGGGCGTCCGCCGTACCGTCGGCCGAGGTCCGCAGGAACTCCTCCCACACCTCGTCCGGTACGTCCGGACCGCCGTTCCCCACACCCTTGCTCACGACCGACTCCCCACCCCACGCGTCTTCGGCCCCTCCCCCCGGGGCCCCAGCATGATCACACACGCGGTCGGGGCGTCGTGACCGGCGGTCCGGCCGCGGGGCCCGGACATGAAGGTTCGCTGAGAAACGGGACACAGCCGGAACGTCCGCCGCCGGCCCGTTCGTCCCCATGGGTGCGATGAACAAGACGATCAGGCACACGTCGGTCTTCGTCCTCGTCCTGGTGCTCGCCCTGCTGGGCCGGGCCACCTGGGTGCAGGCGTACGAAGGCAAGGCGCTCGCGGACGACTCGAAGAACCGGCGGAAGACGATCGCGCAGTACGCGCAGCCGCTGGGCGACATCGTCGTGGCCGGCTCGCCGGTCACCGGCTCGAAGAAGACGAAGGGAGGGGACCTCGCCTACCAGCGCACGTACACCGACGGCGAGCTGTACGCGGCGGTCACCGGCTACAGCTCGCAGGCGTACGGCGCCACGCAGCTGGAGGGCATCTACTCCGACGTCCTGGACGGGACCGACGACCGGCTGAAGAACCCGCTGGACGCCGTCACGCGCAAGCAGCAGGCGCCGGGCACAGTCGTCACCACCATCGACCCGGACGTCCAGAAGGCCGCCTACCGAGCCCTCGGGAGCAAGAAGGGCGCGGCCGTCGCGATCGACCCGGCGACCGGCCGGATCCTCGCCATGGTGTCCACCCCGTCCTACGACCCGTCGAGGATCGCCGGGACGACGGACGGGGACGCCTGGAAGGCGCTGACCACCGACGAGGACAAGCCGATGGTCAACCGGGCGCTGCGCCGGCCGCTGCCGCCCGGCTCGACCTTCAAGCTGGTCGTCGCCGCGGCGGCCCTGGAGGACGGTCTCTACGGCTCGGTGGACACGGCGACGGAGAGCCCCGACCCGTACACGCTGCCGGGCACCCGGAGGGTCCTGCCCAACGAGAACGCGTCCGCGCCCTGCGAGAACGCCACGATCCGCACCGCGCTCCGGTACTCCTGCAACAACGTCTTCGCCAAGATGGCCGTCGACCTGGGGCAGGACAAGGTGAAGGCGATGGCGGAGAAGTTCGGCTTCGACGACGACGCGCTCGACGTGCCGGTCCGCGCCTACGCCAGTGTGTACCCCTCGGGCATGGACAAGGCCCAGACGGCGCTGACCGGCATCGGGCAGTTCGACGTCACGGCCACTCCGCTCCAGATGGCGATGGTCTCGGCGGCGATCGCCAACGACGGCCTCCTCGCGGCCCCGCACATGGTGTCGAAGGTCGTCGACTCCGACGGCGACGCGCTGACCTCGTTCGAGGACGGGGACACCGAGCGGATCGTCTCCTCCTCGACGGCCGAGCAGCTGCGCAGCGCCATGGTGACCGTGATCGAGCAGGGCACGGGCGGCAACGCCGCCGTGGCCGGCGCCGAGGTCGGCGGCAAGACGGGCACCGCGCAGCACGGCGAGAACAACAGCAAGACGCCGTACGCCTGGTTCACCTCCTACGCCAAGGACCCCTCCACCGGTAAGCAGGTCGCCGTCGCCGTGCTGATCGAGGACTCCGGCGCCGCCCGCTCCGAGGTCAGCGGCAACGGCCTCGCCGCGCCGGTGGCGCAGAAGATGATGGCGGCGGCGCTGAAGTGACCTGCGGCGGGGGCCGATTGGCCGCCGGCCCCCGTACCGCGATATGCAGGGGCACACCCCTCGATTCGAATGCGTACTCGGATCGCGGGGGTGTGCCCCTGCTCTCGTCCCACGGAGGACCGCCGTGCGCCTGCCCCGTTCCCTGTCCGGCTGGACCATGGCGGTCTTCGGCGTGCTCGCCGCCGCGCTCGGCGTGGTGGGCCTCGTCGCCCCGGACGCCCTGCTCACCGTCATGGGGTTCGATCCGGTGCCCGACGGCGGTCGCGCGGACGGGGACCACACCCTGGTCTTCCTGACGGCCTCCTCGATGGCCGCCCTCAACATGGGCGTCTACTACGTCCTGGCCGCCCTCGCCGACTGGAAGCCCTTCTTCCGCTGGACCGTCCCCTTCCGCCTCCTCACCTGCGCCGTCTTCACCCTCGCCGTCCTCACCGGCCGCGCCCCCACCGGCTTCCTCGGCGTCGGCCTCTGGGAGGGCCTCGGCGCGCTGGTGACGGGGGCCGCCCTCCGGTACGAGCGGCGGCGCGGCGACCGGTGACCCGCACCGCCCCCGGCTGCCGGGACCTGTCCGGCCCTGCTCCGCCGGACAGGCTCCGAAGGGTGTCCGGTGGCCCTCGCGCTCGGCACGGGCCCGGTCGCGGTGGCCGACGTCCGGGTCCTGCCGCCGCTGCTCGCGCCGACGGGCCGGGACGGGCCGCGGGCCTCGCCGCGCGCGGCCCCCGGCGGGCGGGCTCGGCGCGGGCTCGGCGCGCGGGCTCGGCGCGCGGCCGGACCGGGGGGCGGGGAGCATGGAGGGAGGCGTTCGGGCGCGGCGGGAGGAGGGCAGTGTGACGGCCGGTTCGTTCCCGGGGACGGCGGGGCGGGTCGGTGTGCCCCTGGACGGCAAGGGGCTGCTCGACGTCCTGGGCGTCGCGGCCATCGTGGTGGACGACCGGGGCCGGATCGTGCTGTGGAGCCCACAGGCGGAGGACCTCTTCGGTTTCGGCGCGGACGAGGCGCTCGGCCGGTACGTCGCCCGGCTGATCGTCGGCGAGGAGCACCGGGAGGAGGCGATGCGTCTCTTCGGCGAGGTGCTGCGCGGCGGGACGACCTGGTCGGGCACCTTCCCCGTACGGCACAAGGACGGGACGGACCGGCTGGTGGAGTTCCGCAACATGCGTCTCACCGACGACCGGGGAGACCTCTACGCGCTCGGGATCGCCGCCGACCGCTCCGCCGTGGAGCGGATCGAGACCGAGCTGGCCCTCTCCGACCGGCTGGTCACCCAGTCGCCGATCGGTCTCGCCCTGCTCGACAGCGAGCTGCGGTACGTCCTGGTGAACCCGGCACTCGAACTGATCAACGGCATGCCGGCCGCGCTGCACGTGGGGCGGCGGATCGGCGACATGCTGCCGATGCTGGACACCGGCGGCCTGGAGACGGCGCTCCGTACGGTGCTCACCACGGGCGTGCCGCTGCTGGACCACGCCACGACGGGCCGGACCCCGGCGGATCCCGAGCACGACCACGTCTGGTCGGTGTCGCTGTCCCGGCTGGAGGCGGCCGAGGGCCGGGTGCTCGGGGTCGCGATGTCGGTGATCGACGTGACCGAGCGGCACCGGGCGGACGCGGCGGCGGACCGGTCCCGGCGGCGGCTCGCGCTGATCGCGGACGCCTCGGCCCGGGTCGGCACCACCCTGGAGGTGGAGCGGACGGCCGACGAGCTGGCCTCGGTCGTGGTGCCGGAGCTGGCGGACATCGCCGCCGTCGACGTGCTGGACTCGGTGCTGGCGCTGCGCAGGCCCGGCGCGCCCGAGGAGGGGCCCGAGCTGTTCCGCGCCCTCGCGGTGAAGGCCGCGGGCCGGACGGAGGCGCTGCCGGCGGCGGACCCGCCCGGGGCGGTCGCGATGTACGGGGCGGACCGGCTGGTCACCCGGTGTGTGCACACCGGTCTGCCGGTCCTGGTGGAGCACGTCAGCCCCGGTGACCTGTCCCGGATCGCCCGGAGCCCCCAGGCGGCGGAGCTGCTCGCGCGGGCCGGGGTCCACTCGTACCTGGCGGTGCCGCTGATCGCGCGCGGCGAGGTGCTGGGGGCGCTCGACCTGAAGCGGGACCGGAACGCGCTGCCGTTCGACGGCGACGACGTGCTGCTCGCGACGGAGCTGGCGGCACGGGCGGCGGTGAGCATCGACAACGCGCGCTGGTACCAGAGCGTGCGGAACTCGGCGGTGACGCTCCAGCGCAGTCTGCTGCCGGGCGCGCCGCCGGATCGCGCGGGTCTGGAGATCGCGGCCCGCTACCAGCCGGCGCAGGCGTCGAGCGAGGTCGGCGGCGACTGGTACGACGTGATCCCGCTGCCCGACGACAAGACGGCGCTGGTCGTCGGGGACGTGATGGGCAGCGGCATCGACGCGGCGGCGACGATGGGCCGGCTGCGCACCGCCACCTGCGCCTTCGCCGACCTGGACCTCTCGCCGGCGCAGGTGCTGCGGCACCTGGACCGGATCACCGCGGGTCTCGAGCACTACATCGCGACGTGTCTGTTCGCCGTGCACGACCCGGTCCGCGGCCGGTGCCGGATCGCGAACGCGGGACATCTGCCGCCCGTCCGGGTCCCGGCGGACGGGCCGGCCGAGCTGGTGCGGTTGTCCACGGGGGTGCCGCTGGGGGTGGGCGGCGGAAGGTTTCACACGGCGAGGGTGCCGTTCCGGCCCGGGGACCGGCTGGTGCTGTACACGGACGGTCTGATCGAGACCCGTGACGAGGCGATCGACGAGCGGCTCGCGCTGCTGGTGGGTCTCCTCGACAAGGCGCGCGGACCCCTGGAGGAGACCTGCGATCTGTTGCTGCGGGCGCTGCGCCGGCCGGGCGCGCCGGACGACGTGGCGCTGCTCATCGCGCGGAGCACGGGATGACGGCCCGCAACGGCTCCGGAGCGGGCCGGTGGGGCAACCGGGGCCGGGGCCGGGCGCGCGGTGCCGGTCCGGGTGAGCGGGAGACGGGGCTGCGGAGCCTCGCCGGGCAGGTGTTCGTCCTGGAGGCGCTGATCGCGCTCCTGGTGATCGCGGCGGCGGTGTTCATCACGTTCCACCAGGCGCGGCGGGACACCGAGCGGGACGCCCAGATCCGCTCGCTCGCGGTCGCGGAGGCCTTCGCGCACGCCCCGGGCATCGACGCGGCGCTGACGTCGCCCGATCCGACGGCGGCGCTCCAGGGTCGGGCGGAGGCGACCCGGCGGTCCACCGGCGTCGACTTCATCGCGGTGCTCAGCCCGGCCGGGGTGCGGTACACCGACTCGCAGCCGGAGCTGATCGGCCGGACGGCCACCGGGGACCTCTCGCGGGCGGCGCAGGACGGCGAGTCGTTCACCGAGCTGTTCCGGGGCGCGCCGAACGACGCGGTACGGGCCGTGGTCCCGGTGATGGACGAGCGGGGCCGGATCGTCGGCATGGTCAGCAGCGGCATCGAGGTGGAGAGCATCACGCACGCGGTGCAGGGCCGGCTGCCGCTGCTGATCGGCACGGCGGCCGGCGCGCTCGCGCTCGCGGTGGGCGGCGCGGCGCTGGTGAGCCGGCGGCTGCGGCGGCAGACGCACGGCCTCGGCCCGGCGGAGATGACCCGGATGAAGGAGCACCACGAGGCGGTGCTGCACGCGGTCAGGGAGGGCGTGCTGATCATGGGCCCGGACCGCCGGCTGCTGCTCGCCAACGACGAGGCCCGTCGGCTGCTCGGGCTCGGCGCGGACGCGGAGCGCCGGCGCGTCTCGGAGCTCGGTCTCGATCCCCGTACCGTCGAGCTCCTGGAGTCGGGGCGGTCGGCGACGGACGAGGTGCACCGGGCGGGCGACCGGCTGCTCGCGGTGAGCGTGCGGCCGACCGTCGCGGGCGGCAAGGAGTCCGGGTGCGTGATGACGATGCGGGACACCACCGAGTTGGCGGCGCTGACGGGCCGGGCCGCGGTGGCCCGCGGCCGGCTTCAGCTCCTGTACGAGGCGGGGGTGCGGATCGGGACGACCCTGGAGGTCGTCCGGACGGCGGAGGAACTGGCGGAGGTGGCGGTGCCGCGGTTCGCGGACTTCGCCACGGTGGAGCTCCTCGAGCCGGTGCTGCGCGGGGAGGAGCCGCCGGAGACCGCCGCGGCGGCCACCGAGCTGCGGCGCACGGCGCTGAGCGGGCTGCGGCCCGACCAGCCGCTCCAGCCGGTCGGGGACACCGTCCGCTTCGACGTGCCCAGCACCCCGATGGCGAAGGCCCTGCACGCGGGGCACGCGATGGTGCAGGCGGAGCTGGCGGCGGCGGAGGGCTGGCGGGCGCAGGACCCGGAGGGCGCTGCGCGGGCGCTCGCGTACGGGATGCACTCGCTGTTGACGGTGCCGCTGCTGGCCCGTGGGGTGGTGCTCGGCATGGCGAACTTCTGGCGCGCGGACACCCCGGAGCCGTTCGGGGAGGAGGACCTGTCGTTCGCGGAGGAGCTGGCGGCGCGGGCGGCGGTGGCGATCGACAACGCGCGCCGGTTCACCCGGGAGCACGCGATGGCGGTGACGCTCCAGCGGAGCCTGCTGCCCCGGGTGCTGCCGGAGCAGAGCGCGGTGGAGGTGGCGTACCGCTACCTCCCGGCGAAGGCGGGGGTCGGCGGCGACTGGTTCGACGTGATCCCGCTGCCGGGGGCGCGGGTGGCGCTCGTGGTGGGGGACGTGGTGGGGCACGGGCTGCACGCGGCGGCGACCATGGGGCGGCTGCGGACGGCGGTCCACAACTTCTCGACGCTCGACGTGCCGCCGGACGAGCTCCTCGGTCATCTCGACGAGTTGACGGGCCGGATCGACGACCGGGAGGCGGAGGGCCCGGACCCCGAGGGCCGGCGGCGGGACGAGGGCATCACCGGCGCGACCTGCCTGTACGCGATCTACGATCCGGCGTCGGGCCTGTGCACGGTGGCGAGCGCCGGGCATCCGGGGCCGGCGCTGGTGGCTCCGGACGGGAGAGTGGAGTTCCCCGAGCTGTCGCCGGGCCTGCCGCTGGGGCTCGGACTCGGCGACGTGCCGTTCGAGGCGACGGAGCTGCGGCTGCCGGAGGGGAGCAAACTGGTCCTGTTCACGGACGGGCTCCTGGAGGATCACGGGCGGGACCTGGACACGGGGATCGGGCTGCTGCGGTCGACGCTCGCCCATCCGGACCGGACTCCGGAGCAGACCTGCGCGGACGTCCTCGCGACCCTTCTCTCGCCCACGCCCCGTGACGACATCGCGCTGCTGGTGGCGCAGACCCGGCTGCTCGGCCGGGAGCGGATCGCGGAGTGGGAGGTGGCACGGGACCCGTCGGCGGTCTCGCCGGTGCGGAACGCGGCGGCGGCGAAGCTGGCGGAGTGGGGGCTCGACGAGCTCGCCTTCTCGGCGGAGCTGGTGCTCAGCGAGCTGGTCACGAACGCGGTGCGGTACGGGGCGGATCCGGTGCGGGTGCGGCTGCTGCACGACCGGTCGCTGATCTGCGAGGTGTCGGACGGCAGCAGTACGTCCCCGCACCTGCGGCACGCGGCCACGACGGACGAGGGCGGGCGCGGGCTGTACCTGGTCGCCCAGTACGCGGAGCGGTGGGGCACCCGGTACGCCCGGCGCGGGAAGACGATCTGGGCCGAGCTGCGGGTGGGCGCGGGCGACGCCGAGCCGGTGGCGGTGGCGGTGCCGGATCTGGACGCGCTGGAGGATCTGGGCTGGTGAGGGGCGGCGGGGCCCGCCGGGTCGGGCCTGCCTGGCCCGGGCGGGGCGGGGCGGGGCGGGCCCGGTCAGGGGCTGGGCGGAGCGGGTCGAGCCAGGTCGGAGGTCACGGCAGCGCACGTCGAGGCAGGTCGGGGCAGGGGCGTCGGGGCAGTTCGGGGCAGGGCGCGTCGGGGCAGTTCGGGGCAGGGGCGTCGGGGCAGTTCGGGGCAGGGCGCGTCGGGGCAGGTCGGGGCAGGGCGCGTCGGGGCAGGTCGGGGCAGGGCAGGTCGGAGGCCAGAGCAGGGCGGGGCCGATCGGCGGAGCGTCCTTCAGTTCAGCTTCCGGAGCGCCGTGCGGATCGCGTCCAGGTCCTCGTCCGAGGCCAGACCCGCGTGGTAGAGCCGCAGTTCGGTGGCCCCGGCGTCGCGGGCCTGTTCGGCGTCGTGGGCGAGCCGGCCGGGGGCGCCGCCCATGCCGGCGACGACGGAGAGGTTGGCGGCGAGGACGTTGTCCGGGCGGGCGTGGGCGGCGAAGTCGGCGATCTTCGGGGGGCGGGCGACGACGCCGTCCGCGAGTCCCAGGACGTGCGCCGGGTCGGTGCCGGCGTCGGCGCCGCAGCGGTAGGGGTCGGGGTCGGCGTGGAGGAGGATCCGGAAGCCGGGCGGGGCGGCGGCGCGTACGGCGGAGACGGCGGCCTCCTGGAAGGTGCGGGCGGTCCGGGCGCGCCAGGCGAGGGCCGGGGCCTCCAGGGCGCCGAGGCCGCCGGCCGGTCCCGTGCCGGCCCAGACGGGCGCCAGGGCCGCGCGTACGGCGGCGGTCAGCTCGTCGGGGTCGGCGCCCCCGTCCCCGTACCCCTGTCGGCAGGCGGGGCAGAAGCAGAGCGACATCAGGTACTGCGCGCGCTCCCCGAGGTCGATCCCGCCGGTCTTGTCGTGGGCGTGCAGATGGGCCAGGCCGTACCAGCCGCAGGACTCGAGTTCGGTGCCGGCCGCGCCGGGCCGTACGGCGGCCTCGGCGGCGAGGTCGACGAGCAGGGCGCGGACGTCGGTGCGGGCGATGCAGGGGGCCCAGGGGTAGCGGTCGCCGTAGGCGTTGACGACGGAGGTCTCCGGGTGCTCGGCGCCGAGGCGGGAGTTGTGCGCGAGGACCACCCAGCTGTGCACCTCGAGACCGGTGCCGTCGAGCGCGTCGGCGGCCCGCCCGTACGCGTCGCCGGGCGCCCACTCGCCCGCCGGGTACGGGCGCGGCGCGCGGCCCGCCCAGCGGTCCGGGTCCGGCGGGTAGAGGACGGCGGCGTGCTCGGCGGTGACGATCCGGTGCGCCGGGTGGCGGGGGCTCAGTGCCCGGGTGGAGTGGTAGGCGGCGGCGAGGGTGACCTGGGCGACGCCGAGTCCGGCGAGGAGTCCGGGGGCGGCGGGGTCGCCGTCGACGTCCCACGGGTAGACGAAGGCCGCCGCCCTCATGCTCCGGCCTCCTTGAGGAGGGCCCGGCCGCGCTCGACGAGCAGGGCGAGTTCCCCGAGGTGTTCGGGGGTGGGCTCGCTCAGCGGCGGCCGCACCTCGCCGACGTCCGTCCCCGCCATCCGTACCGCCGCCTTGACGAGCGAGACGGCGTATCCCCGCCCCTGGTCGCGGAGTTCGACGAGCGGCCGGTAGAAGCCGTCGACGAGGAGGTCGACGGTGGCGTCGTCGCCGGAGGCGAGGGCCCGGTGGAAGGCGAGGGCGATGTCGGGGGCGAAGCAGAAGACGGCGGAGGAGTAGAGGGTGACGCCGATGGCCCGGTAGGCGGCGCCGGTGAGTTCGGCGGTCGGCAGGCCGTTGAAGTAGAGCAGGTCGAGGCCTTCGGCGCGGACGGCGCTGACGATCCGCTGCATGAGGGCGAGGTCGCCGTGACCGTCCTTGAGGCCGATGATGCCGTCGGTGCGGGCGAGGGCGACGGCGGTGGCGGGGGTGAGGATCGCGTTGTCCCGCTGGTAGACGATGACGTCGAGCGGGGTGGCGGCGGCGAGTTCGGTGTAGTGGCGGAGCAGCCCGGCCTGGTCGGCGACGACGAGGTAGGGGGGCATGGCGAGGAGGCCGTCCGCGCCCGCCTGCTCGGCGAGGCGCGCGTACCGGATCGCGAGCGCGGTGCCGTATCCGGTGCCGGCGAGGACCGGGACGCGGCCGGCGGCCTCCTCGACGGCGGCGGCGACGCAGTCCCGGAACTCCTCGGGGGTGAGGGCGTGGAACTCGCCGGTGCCGCAGCAGGCGAAGACGGCCGCGGCGCCCGCGTCGACGCCGGCGCGGACGTGGGCGCGGAAGGCGTCGAGGTCGACGGAGCCGTCCGGCGCGAAGGCGGTGACGGGGAAGAAGAGCAGGCCGTCGAGCCGGCCGGCGAGCGGGGCAGTGGTCACGGGCGCTCCCAGGGAAGTCCGTCATGCACAGCCTCTGTGCACGGTTATGACTGTCATCCATATTCTTGAACGATGCCGACACGCACGCTAGATCAGCCCCGAACCGGGGTCAAGGAGAAAGCCCGTCGCCCCACCGACCCTTGACGCTCCATCGGACCGCTCCCTAGCGTGTCCATGGTTGTGAACGACACTCAGCCGCATGGCACTCGACGGAGGAGACCCGCTCCATGTCCGTACCCCGCACCGTCCTGCTCACCGGCGCCGCCGGGGGCGTCGGCACGCTGATGCGGGAGCTGCTGCCCCCGTACGGCTACGAGCTCCGCCTGCTGGACGCCGTCCCCGTCCCCGGGGAGCCGGACGCGATCGTCGCCGACCTCGCGGACCGCGCGGCGCTGCGCGAGGCGGTCCGGGGCGTCGACGCGATCGTGCACCTGGCGGGCATCTCCCTGGAGGCCGACTTCGACAGGATCATGGCCGCCAACATCGCCGGCACCCACCACCTCTACGAGGCCGCCCGCGAGGAGGGCGTCCGGCGCGTGGTCTTCGCCTCCAGCAACCACGCCGTCGGCTTCACCCGGCGCCCGCGCGAGGGCGAGCCCCTGATCCCGGTCGACACCCCGCACCGGCCCGACACCTTCTACGGCCTCTCCAAGTGCTTCGGCGAGGACCTGGCCCAGCTCTACTGGGACCTGCACGGGGTCGAGACGGTCTCCGTCCGCATCGGCTCCTGCTTCCCGGAGCCCACGTCCGTGCGGATGCTCTCGATGTGGCTCAGCCCCGCCGACTGCGCGCGCCTCCTGCACGCCGCGCTCACCGCACCGGACGTGGCCCACACCGTCGTCCACGGCTCCTCCGCCAACACCCGCGCGTGGTGGGACCTCGACTCGGCCAGGGCGCTCGGCTACGAGCCCCAGGACGACTCGGAGGCGTACGCGCAGAAGCTCGTCGCCGACAGGGGCCTCCCGCCCGAGGGCAGCGCCGACGACCTCTACCTGGGCGGTCACTTCTGCGTGGACCCGCCCCGCTGGCCGCACTGAGCGACAGGCGGCCAGGGGGCGTCCGCCGGGCGCGTACCCGACGGGGGGACGGGGGTACGCAGGACCCGGCCGGACTGATACGGGGGAGCCGGCCGGGGCCCGGGTCACGGTGCGCGCTGGCAGACCGGACTCGTCCACCGTAGGCCGGGGCGAAGATCATCGCGAGCCACGGAACGCGGCCTCTGTCCGGAATGCGCGACGAGTCGACGCACAGAAGCACGAACCGGCGCACAGGGGGCGCGTGAAACGCGCGCCCGGCCCGTCAGCGGCCCGTGCGCAGCGTGCGGGAGGGCGATTCGCCGAACTTCTCCCGGTATCGCGCCGCGAACCGCCCCTGGTGGGCGAAACCCCACCGCCAGGCCACCTCGCTCACGCTCGCCCCGTCCGGCGCCGCCGCCCGCAGCTCCTCGCGGACCCGGTCGAGGCGGACCTCCCGCACGTACGCCATCGGCGACATCCCCACGTACTCCCTGAAGGACTCCTGGAGGCGCCGCACGCTCACCCGGGACAGGGCCGCGAGTTCGGTGGAGGTGAAGGGGTGCTCGGGGCGCTCCCGCACCGCGTCCATCGCCCGTTTGACCGGGGCCGGGCGGCGCGGCTCCGCCGGGTGCGCGAGCGCCTCGCGCCAGGGGTGGTCGGCGGCCAGGAGCAGCCCGTTCAGGAGGGCCTCCTGCAGGGGCCGCGCCACCAGTTCGTGCCGGGCGAGCCCGTCGCCGGCGAGCGTCTCCGCGGCGACCTGACGGGCGAAGCGGACCCAGCTCAGACCGGGGCCTCGGGTGATGTCCAGGCGCGGCGCGAAGACGAGCGGGCCGCCCGGGCGATGGCCGATGAGCTCCCCCAGCCGGTCGTGGAGCGCGGCGGCCCCCACCTTCACCGACAGGGTGCGGCAGTCGCCGCTCCAGCGGTCGAGGAAGGTGTCCCCCGCCGGATCGAGCAGCAGGGCCTCGGCCGGCGTCGCCACGATCGTGGAGCCGCCGCCCTGGCGCATCTCCATCGTCCCGCTCAGCGGCGCGTTCAGGTGGTACGCGCCGAGCTCCCCGAAGCTCATCCGCACGTCGGCGCCGCAGCTCAGGTCGCCGATGACCAGCGGCCCGAGCGCGACGGTGTCGAAGCGGGCCGCGAACGGCCGCCGCTCCCCTTCGAGGACGTCCATCCGGTTCGCGTAGTACCGGGCGTCGAGTTCCTCGCGCGCCTCGTCCACGTCCCGCGTCCGGAACGAACTGCCACCCACCCCGCCCGCGGCACCCGCCGCCCCCACTGCGCCCATGGGTCGAAAGAATATTCATATGACGGATCTGACCGGGAACGGCAGGATGCCCGGCATGCCACGACCTCATGGATTCACCTACGAACGACGCCGGGACGGCTCCGTCGCCCTCACCCACCAGGGCCGCGCCGCGGGCGTGCTGCGCGGCGGGCGTGCCGAGAAGTTCCTCGCGGAGGTGGAGGCGGGCGACGCCCAGCTGGTCATGGCCCGCTGGACGGGCGCGTACCGCTTCGGCAACGAGCGGCAGGCCGGGAACCACCCGCGCAACCAGGGCGGCCGGGGTAACCAGGGTGGCCGAACCGGGCGCGGGTAAGGGAACGGCAAAGGGGCCCGGATCGTTAGCCCTGGCATGACCGCTATGACCCCCGGCTCGAACATCCCTCTCACCGCCGCGCGCGTGGCGGTGGACGTCGCCGCACCGGTGCGGCTCGACGTCTCGGGCCTGCTGCTCGGCGCCAACGGCAAGGTGCGCTCGGACGACGACTTCATCTTCTACAACCAGCCGGCCGGGCCCGGCGTCACCTACCGCTCCGGCGGCGGGGCCGCGCCCGACGCCATCGTGGTGGACACCGGCGCCCTCCCCGCCGGCATCGAGCGGATCGTCGTCACGGCGAGCCCCGACGCCGCGGGCCAGACCTTCCAGGGCATCGAGCCCACCGCCACCCTGCGCAACGCGGACGACGGCAGCGTCCTGGCCACCTTCACCCCGCCGCGCCTCGCCACCGAGACGGCGCTGGTCGTCGTCGAGATCTACCTGCGCAACGGCGCCTGGAAGGCCCGCGCCGTGGGCCAGGGGTACGCGAACGGCCTGGCCGGCATCGCGACCGACTTCGGCGTCTCGGTGGACGAGGAACCGGCCGCCGCCCCGGCACCGGCCGCCCCCGCGGCCGTCGCGCCCCCGGCCCCGCCCGCGCCGGCCGCCGCCCCGGTCGACCCCCGGGTCGCCGCCCCGCCGGCGCCGCCCGCTCCCCCGGCCGCCGCGCCCGTCTCCACCGGCAAGATCAACCTCGACAAGGGCAGGGTCAGTCTCCAGAAGAACCAGACGGTGTCGCTGGTCAAGGGCGGCCGCCCGCTGCTCTCCCAGGTCAAGATGGGTCTCGGCTGGGAGCCCGCCTACCGAGGCAAGGACATCGACCTGGACGCCTCCGTCATCGCGTACGGCCCGCAGCGCAACCACCTGGACAGCTGCTACTTCGGCAAGCTGTCCATCCTGAACGGCTCGGTCAAGCACTCCGGCGACAACCTCACCGGCGAGGGCGCGGGCGACGACGAGGTGATCGTCGTCGACCTCGGCCGGCTGCCGGCCGACACCACCGGCCTCGTCTTCACGGTCAACTCGTTCTCCGGCCAGAAGTTCACCGAGGTCGCCAAGGCCTACTGCCGGCTGATCGACGCGGCGACGGGCGAGGAGCTGGTCCGCTTCGACCTCACCACCGCCGAACCGCAGACCGGCGTGATGATGGCCAAGCTGATCAAGCAGTTCTCCGGCGAGTGGGAGATGACGGCGATGGGCGAGTTCGTGAAGTCCCGGACCGTCCGGGGCATGGTGAAGCCGGCCGCCCAGGCGCTCTGAGCGACCGGCCTCCGTTCGCCGTCTACGAGAACAGCGCGCTGTAGGCGTTGAGGGCGGGCTGGCCGCCGAGGTGGGCGTAGAGCACGGTCGAGTCCCGGCCGATCTCTCCCCGGTCCACCAGGTCGACCAGGCCCGCCATCGACTTCCCCTCGTAGACGGGGTCCGTGACCATCCCCTCGGTGCGGGCGGCGAGCCGCATCGCGTCGAGGGTGGCCTCGTCCGGGATGCCGTACACGCCCGCGTGGTAGCGCTCGTCCAGTTCGACGTCGGCCGCCGTCACCTCGCGTTCGACGCCGATCAGCGCGGCGGTGTCCCGGGCGATCCGGGTGATCTGCTCGTGCGTGGGGACGGGCTTCGCCGAGGCGTCGACGCCGATGATCCGGCGGGCCGGTCCGCCCTCCTCGGCGAGCGCGGCGAAGCCCGCGACCATGCCGGCCTGGGTGGAGCCGGTGACCGAGCAGACCACCACCGTGTCGAAGAAGACGCCGAGGGCGCTCTCCTGTTCGGCCACCTCGTACGCCCAGTTCGCGAAGCCGAGACCGCCGAGCCGGTGGTCGGACGCGCCGGCCGGGATCGCGTACGGCTTGCCGCCGCCCTCCTCGACCTCCCGCAGTGCCTGCTCCCAGCTCTCCTTGAACCCGATGCCGAAGCCGGCCCTCACCAGACGCACGTCGGCGCCGGCGAGGCGGCTGATGAGGATGTTGCCGACCTTGTCGTAGACCGCGTCGGGCCAGTCGACCCAGCTCTCCTGGACGAGGACGCACTTCAGGCCCGCCCGTGCGGCCACGGCGGCGACCTGGCGGGTGTGGTTGGACTGGACGCCGCCGATCGAGACGAGGGTGTCGCAGCCCTGCGCGAGGGCGTCGGCGACCAGGTACTCCAGCTTGCGGGTCTTGTTCCCGCCGTACGCCACGCCCGAGTTGCAGTCCTCGCGCTTGGCCCACAGCGTGGCCCCGCCGAGGTGGTGCGTGAGCCGTTCGAGGGGGTGGACCGGGGAGGGTCCGAAGAGGAGCGGATAGCGGTCGAAGTCGGTGATCGGCAAAGCTGCTCCCGGTGGGTGACGGCGACTGGTCGACGGTCCTTGGACGCGCTACGGCGCTACGGCGCCGGGCCCGCGACGGGGACACGCTCCGGCGGTCCTGCGGGGCCGTGCGCCGCCCGATCGGCACGACGGCGCTACGGCACGGCGGCGCTACGGCACCGGGGGCCGCGTGGGGGCCGGGATGCCGGTGACCTCGGCGACCTCGATGGCGTCGTCCGCGAGCTGTTCGAGGGCCGCCCAGATCTCCGTGGTGACCCGGACCGCCTCCTCGGCGTCCCCGGCCGCGCAGGCGTCGATGAGCAGGGCGTGCAGTTCGGCCGATCCGCAGCTTCCGGCGTCGCCGAAGAGCCGTCGCTCGACGCGGCGGATGAGGGGGGTGTACCGGGCGATCGTGGCGGCGGCGGCGTGGTTGCCGCTGGCGACGACGAGGACCTCGTGGAGTTCGTCGTCGGCGTCGAGCGCGGCCTCGACGTCGGAGGCGCGGACGGCGGCGGCGAAGCGCTCGTTGGCCTCGCGCATGGCCCGGATTCCCTCGGGGCCCAGGAGGGGCACGCCGGTCCTGGCGGCGAGCTCGTGCATCACCCGCACGACGGAGGCGGCGTCCCGGACCACCCGGCTGACCGGCCGGGTGACCCGGGTGTAGCTCTGGGGCTTGGACTCGACGAGGCCCTCGTCGCCGAGCCGGACCAGGGCCTCGCGCACGGGTGCGCGCGAGAGGCCGAGCCGGTCGGCGAGGTCGGCGTCCTTCAGCGGGGCGCCGGGCGCGAGGTCGCCGCGCACGATGGCCTCGCGCAGCGCCTCGTACGCCCGGTCACGCAGCAGGGTCCGGCCCACGGGCCGCAGTGCGTCCATGGACTGACATGTTAGATGTCAGTCCATGGACCTGAACAGGGATCAGTTTCGGCCTCAGCGGCGGGGCTGGCGGCGCCAGGGGCCGGTGATCGCCACCATGATGCCCGGATCCTGGATGTTGGCGAACAGCGTGTCGCCGTCGGGCGAGAAGGTCACGCCGGTGAACTCGCTGTCGTTGAGGTCGTTCCGGGCGATCGGGTAGGTGCGGCCGGAGTCGGTGGCGCCGAACAGGTGCTGGACCCCCTCGCCGTCCTCGGCGATGACGAGCCCGCCGTAGGGCGAGACGGTGATGTTGTCGGGGCCGTCGTAGGCGCCGTCCTCGGCGGGGGACGCGTTGACCCCGAGCAGCACCTTGAGGGTGAGGGTGCGGCGCTTCGGGTCGTAGAACCAGACCTGGCCGTCGTGCGCGGCGCCCGGGCTCTCCTCGCGCGCGTAGGAGGAGACGACGTAGGTGCCGCCGTCGGCCCACCACATGCCCTCCAGCTTGCGGGCGCGGGTGACCTGGCCGTCGGCGAACTGCTTGCGGACGGCGGTGGTGCGGCCGTCGCGGTCGGGGACGTCGACCCAGTCCACGCCGTAGACGGTGCCGATCCGGGTGGCGCGGGAGAGGTCGTCCACGAAGCGGCCCGTGGAGTCGGTGCACTTGAAGGCCTGGAGCACACCGGCGTCGTCGGCGAGGGTACGGAGCTTCCCGCGGCCGTGCTCGAAGCCCGCCGGCGGCGTCCAGCGGAAGAGCAGTCCGTTGGGGTTGGAGGCGTCCTCGGTGAGGTAGGCGTGGCCGCGCTTCGGGTCGACGACGACGGCCTCGTGGTCGTAGCGGCCGAAGGCCTTGACCGGCTTCGGGTCGCGGTTGGCGCGGCGGTCGCGCGGGTCGACCTCGAAGACGTAGCCGTGGTCCATGGTCATGCCGTTGACCCCGGCGCGGTCGGAGTTCTCCTCGCCGGTCAGCCAGGTGCCCCAGGGGGTGCGGCCGCCCGCGCAGTTGGTGGAGGTGCCGGCGATGCCGACCCACTCGGCCACGGTGCCGTCGCGGTGCACCTCGACGACCGTGCAGCCGCCGGCCGCGGCCGGGTCGTAGACCAGGCCCTCGGTGAGCGGCACGGGGTGCGCCCACTTGGCGCGGGGGCCCTTCAGCTCGTGGTTGTTGACCAGGTACGTGGTGCCGCGCGGGCCGGCGAAGGCGGCCGTGCCGTCGTGGTTGGACGGCGTGAACTCGCCGCTTTCCAGACGGGTCACACCGCTGTGCGTGATGACGCGGTACGAGAACCCGGCGGGCAGCGCGAGCACCCCGTCGGGATCGGCTTCGAGCGGCCCGTACCCGAGCGCGTGACCGTGGCCGTGGCCGTGGCCGGCCCCGTGCGCCTCCGGCTCGTCGGACGCGAGCGCCTCGGGCGCGGTGGCGAGAGCACCGACGGCACCGGTGAGGGCGAGGCCCGCGCCGGCGGCGGCGGACTGCTTGGTGAACTCTCTGCGGTTGAGGGGCATGGTGTGGCGTTCTCCCTGTGATGGCCGGATCTCGCGGGCCACCCTGCCGCGCGCCCGCGAACACCGCCTGAACACGACGGGAACACCGGTGGGCGCCACCGTCCCGCCGCGCACCGGGCCCACCGGCCGCCGGCCCGGTCGCGTCAGGAGCCCGAGCGCGAGCGGGCCTTGAAGGCGGCCTTGCGGGCGTCCTTGGCGGCGGCCTTGTCGCGGTGGAGCCGGCCCATCGCCTCCAGGACCTCCGCGGTCGCCGGGTGCTCCACTCGCCAGGCGGTCTCGAAGAAGCCGCTGTGGCGTCCGGTCAGCCCCTCGATCAGCTCCTGGAGCTCCTCCAGGTCGCCGTCGGCGCCGAGCTGGGCCGCGATCGTGTCGATGGCCAGCCAGAAGACCATCGACTCGGAGGGCGCGGGCACGTCGGACGCGCCCCGCTCGGTGAGCCAGACCCGTGCCAGACCGCCGAGTTCCGGGTCGTCGAGCACCTCCCGTACGGCGGGCTCCGCCTCGGCGCCGACCAGGGAGAGCGTCTGCTGGCAGTGCAGCCGGCGGAGCGGCGAGCCCGCGTCCGCGCCGCGGGCCGCGGCGAGGAGCTCGCGGGCGGCGGTGACCGCGTCGCGGCCGGTGAGCCAGGCGGCGGTCTCCTCGCGGGCCGCGCCCTCCGGGTAGCCGGCGATCCCGTCGAGGAGCGCGTCGGCGCCCTTCCCGGCCAGGTCGCCGACGGCGGGCGCGTCGACGCCGGCCTCCAGCATGCGGGCCCGGACGCCGTAGAGCCCGAGGGGGGTGAGGCGGACCATGCCGTACCGGGAGACGTCCTCCTCGTCGACCGGGGGCGCGGGCTCCTCGCCCTCCTCGGCCATCAGGGCCTCGTCGACGGGCTGGTACTCCACGAGCCCGATCGGTTCGAGGAGCCGGAACTGCTCGTCGAGCCGCATCATCGCGTCGGAGACCTGCTCCAGGACGTCGTCGGTCGGCTCGCCCATGTCGGCGGGGACGACCATCGACGCGGCGAGCGCGGGCAGCGGCACCGGGCCCTCGCCGGCGCCGCCCGCGCTGACGGTCAGCAGGTAGAGGTTGCCGAGGACGCCCTCCAGGAAGTCGGCCTCCACCTCGGGGTCCCAGTCCAGCGCCTCGAAGTCGATCTCGCCGTCGTCGCCGACGATCGCGTCGAGGTCGTCGAGGACGGGGGCGACGGCGTCGGCGAAGACCGCGTCGAAGCCGTCCAGCCAGAGCGCGAGGACGTCCTGCGGGGAACCGCCCGTCACGAGCGCGAGGTTCTCGCCGGCCGCGGCGCGCCCGGGGGTCACGCCCTCCTCGGTCTCCTCGCCGTCCTCGACGTCCACGAGGCCGGTGTCGACCGCGAGCCGCCAGGCGTCGGCGGCCATCATCTCGGCGTCCTCCTCGTCGGCGAGGCCCAGGACTCCGACGGCCTCGGGCAGTTGCTCGTCGACGAGCTCGCCGCCCGCGTCGACCCGGGTGTCGGGCCCGGCCCAGCGGGCGAGGCGTACCGCCTGGACGAGGAGGGGGGCGGCCAGGGCGTCCCGCGCCAGCTCCGCGTCCGCACGGAGCCGAACGGGGGGAAGGGTGGGGTGGTCCGCTGACATCTGGGGTGTCTCCTCGACGCGTGCGTGGGTGTGGGCGAAAGGGCTCAAAGAGCGGTCCTCAGCGTAGACGCATCCGGGGGTCCGTCCGCCGGTTCACGGATCCGTCAGCCTTCGTACACCCGTCGACTCTTGACAAGTCCACCGCTCTCGAAAGACATTGACGCGCGTAGATCCATCTGCCGATCGTCCAAACACCCTCGGAGTCCTCTGATGTCTTCCTCCATACCGAGATCCGCCGCGGTCTCCGCCGTCGTCGCCGCCGCCCTCGCCGCCGGTCTGCTCGCGAGCTCGTCGAGCGCCGCCGCCGAGGACTCCGCCGCCGTCCGCATCCACGACATCCAGGGCACGACCCGCGTCTCCCCCCTCGTCGGCAAGCAGGTCACGGGCGTCACGGGCATCGTCACCGCCGTCCGCACCTACGGCTCGCGCGGCTTCTGGATCCAGGACCCCGAGGCCGACGCGGACCCGGCCACCAGCGAGGGCGTCTTCGTCTTCACCAGCTCCGTCCCGACCGTGGCCGTCGGCGACGCGGTCAGCCTGAACGGCACGGTCACGGAGTACGTCCCCGGGGGCCTGAACTCCGGCAACCAGTCGCTGACCCAGATCTCCAAGCCGGTCGTCACGGTCCTCTCGAAGGGGAACGCCGTCCCGGCCCCCGTCACGATCTCGGGCTGGTCGGTCCCGGACGGGTACACCCCCGAGGGCGACCCGGCCGCGGGCGGCTCGATCAACGGTCTGACCCTGGACCCCGAGGCGTACGCCCTGGACTACTACGAGTCCCTGGAGGGCACGAACGTCCGGATCGCCTCCTCGCGGGTGGTCGGCGCCACCGACGCGTACGCGGAGCTCTGGGTGACGGTGAAGCCCTGGGAGAACGACAACGAGCGCGGCGGCACGGTCTACGGCTCGTACGAGTCCCAGAACACCGGCCGGCTCCAGATCCAGTCGCTGGTCCCGCTCGCCCAGCAGCCCTTCCCCAAGGCGAACGTCGGCGACCGGCTGACCGGCACGACCGAGGGCCCGCTCGACTTCAACCAGTTCGGCGGCTACACGCTGACGGCCCGCACCCTGGGCACGGTCGTCGACGAGGGCCTGGAGCGCGAGACCACGGACAGGCAGCACAAGAACGAGCTGGCCGTGGCGACGTACAACGTCGAGAACCTCGACCCGACCGACCCGCAGGAGAAGTTCGACGCGCTCGCGAAGGCGGTCGTCGAGAACCTCGCCTCGCCCGACATCGTCGCCCTGGAGGAGATCCAGGACGACAACGGCGCCAAGAACGACGGCACGGTCACCGCCGGCCTGACGGTGAAGAAGTTCACCGACGCGATCGTGGCCGCCGGCGGCCCGGCGTACGAGTGGCGCTCGATCGACCCGCAGGACGGCAAGGACGGCGGCGAGCCCGGCGGCAACATCCGTCAGGTCTTCCTCTTCAACCCGGAGCGGGTCTCCTTCACGGACCGCGCGGGCGGCGACGCGACCACCGCCACCGCCGTGACGGGCACGAAGGGCCGTGCCGCGCTGACCCTCTCCCCCGGCCGCATCGACCCGGCGAACACCGCCTGGGACGCCAGCCGCAAGCCGCTCGCGGGCGAGTTCGTCTTCCGCGGCCGCACGGTCTTCGTGATCGCCAACCACTTCGGCTCGAAGGGCGGCGACGAGTCCATCGTCTCGCACCACCAGCCGCCGAACCGTTCCTCCGAGGCGAAGCGACTCCTCCAGGCGCAGGCCGTCAACGCCTTCGTGAAGGACGTCATCGCGATCGACAAGCAGGCCGACGTCCTCGTCGTCGGTGACATCAACGACTTCGAGTTCTCCGGGACGACGCAGGCGCTGACCGACGGCGGCGCGCTGTACCCCGCCGTGAGGTCGCTGCCCCGCAGCGAGCGCTACTCGTACGTCTACCAGGGCAACAGCCAGGTCCTCGACCAGATTCTGACCAGCCCGGGCGTGCACCACTTCGAGTACGACAGCGTGCACATCAACGCGGAGTTCGCCGACCAGGACAGCGACCACGACCCGCAGGTCCTGCGCTTCCGCCCGTAGTCGCCACCGCGAAGCCCCCGGTCACACGCCCGCGCCGAGACTCAGCGCGGGCGTGTACCGCCGCATCCGGCTGCCGGTGAGCCCGGGGTGGCGGAGCACCCGCTCCCAGGCCTCGCCGGGCGGGGAGTCCGGAGCCGGCCACGCCTCGTGGGCCTGCTCGCTCTCCCACTCGGCGAAGTTCAGGACCCGGTGGCCGTCGACGGACACGTGGAAGTGGGCCCCGATCCCGCCGGTCGCCGGTCGCTCGCGGGCGTCGTCGGCCAGGGCGGCCAGCACGGCCTCCACCCAGGCCTCCGGCCGCCCGGCGTCCGGCCCGCCGAAGTCGGCCTCGACGACCGCGACGGCGCCGGGGAGCGCTCCGGCGCTCTCCTCGCCGAGGACGACGGACCGGGACGGCGGGGCGTACCGGCGGAGTTCGACGCGTTCGATGCCGGGGACGGCGGCGTCGATCTCGGCGTTCCGGTCGTCGCGGTAGGTGCGGACGAAGTCGTCGTACGCGTCCTGGGCCGTCCACTGCGAGTAGTGCAGCAGCGTGTCCCCGTCCGTCCCGAGGTAGACGCTGTACGAGAGCAGGCCCAGGTCGGGCCACTCCCTGCTCTCCCAGGCCTTGCGGATGGCCTCGACGGCGGCCCGCTGCCGCTCGGGGGTGCCGACCCGCCAGGTGCTGACCAGGACGGCTCCGAGGCCGGGGCGGTGGAGGTCGGGGCGGGCGTCGGGGTGTGCGACGGCGTTCATGGGCGGGTCTCCTTCGACAGTGATCGGCTCCGTTCGATGCCTCCACGCTCCTCCCTCAACCGTGGTCGAGGTCAAGGCGTTTCGCCGTGCGAGACTTCCCGCCGTGATCCTTCGCCCCGCCACCCGCGCCGAACTTCCCGCCGTCCTCGCCCTGCTCGCCGACGAGGAGAAGGTCGTGGAACCCGGCTCGGTCGTCGTCACGCCCGCGTACGAACGGGCCTTCGCGGACATCGAGGGCGACCCGCGCAACGAGATGCTGGTCCTCGTGGACGGCGGCCTCGTCGTGGGCTGCCTCCAGGCCACGTACATCCCCGGCCTCGGCAAGGGCGGCGCCGAGCGGGCCCTGATCGAGGCGGTCCGGGTCAGGGCCGACCGGCGCGGCGGCGGTCTCGGCCGGGAGCTGATGGAGCGGGCCGCGGCGCGCGCGAAGGGGCGCGGCTGCGCGCTGGTCCAGTTGACCAGTGACAAGCAGCGGACGGACGCCCACCGTTTCTACGCCTCGCTGGGCTTCGCACGCAGCCACGACGGCTTCAAGCTGACGCTCTGACGGGAGGGATCCAGGAGGTGGCGGCCGCCGTCCGCCCGGCCGGTCCCCCACCACTCTTCAGCATCTCTTATTCCTCGAAGCAAGAAGATCTAAGTGGACCTATACGGTCCGTTGTGTCCAGACTTTCGGGATGACGCCTGCACGCCCTTTCGGCCGCGCCCTCTGCGCGATGATCACCCCGTTCACCCCCTCCGGCGCGCTCGACCTCGACGGGGCGGGCGAGCTGGCCGCCCGGCTCGTCGCGGAGGGCTGCGACGGTCTGGTCCTCAGCGGCACCACCGGCGAGTCGCCGACCACCACGGACGCCGAGAAGGCCGCGCTCGTGCGTGCCGTCCGTGCGGCGGTCGGCCCCGGTCCGTCGCTGGTGGCGGGCGTCGGCACCGCCGACACCCGGCACACCGCCGAGCTGGCCCGGCAGGCCGGGCGGGCCGGGGCCGACGGACTGCTCGTCGTCACCCCGTACTACAGCCGCCCGCCCCAGGCGGCGGTCGAGGCGCACTTCCTGAAGGTCGCGGACGCGACGGACCTGCCGGTGATGGTCTACGACATCCCCGGCCGCACCGGCACCCGCGTCGAGCCCGCGACGATGCTGCGGCTCGCGGCGCACCCGCGGATCGTCGCGGTGAAGGACTGCGCGTACGACCTGCTCGGCTCGGCCCGGGTCATCGCGGAGAGCGGGCTCGCGTACTACTCCGGCAGCGAGGAGCTCAACCTGCCGCTGTACGCGGTCGGCGGCGCGGGCTACGTCAGCACGGTGGCGAACGTGGCACCCCGTCAGCTGCGCGCGGTCCTGGACGCCTTCGACGCCGGCGACACCGCGGGGGCGGCCCGGCTCAACGCCCGGCTCCTGCCGCTGACCGAACTGATGATGGCCTCGGGGCTGCCGGGCACGGTCACCGCCAAGGCGCTGCTCGGCGGTCCGGTCCGGGACCCGCTGCAGCCCGCCGGCCGGGAGGCGGTCGACGGGCTGCGGGCGGCGTACGAGGCGCTGGTTCAGGCGGAGTCGGTGGTGTAGGTCCTGCCGAGGATCGCGGCGTGCTCCAGGACGTCCTCCAGCGGGTCGTCGATCTGCCCGGTGTGGAGCGAGAGACTGGGGCCGTTCGTCACGGTGGGCCCGTTGTGCGTGTGCGTCTCGTCCGCCGTGGCCGCACCGGCCGGCAGCAGGACCGCCGCCAGCGTGAGCACCCCGACGACCGTGGGCTTCGTCCTCATGTCGACTCCTCGCCTTGTCCATGTACGGGAACCTTGCGTTCCCCTCCGTTAACGCGGGGTCGTCGCAACGGTTGCCGTGCGGCGGGGTTCCACGGCTCGACGGCACCCGGAAGGCGGCCGACCGCCCGCCCCGCCGTGTGGGGCGGGGCGGGCGGCCGGTCGTCACCTCTGTCGGGGGCTCAGTTGTGGCTGTGCAGGACGTCGTTCAGGCCGCCCCAGACCGCGTTGTTCGGGCGGGCCTCGACGGCGCCGGTGACCGAGTTGCGGCGGAAGAGGATGTGGGAGGCGCCGGAGAGCTCGCGGGCCTTCACGATCTGGCCGTCGGGCAGGGTGACCCGGGTGCCGGCGGTGACGTACAGACCGGCCTCGACGACGCACTCGTCGCCCAGCGCGATGCCGACGCCCGCCTCGGCTCCGATCAGGCAGCGCTCGCCGATCGAGATGACGACGTTGCCGCCGCCCGAGAGGGTGCCCATGGTGGAGGCGCCGCCGCCGATGTCGGAGCCGTCGCCGACGACGACACCGGCGGAGATCCGGCCCTCGACCATGGAGGTGCCGAGGGTGCCGGCGTTGAAGTTGACGAAGCCCTCGTGCATGACCGTGGTGCCGGCGGCGAGGTGGGCGCCGAGGCGGACGCGGTCGGCGTCGGCGACGCGGACGCCGGCGGGCACGACGTAGTCGGTCATGCGCGGGAACTTGTCGATCGAGGTCACCTGGAGGTGCAGGCCCTCGGCGCGGGCGTTGAGGCGCACCTTCTCGATGTCGTCGACGGCGACCGGGCCGAGCGAGGTCCAGGCGACGTTGGCGAGCAGGCCGAAGACGCCGTCCAGGCTCTGGCCGTGCGGCTTGACCAGCCGGTGGCTGAGCAGGTGCAGACGCAGGTAGGCGTCGTGGGCGTCGAGCGGCTTGTCGTCGAGCGAGGCGATCACGGTACGGACGGCGACCACCTCGACGCCGCGGCGGGCGTCCACGCCGAGGGCCTTGGCGGCGCCCTCGCCGAGGGCGTTCACGGCCTCGTCGGGGGTGAGCCGCTCGGTGCCGGCGGGGCCGGGAGCGTCGGTCAGCCCGGGTGCGGGGAACCAGGTGTCGAGAACGGTGCCGTCGCCGGAGATGGTGGCGAGGCCGGCGGCGACGGCGCCGGTGGTGCGAGGAGCAGTGGTCATGACGGAAAACCTAACCGGCGGCCCCCCGCACGGGCCAACCGGTCTCAGGTGTCGGTCCCGTGCGTAGGCGGTTCCGACGAGCCCCCGGCGTGCGGTTTCGGCGCTTCCTTCAGGTCCCGGCGTCCAGGATCCGGGCCAGCATGAGACGTCCGTACTCCTCGTCGTAGGCGGTGTCGGTGAGCAGCGCCTGGAGGCAGATGCCGTCCATGAGGGCGACGACGGCGCGGGCGGTCACCGGGTCGGTGCGGGGGGTCAGGGCCGCGGTGACGCTCTCGGTCCACTCGGCGGCGACCGGACGCAGCGCGGGCCGCCGGAGGGCGGCGAGGTAGAGGTCGTACTCCAGTTCCACGCGCGCGCGTTCACCGCCGAGCCACCGCCCGAGGAGCCGGGCGAGGGCGGCGGCGAGGTCGCCGTCCGGGGCGGCGATGCCGGGGCTCTCCCTCAGCAGCCGCCCGAAGCTCTCGTTGGCCTTGCGCAGCGCGGCGACGAGGAGTTCGTCGAGGGAGGCGAAGTGGTAGGTGGTGGAGCCGAGCGGCACGTCGGCCTCGGCGGCCACGGTGCGGTGGCTCAGTCCGGCGATGCCGGAGCGCCCGGCCACCCGGAGGGCGGCGTCCACGATCCGTTCGCGCCGCTCGGGGTCGTACCGCCGCGCGCGGGCCATCAGTGGGCACCGCCGAGATTGAGGACGGCGACTCCGGCGACGATGAGGACGATCCCGGCGATCTTGGCGGTGTTGAGGCTCTCGCCGAGGAAGAGGAAGCCGATGGCGGCGACGGCGGCGGTGCCGACGCCCGACCAGATGGCGTACGCGGTGCCGATCTGGAGCGTCTTGAGGGCCCGGGCCAGGAGCGTGAAGGCGATCAGATAGCCCGCGGCGGTGACGAGCGAGGGCCACAGCCTGCTGAAGCCGTCGCTGTACTTCATCGAGGTGGTGGCGAGTATCTCCGCGGCGATGGCTCCCGCCAGCAGTCCGTATCCCATGCGTACGAGCGTACACACCGTTGCGTACGAGCGTACGCAACGAGCACCGATACGGTGTCCCGCATGACGTATCCCCCTGGTCCGCCCTACGGCTACGGCTGTCCGCCGCCGCCCCCGCCGCCGAAACCCGGCGTGATACCCCTGGCGCCGCTCGGCTTCGGCACGATCCTGAGCGGCGCCTTCACGACCTTCGGCCGCTACTGGAAGCAGCTGCTCGGGGTGACCGGCACCGTCTACGGCGGCGCGCTGGTGGTCGTCGGCGCGGCGATCGCCATCGGCTACGCCGCCGTCGGCGACATCCTCCCGGCCGTCTTCGACCTGCCCACGGGCCAGGAGCCGCGGTGGGACGACGTCCGTCCGCTGCTCATCGCCTTCGGCTGCGTCTGGCTCGCCGCGATGCTCGCCATCGTCTGCGCCAACGCCGTGGTGGCGGCGGCCTGCCCGGCCGTGATCCAGGAGGCGGTCCTCGGCCGGCCCACCACCTTCGGCACGATCTGGCGCCGCTCCTGGGCCCGCATGCCCGCCGTCCTCGGCACGGTGCTCCTGACCAGCGTGCTCCTGGTCATCCCGATGGCCCTCGCCGTCGTGGCCTTCGTCGGGACGGTCGTGGCGCTGCTGCTGGCCGCGGACGAGGCCACGGGCACCCCGGTGGGCGGCCTGCTGCTCGTCCCCCTGGTCGCGATCGGCGTGGCCCTGCTCATCTTCCCGCTCGCGCTGTGGATCTGGGTGAAGTTCAGCCTGGCCCCGGCGGCGGCGGTGATGGAGGGGCAGGGCACAATCGCCTCGATGCGCCGCTCCTCGCACCTGGTCCGCGGCTCCTGGTGGCGGATCTTCGGCTGCCTGCTCGCCATCGGCGCGATGGCCACGGTGGCGAGCTGGCTGATCCAGCAGATGCTCTCCCTGCTGGTCACGGCCCCGCTCGCGGCCGTCGACTTCTCCGCCGACGACCCCACCGCGGCCATCGCGTCCTTCGCCGTCTTCTTCGTCTTCCTCTCCATCGGCCAGTTCGTCAGCCAGGGGGTCGTCTCGCTCTTCCCGCTGCTCGTCGCCGGTCTGCTCTACGTCGACCAGCGCATCCGCAAGGAGAACCTGGCCCCGGAACTCGCCCGCGCCGCCGGTCTCTTCTGACCGCGGTCCCCGGACACGCGAGAACGGCCGCGCCCCGGAGGGCGCGGCCGTTCTCGCGTGCACCTGCGATCAGACGTTGAAGCCGAGCGCGCGCAGCTGCTCGCGGCCGTCGTCCGTGATCTTGTCCGGGCCCCACGGGGGCATCCAGACCCAGTTGATCTTCAGCTCGTTGACGATGCCGTCCGTCGCGGACTTGGCCTGGTCCTCGATCACATCGGTCAGCGGGCAGGCCGCCGACGTCAGGGTCATGTCCAGCGTCGCGACGTTCGAGTCGTCGATGTGGATGCCGTAGATCAGGCCCAGGTTGACGACGTCGATGCCCAGTTCGGGGTCGACGACGTCGTACAGCGCCTCGCGGACTTCTTCCTCGGAGGCCGGCTTCATCGTGGCCTCGGCGTTCTCGGTCATGCCGACTTCCTCTCCGCGTCGCCCAGCGCCTGGGCGGTCGCGTCCTTCCACGCCATCCAACTGAGCAGCGCGCACTTCACACGGGCCGGGTACTTCGAGACCCCGGCGAACGCGACCGCGTCCTCCAGGATCTCCTCCATCGCGTCGTCCGGCTCGATCTGGCCCTTGGACTGCATCAGCTCCAGGAACGTGCCCTGGATCTTCTGCGCCTCGGCCAGCTCCTTGCCGACAAGCAGCTCGTTGAGGACGGACGCCGAGGCCTGGCTGATCGAGCAGCCCTGGCCCTCGTACGACACGTCCTCGATGCGCGAGCCGTCGTACTTCACGCGGAGCGTGATCTCGTCGCCGCACGTCGGGTTGACGTGGTGCACCTCGGCGTCGCCGTCCCGAAGACCGCGCCCGTGCGGGTGCTTGTAGTGGTCCAGGATGACGTCCTGGTACATCGAATCGAGCTTCACGAGCCGTCCCCTAGCCGAAGAAGTTCCGTACGTGCTCCAGACCCTCGACCAGGGCGTCGACCTCGGCCGGAGTGGAGTACAGATAGAACGACGCCCGCGTGGTCGCAGGAATTCCGTACCGCAGGCAGACCGGACGCGCGCAGTGGTGGCCGACCCGGACCGCGATGCCCTGCTCGTCGAGGACCTGGCCCACGTCGTGCGGGTGGATGTCGCCCAGCGTGAAGGAGATCGCCGCGCCGCGGTCCTCGGCCGTGGTGGGGCCGATGATCCGCAGGTCCGGGACCTCCTGGAGGCGCCGGACGGCGTACTCGGTGATCGCGTGCTCGTGGCGCGCGATGTTCTCCATGCCGATCGCCGACAGGTAGTCCACGGCCGCGCCGAGGCCGACGGCCTGGGCGATCGGGGGCGTACCCGCCTCGAACTTGTGCGGCGCGGGCGCGTACGTCGAGGAGTGCATCGAGACGGTCTCGATCATCTCGCCGCCGCCGAGGAAGGGCGGGAGGTCCTCCAGGAGCTCCTGCCGTCCCCACAGCACGCCGATGCCGGTCGGACCGCACATCTTGTGGCCGGTGAAGGCCACGAAGTCGGCCTGGAGCGCCTGCACGTCCAGGACCATGTGCGGGGCCGCCTGGGAGGCGTCGATGCAGACGAGCGCACCGACCTCCTGGGCGCGGCGGATGATGGTCTCCACCGGGTTGATCGTGCCCAGCAGGTTCGAGACCAGCGTGAACGAGACGATCTTGGTCTTCTCGGTGATGACCTCTTCGATGTTCGAGAGGTCGAGACGGCCGTCGTCGGTGAGGCCGAACCACTTCAGCTTCGCGCCCGTGCGCTGCGAGAGCAGCTGCCACGGCACGATGTTGGAGTGGTGCTCCATCTCCGTGATGGCGATCTCGGTCTCGTGGTCCACGCGGTAGGGCTCGTCGGCCCAGCCCAGCATGTTGGCCACGAGGTTGAGCGACTCCGAGGCGTTCTTGGTGAAGATCACCTCGTCGCGGCTCGGCGCGTTGATGAAGGCCGCGACCTTGTCACGGGCGCCTTCGTACAGCGCCGTCGCCTCCTCGGCGACCGTGTAGACGCCGCGGTGGACGTTGGCGTTGTGACGCTCGTAGTACGTGTTGAGCGCGTCGAGGACCTGCCGCGGCTTCTGCGAGGTCGCCGCGGAGTCGAGGTACACGATCTTCTTGCCGTCGTGGACCACGCGATCCAGGAGCGGGAAGTCCTTGCGGATCGCCTCGGTGTCGAGGAGGCCGGAGAGCCCCATATGGGCAGAAGTCACGCGGACGCGCCACCCTTCACGTACTTGTCGTAGCCCTCGTTCTCCAGCTGGTCGGCGAGCTCGGCGCCGCCGGACTCGGCGATGCGGCCGTTCGCGAAGACGTGCACGAAGTCGGGCTTGATGTAGCGCAGGATGCGCGTGTAGTGGGTGATCAGCAGGGTGCCGACCTCCCCGGTCTCGCGGACGCGGTTGACACCCTCGGAGACGATGCGGAGCGCGTCGACGTCCAGGCCGGAGTCGGTCTCGTCGAGGATCGCGATCCTCGGCTTGAGGAGCTCCAGCTGGAGGATCTCGTGGCGCTTCTTCTCACCGCCGGAGAAGCCCTCGTTGACGTTGCGCTCGGCGAAGGCCGGGTCCATCTGGAGCTGCTCCATGGCGGACTTGACCTCCTTCACCCAGGTGCGCAGCTTGGGGGCCTCGCCGCGGACGGCGGTGGCGGAGGTGCGCAGGAAGTTGGAGACCGAGACGCCGGGGACCTCGACCGGGTACTGCATGGCGAGGAAGACGCCGGCACGGGCGCGCTCGTCGACCGACATCTCCAGGACGTCCTCACCGTCGAGCGTGACGGTGCCGCCGGTGACCGTGTACTTCGGGTGGCCGGCGAGGGAGTACGCCAGGGTCGACTTGCCGGAGCCGTTGGGGCCCATGACGGCGTGGGTCTCGCCCTGCTTGATGGTCAGGTCGACGCCCTTGAGGATCTCGCGGGGGCCGTTCTCCGCCTCGACGGAGACGTGCAGGTCGTGGATTTCAAGCGTAGCCATGGGTGACTCAGGACTCCTGGGTGACGGAGACGAGCACATCGTCCCCTTCGATCTGTACGGGGTATACGGGGACGGGGCGCGTCGCGGGAAGGCCCGAGGGCTTGCCCGTGCGCAGGTCGAAGCTGGAGCCGTGCAGCCAGCACTCGATGGCGCAGTCCTCGACCTCGCCCTCCGAGAGGGAGACGTTCGCGTGCGAGCAGATGTCGTTGATCGCGAACACCTCGCCCTCGGTGTGCACGAGGGAAATCGGCGTGCCGTCGACCTCGACCCGCTTCGGGGTGTCGGCCTCGAGCTCGCTCAGCGCGCAGACTCGTACGAAGGCCATCAGACGGAGGCCTCCAGCTCGGCCTCGATCTTGGCGATCAGGCGCTCCTGGACGTCCGGCAGACCGATCTGCTGGACCAGCTCGGCGAAGAAGCCGCGGACGACGAGGCGGCGGGCCTCGGCCTCCGGGATGCCGCGGGCCATCAGGTAGAAGAGCTGCTCGTCGTCGAAGCGGCCGGTGGCCGAGGCGTGACCGGCGCCGGCGATCTCGCCGGTCTCGATCTCCAGGTTCGGCACGGAGTCGACCCGGGCGCCGTCCGTGAGGACCAGGTTCCGGTTGAGCTCGTACGTGTCGGTGCCCTCGGCGGCGGCCTGGATGAGCACGTCGCCGATCCAGACGGCGTGCGCGTCCTGGCCCTGCAGCGCGCCCTTGTAGGCCACGTTGGACTTGCAGTGCGGGGTGTTGTGGTCGACCAGGAGGCGGTGCTCTTGGTGCTGCCCGGCGTCGGTGAAGTACAGGCCGAAGAGCTCGGCCTCGCCACCCGGAGCCGCGTAGGAGACGCGCGGGTGGATGCGGACGACGTCGCCGCCGAAGGTGACGACGACCGACTTGAAGGAGGCGTCGCGGCCGACCAGCGCGTTGTGCTGGGCGACGTGGACGGCGTTCTCGTCCCAGTCCTGGACGGAGACGACGGTCAGCTTGGCACCGTCGCCGAGGACGTAGTCCACGTTGGCGGCGAGCACGGCGTCACCGGTGTGGTCGATGACCACGACGGCCTCGGCGAAGGCGCCGAGCTCGATCACCTGGTGGCCGAAGGCGACCCCTCCGACGCCGTGCACCGAGATGCGGATCGGCTCGGTGAGGACGGCCTCCTTGGCGACGGTGACGACCGAGGCCTTCTCGAAGGACGTGTACGCCTGGGCGGCGACGCGGTCGACGGGCGTGCCGGCCCTGCCGAGCCGCTGGTCGTCGCGGCCGACGGTCTCCACGGTGACGCCCTCGGGGGCCTCGATCTCGACCTTGACGCCCTCGTCGGAGACGACGGCGGTGCCGTCGTGGAGGCCGCGCAGACGCGCCAGCGGCGTGAAGCGCCACTCCTCCTCGCGGCCGTGCGGGACGGGGAAGTCCGCGACGTCGAAGGACGGGGGCGCGCTCATGCGCGTGGCGACGGTGGACTCTGCGGCCACCGCGATCGAGCCCGCGGTGGTGGAACCCGCCGGGATGTTCTGAGCCTCAGCCATGGCTGTCGTGTTGCTCTCTTCCTGCGTAAAAGAAATCAGTCGCTGCGGGGGTGGGGCGGGCTCTCAGCCGACCGCGCCTTCCATCTGCAGCTCGATCAGCCGGTTGAGTTCCAGGGCGTACTCCATCGGCAGCTCCTTGGCGATGGGCTCGACGAAGCCTCGGACGATCATCGCCATCGCCTCGAACTCGGTGAGGCCGCGGCTCATGAGGTAGAAGAGCTGGTCCTCGGAGACCTTGGAGACGGTGGCCTCGTGGCCCATGGAGACGTCGTCCTCGCGCACGTCCACGTAGGGGTACGTGTCGGAGCGGGAGATGGTGTCGACGAGCAGCGCGTCGCAGAGCACGTTCGACTTGGCGCCCGGGGCACCCTCGCCGATCTCGATGAGACCGCGGTAGGAGGTGCGGCCGCCGCCTCGCGCCACCGACTTGGAGACGATGTTGGAGGAGGTGTTCGGGGCCATGTGGACCATCTTGGCGCCGGCGTCCTGGTGCTGGCCCTCGCCCGCGAAGGCGATGGACAGGGTCTCGCCCTTGGCGTGCTCGCCCATGAGGTAGACGGCCGGGTACTTCATGGTGACCTTGGAGCCGATGTTGCCGTCGACCCACTCCATGGTGGCGCCCTCGTAGGCGACGGCGCGCTTGGTCACCAGGTTGTAGACGTTGTTCGACCAGTTCTGGATGGTCGTGTAGCGGCAGCGGCCGCCCTTCTTGACGATGATCTCGACGACCGCGGAGTGCAGCGAGTCCGAGGAGTAGATCGGGGCGGTGCAGCCCTCGACGTAGTGGACGTAGGCGTCCTCGTCGACGATGATCAGCGTCCGCTCGAACTGGCCCATGTTCTCCGTGTTGATGCGGAAGTAGGCCTGGAGCGGGATCTCGACGTGCACGCCCTTCGGCACGTAGATGAAGGAGCCGCCGGACCACACGGCCGTGTTCAGCGAGGCGAACTTGTTGTCGCCGACCGGGATGACGGTGCCGAAGTACTCGCGGAAGAGCTCCTCGTGCTCCTTCAGCGCGGTGTCGGTGTCGACGAAGATGACGCCCTGCTCCTCCAGGTCCTCGCGGATCTGGTGGTAGACGACCTCGGACTCGTACTGGGCGGCGACACCGGCGACGAGGCGCTGCTTCTCCGCCTCCGGGATGCCGAGCTTGTCGTACGTGTTCTTGATGTCCTCCGGCAGGTCCTCCCAGGACTCGGCCTGCTTCTCGGTGGACCGCACGAAGTACTTGATGTTGTCGAAGTCGATGCCGGAGAGGTCGGAGCCCCAGGTCGGCATGGGCTTCTTGCCGAAGAGCCGCAGACCCTTGAGACGGAGCTTCAGCATCCACTCGGGCTCGTTCTTCTTCGAGGAGATGTCGCGGACGACGTCCTCGTTGAGGCCGCGCTTGGCGGTGGCACCGGCCGCGTCGGAGTCGGCCCAGCCGTACTCGTACCGACCCAGGCCCTCAAGCTCGGGGTGGCTGATCTCGGTGGTCATGCGGGGTTCCTCCCGGCCGTGCTGACAGATGCTGATGACGTGGTCTGTGGTGTGCTGTGCGGGATGAACGTGGTGCAGACGCCGTCACCATGGGCGATGGTGGCCAGACGCTGGACGTGCGTTCCCAGGAGGCGGGAGAAGAATTCCGTCTCCGCCTCACACAGCTGGGGGTACTGCTCGGCGACGTGGGCGACCGGGCAGTGGTGCTGGCAGAGCTGCTCGCCGACCGGCGCGTTCCGCGCAGTGGCAGCGTACCCGTCCGCCGTCAGGGCCTTGGCCAGCGCCTCGGTCCGCCGGGCGGGCTCGGCCGACTCGACGGCCTCGCGGTACGCGCCCGCCTGGGCCTCGATCCGGTCGCGGGCGAAGGCGGCGACGGCCGCCTCTCCCCCGGCGTTGCGCTCGATCCAGCGGAGCGCCTCGACCGCGAGGGAGTCGTACGACTGGTCGAAGGCGTCCCGGCCGCCGTCGGTCAGTGCGAAGACCTTCGCGGGGCGGCCGCGCGCGCGGGTGCCGTAGACGCGCTTCTCGCGCGCTTCGACGACGTGCTCCGCGACGAGCGAGTCGAGGTGGCGGCGGACGGCGGCCTGCGTGAGGCGGAGCCGTCCGGCCAGGTCGGCGACGGTCGACGGCCCGTGGTCCAGGATCGACCGCGCGACCCGGTTGCGCGTCGAACGCTCTCGGGTCGCGAGTTCCTCCACCGGAGCCGCGCCAACGTTTTTCACAACACCATTGTTGCGTAATTAATCGGCGAGTGACAAGCGCCGCCGGATCCGGCGGCGGTGCCGTACATCACTCAGGTAAGGCTTACCTGACCTGGGAAAACGATCATTCGTGGGATGAATCGCGGCCGCCCCGACCAGCGGTTTCCCAGCCGTCCGCCGGCTCGGCCGGCACGGCCACCGTCCGGCCCGCCTCGCTCATCAGACGGCGGAAAAAGGCCGCGTCACGGACCGCCTCGACGCCCGGATCGTTGTTGAAGTAGACGTACGCGTCGGCCCCCTCCGGCCAGCTCCCGGCGATCCGCCCGGCCCACCCCTCCAGCGCCTGGCGGCCGTACGCGGGCCAGGGCCGGGCCCGGCCCTCGTGCAGCCGCAGATACCCCCAGTCCGCCGTCCGCCAAAGGGGCGTCACCGGCCTCGACCGCCGGTCCGCCCAGCAGAGCGCGGCGCCCCTCTCCACCAGCACCGCCTCGGTCCGGTCCGTCCACCACGAGGCGTGCCGGGGCTCGACGGCGACCCGCACCCCCGCCGGGAAACAGGCGAGGACCGCGTCGAGCAGACCGGGGTCGGCCCGCAGCGACGGCGGGAACTGGAGCAGGACCGGCCCGAGCCGGTCCCCGAGCGCCTCCGCCCGCCCCAGCAGCTGCGCCACCAGCGCCTCCGGCTCCCGCAGCCGCTCGACGTGCGTCAGCCGGCGGTTCGCCTTGACCGCCATGACGAAGCCCTCGGGCGTCCGCTTCCGCCAGGTGGCGAAGGTGTCCCGCTCGGGCAGCCCGTAGAAGGCGCTGTTGTTCTCCACGGTGGCGAACCGGCGCGTGTACTCCTCCAGCCAGAGCCGCTGCGGCACGCCCTCGGGATAGAACGTCCCCCGCCAGTCCTTGTACTGCCACCCCGAAGTTCCCACGAAGACCGTCATACGGAGCTCCTGCCCCCTCCGCGGCCGCCCATCCGGCACCGCCCGGCACCGCCCCGGGCCGGGGGCGCGGCCCGGGGCGTACCGGCGGGTCCTTAGACTTCCCGGCATGCACGGGAAGCCCGCACCGAGTGAATCGGCCGACACCGCCGTCCGCGTCCGCGGCCTGGTCAAGCGGTACGGCGCCAAGACGGCCGTCGACGGCCTGGACCTCGACGTGCGGGCGGGCACCGTCACCGCCGTCCTCGGCCCCAACGGGGCCGGCAAGACCACCACCATCGAGACCTGCGAGGGATACCGCAGGCCCGACGGCGGCACCGTCCGCGTCCTCGGCCTCGACCCGGTCGCCGACGCCGCCGCCCTGCGCCCCCGGATCGGCGTGATGCTCCAGTCCGGCGGCGTCTACTCCGGCGCCCGCGCCGACGAGATGCTCCGCCACATGGCCAAGCTGCACGCCCACCCCCTGGACGTCGACGCGCTGATCGAGCGGCTCGGCCTCGGATCCTGCGGCCGCACGACCTACCGGCGCCTCTCCGGTGGCCAGCAGCAGCGCCTCGCACTCGCCATGGCCGTCGTCGGCCGCCCCGAGCTGGTCTTCCTCGACGAGCCGACGGCCGGGCTCGACCCGCAGGCCCGGCGCGCCACCTGGGACCTCGTGCGCGAGCTCCGCGCCGACGGGGTCAGCGTGGTCCTCACCACCCACTTCATGCAGGAGGCGGAGGACCTCGCCGACGACGTCGCCATCGTCGACGCCGGCCGGGTCGTCGCCCAGGGCAGCCCCGAGCAGCTGTGCCGCGGCGGCGCCGAGAACACCCTGCGCTTCACCGGCCGCCCCGGGCTCGACCTCGGCTCGCTCCTCAAGGCCCTGCCGGACGGCACCGCCGCGGCGGAGCCCCTCCCCGGCACCTACCGGATCACCGGCGACGTCGACCCCCAGCTGCTCGTCACCGTCACCAGCTGGTGCGCCCAGCACGGCGTCCTGCCCGGCGGCATCTCCGTCGAGCGCCACACCCTCGAGGACGTCTTCCTCGAACTGACCGGCAAGGAGCTGCGGTCGTGAGCACCGGTACCTACTCCCCCAAGCCGGGGGCCGCCCCCGTCGGACGGATGATCGCCGCGCAGACCGCCCTGGAGACCAGGATGCTGCTGCGCAACGGCGAGCAGCTGCTGCTGACCGTGATCATCCCCTCGCTGCTCCTGGTGCTCTTCTCGACGGTCGACATCGTCGACACCGGCTCCGACAAGGCCGTCGACTTCCTCGCCCCCGGGATCCTCGCGCTCGCCGTGCTGTCGACCGCGTTCACCGGCCAGGCGATCGCCACCGGCTTCGAGCGGCGGTACGGGGTGCTCAAGCGGCTCGGCGCCTCGCCGCTCCCCCGCTGGGCGCTGATGACCGCCAAGACGCTCGCCGTCCTGGTCACCGAGGTGCTCCAGGTCGTGCTCCTCACCGCGATCGCCCTCGCGCTGGGCTGGTCGCCTCGGGGGAACCCCCTGTCGGTCCTGCTGCTCCTGGTCCTGGGCACGGCCGCCTTCTCGGGCCTCGGCCTGCTGATGGCGGGCACGCTCAAGGCGGAGGCCACGCTGGCCGCCGCCAACCTGGTCTTCCTGCTGCTCCTGGTGGGCGGCGGGGTCATCGTGCCGCTGGACCGGTTCGGCGCCGCGGGCGACGTGCTCGCGCTGCTCCCGATCTCCGCGCTCTCCGACGGCCTGCGCGACGTCCTCCAGAACGGGGCCGCGATGCCGTGGGGCGACGCGCTGATCCTGGCCATCTGGGCGGCCCTGGGGCTCGGCGCGGCGGCGAGGTTCTTCCGCTGGGAGTAACCGTAAGGTTCCGTTCCGCCATATACGCCCCCCTCGTGAAAGCGCGCACAAGCGCCGCCCTACGATAGGGCCCGTGCTGACCCCCCTCGCCTACATCGCCCAGCGCTGGACGCCGTCCCCCCGGACCCTCCGGCGCGCCGCGCTCTCCGCCGTCGTGATGAGCGTCTTCATCATCGTCACGGGCGGCGCGGTCCGGCTGACCGGTTCCGGTCTCGGCTGCGACACCTGGCCGAAGTGCACCGACGACAGCCTCATCGTGACGCCCGAGCAGGGTTACCGCGGCGTCATCGAGTTCGGCAACCGGATGCTGACGTACGTGCTGTCGGCGGCCGTCGGCTGGGCGATCGTCGCCGCCCGGTCCACCAAGCCGTGGCGCCGGAACCTGACCCGCTGGGCCTGGGCGCAGTTCTGGATCGTGATGAGCAACGCCGTGATCGGCGGCATCACCGTGTGGATGGGCCTCAACCCGTGGACGGTGGCCGGCCACTTCCTCGCCGCGAACTCGCTGCTCACGGTCGCGGTGATCACCTGGCACCGGGCCGGCGAGGGCGACACCGCGCCCCGGCCGCGGGTGCCGCGCCCGGTCCGCAAGCTGTCCTGGGCGATCACGATCACCTCGGGTCTGCTGATCGTGCTCGGTACGACGGTGACCGGCGCCGGCAAGCACGCCGGCGACAGCAGCGACGTGCCGCGCATGCCGTGGGACTGGACGAACGCCGCCCACGTCCACGCGATCGCCGCCTGGGTCGTCTGCGCCCTCGCGCTCGCCATGTGGCTGGTCCTGCGCGTGGTGGACGCCCCCGACGACACCCGGGCGCGCGCCCGCGACCTGCTGATCGTGCTGCTCGCCCAGGGCGGGATCGGCTACGTCCAGTACTTCACCGGCGTCCCCGAGCTGCTGGTCGCCGCCCACATGCTCGGTTCCTCCCTGATGTGGGTCGCGGTGGTGCGGCTGGCCCTGAGCCTGCGCGAGCGCCCGGTCCCCGCCCCGGAGATCCCCGCGCAGGCCGACTCCGCGCTCACGGCCGCCTGAGACCACGCCCGGGACCGCCCGGATCCCCGCCCCGCCGGGCGGGGGTCCGGGCGGTCCGGCTACGCGGACACCGGCGCGCGCAGCAGCGCCTCGGGCAGGTAGCCGGAGCGGACGGCGGGCTCCCAGCCGTGCGCCAGATGGGCGAGGGAGGCCAGGGCGACGGTCACCACGGGCAGCAGGCTCCTCGGCTCCGGATCGGCGCCGGCGTCCTCCCGGTGCGCGTCGAGCCGCGCCACGAGGGCCCGCTCGAAGGCCTCGCGGTCGTCGTCGAGCAGGACGCGCAGCAGCCGCTGGTCCGGGGTCAGCGCCCCGGCCTCGTCGAGGCGGGCCGCGGCCGCGGCGAGTTCCTCGGCACCGGGGCGGCGCAGCGGGAGCTCGCCGGGCACGGCGCCGGGCACCGGACCGCTCTCCACCGTCAGGTAGAGGCACAGGGCGTCCATCTCGGCGAGGTCCGCCGGCTCCGAGACGGAGTCGAAGCGCGAGTACGGGACCCCGGAGCGGATCGCGGGTGCGTAGTCCTCGTGGAGCAGCGGGCCGATCACCCGCCGGCGCTCCCGGACGAGGCCGCTGATCAGGCAGAGCGCGAACGCCTCCACCCAGGTCCGCGCGGTGGGCACCCGGTGTCCCCGGTCCCAGCCCTCGTCGAAGAGCTGGTCGTCGCTGCTCAGGGTCTCCCCGGCGAGGGGCAGCGGGACGTCCCAGTCACCGTCGGGGAAGCAGCCGATGCCGAGGATTCCCAGGGAGCACTCGGCGGCGGTGAGCAGCGCCGCGCGGGACGGCTCCGTGGCGAGCTCGGGGTCCTCCAGGGTGCGGGCCCCGACGTGGTCGAGGAGTTCGTCGCGGGTCTCCCCGAGGCCGGTCAGCGACATGCCGCTGCCGTACCGGAGGTCGTGCCAGCGGCCGAAGGTCCGGCTCCTGATGCCGTCGAGCGCCCGCTCGATCCTCGCCCCGTCGACCTCGTGCACGGTCGTCTCTCCCATGGCTGCCGCCTCCCCCGTGATCGTTTCCATCTGCTCCGCACGTTACCAACGCGGACTGACAGCGGGTCCGAGCCGGTAGAGGCGCCGGGCGTTGTCCCCCGCGAGCATGGCGGCGACGCGCTGGGCGTCCGTACGGGACCAGGCCCCGTCGGCGACCCGTTCGCCGAGCACCCGGGAGAGCGCCGAGCGGAAGGTGCTCGCGGCGACCACGTGGAGCTCGGGCAGCGCGTGGGCGCCGCTGGAGAAGAGCAGCTTGCCGAAGGGCGCGCGTTCCAGGACCTCGGCGAGCGCGGCGGCCGCCCGGGCGCCGGTGTGGGCGAGGACGGGGCCGAGATCCGCGTACACGTGCGCGTGGACGGCGGTCAGCCGCGCCGCCTCGCGGTGGTACGGGTGGGGGTGCAGCAGCACCAGGTCGGTGCCGAGTCCCGCGGTGGCGGCGGCGAAGCCGGCGACGGCGGACGGGTCCCGGTCGCCGGTGTGCAGCTGGAGGGGGCGCCCCGCGGTGACGGCGATCCAGAGCAGGTGGCGCAGCAGGACGGGGTTGGTGAGGCGGTCACCGGCGGTGCGACCGGCCAGCCAGCGGCCGGCGGCCCCGCGGACCTCGCCGGGTCCGGGGGGTTCCGGGGTGTGCGCGAGCCCCCGGCGCACGCCCGTGCCGGAGGTGAGGGCGACGGCCCCGGCGGCGGCGCCGTGGACGGCCTCGGAGAGGTTGGCGAGGAAGGCCTCGACGGTCCCCGAGGTGTCGGCGACCTGTTCGGCGAGCGGTTCGAGGCGGACGATCTCGTGGGCCTCGGCGGCGCCGGCGGCGGCGATCTCGGCGGGCCCCGTGAGGTCGCCGGGGAGCCCGGTGTCGACCAGGTAGGTGGAGATGCCGGAGGCGCGCAGGAGCCTGCGGCCCGCTTCGGCGACCCCGAGTTCACGGCGGCGGGCGAGGTAGCGGGCGGGCGGGCAGTGCGGTTCGAGGCCGAGCAGCGGCGGGCACCAGCGGCGTACGGCGAACCCGGTCTGGGTGTCGAAGAACGTGGTGCCGGCGGCGGGCAGCGCGGCGGTCCCGGCGAGCTGGGCGCCGAGCCGGGCCTCGAAGGTGCCGAGGCCGAGCTCGGTACGGAGCACCCCGTGGCAGTACTGGTCGACCAGGCTCGGGGTGTCGATCATCTCGGGGGGCTCCCTGTGTGGACGTGTCTCCACACGTCCTAACGGGTGAGCCCCGCGCGAGGTTGTCGGCTCAGCGGTCCGAGGGTCCGCCGATCTGGATGCCGGCCATCCGGGTCCACTCGTACGGGCCGGTGGCGACCTTGGCCGCGAACTCGCCGTCGAACTCCTCGTGGAGGGTCAGTCCGGCCTTCTCGGCCGCCTGCCGCGCGACCTCGTAGGTGGGCGCCACCAGGTCGCCCCAGCCGCCGTCGGTGCCGACGAGGACGATCCGGGTACCGGCCTGGCCGATGTGCGCGAGGTGTCCCTCGGAGCCGCCGTGCTCCTTGGAGAAGGCCTGGATCTCCTTGGCGAGCTTGGCCGCCTTGCGCTCTGCCTGCTTCGTTTCTGCCATGACAAGGATGCTACCCAGGGGTAAATCGAGTGGCGACGGCCGGGCCACGTGGCCTATCCCACGTGACCCGGCCGCCGGCCGGACACCTCAAACGAGCGGAGCGCTAGCGCAGGAACGGGTCCACCGCGACGGCCACGAAGAGCAGCGACACGTAGGTGATGGACCAGTGGAAGAGGCGCATCTCCTTGAGCTTGGCGCCGGTGGCGCCGTTCTTGGCGCGGTTGAGCAGGGCGTGCGCCTCCCACAGCCACCAGCCGCCGGTGAGCAGCGCGACGGCGGTGTAGAACCAGCCCGTGTAGCCCAGCGGGGTGAGCAGCAGCGAGACGGCGACCATGACCCAGCTGTAGAGCACGATCTGCTTGGCGACGACCTTGTTGGAGGCGAGCACCGGCAGCATGGGCACGCCCGCGCGTGCGTAGTCGTCCTTCACCTTCATCGACAGCGGCCAGTAGTGCGGCGGCGTCCAGAAGAAGATGACGAGGAAGAGGATGACGGCGGCCCACGACATGGAGTTGGTGACGGCCGACCAGCCGATGAGCACCGGCAGGCAGCCCGCGATGCCGCCCCAGACGATGTTCTGGGCGGTGCGCCGCTTCAGGATCATCGTGTAGACCACGACGTAGAAGAGGAGCGCGCCGAGCGAGAGCGCGGCGGAGAGCCAGTTGACGAGCAGGCCGAACCAGAGCGTGGAGACCACGGCGAGGGTGAGGCCGAAGACCAGGCCCTCGCGCGGGGTGAGCACGCCGGTGACCAGCGGTCGCTGGGAGGTGCGGTCCATCAGGGCGTCGATGTCGCGGTCGATGTACATGTTCAGCGCGTTCGCGCCGCCCGCCGACAGGTAGCCGCCGAAGCAGGTGGCGAGCACCAGCCACAGGTCGGGCACGCCCTGCTCGGCGAGGAACATCACCGGGACGGTGGTGATGAGCAGAAGCTCGATGATCCGCGGCTTGGTCAGCGCCACGAATGCCTTGACGCGGGCCCCGAACGGCCGATGGCCCCCCGGGCTGGGAGTCAAGACGACCCCTGCGGGTCGGGACTCGACGGCCGTCACGCACACCCCTGACAGAGAAATTCCCAGCAAGCCCCCCGGATGAAGGCGGGGTGAAGCTTGCGCGTACCACGCCACTGTAGACGTTGCCCAGACACCGATCTTCGTGGGGGTGGGGTCGTGTTGGAGGGGTACGTCCCAAGGGGTGGACGCCGCTCGGGAGGCGAAGTCCCACACCCGGCGGCAGTCTTGCTGTGTCCGCTCATTTGAGGGGCGCGCACACGAAAAGAGGGGCGTTCGGCGGGGGTAGGCTCGACAACGCCGGTACACCCTCAGTCACCGGCCCAAGACATGTGGAGAGGAGCCCTGACCCAGGGTGAGCACTAAGCCGACCACCACAGACCTCGAGTGGACCGAGTTGGACCAGCGGGCCGTCGACACCGCCCGCATCCTGGCCGCGGACGCCGTACAGAAGGTCGGCAACGGCCATCCCGGTACGGCGATGAGCCTGGCGCCCGCCGCGTACACCCTCTTCCAGAAGGTGATGCGGCACGACCCGGCCGACCCCGAGTGGGTCGGGCGCGACCGGTTCGTCCTCTCCGCGGGCCACTCGTCCCTGACCCTGTACACCCAGCTCTACCTGGGTGGCTTCGGTCTCGAACTGGACGACCTGAAGACCTTCCGCACCTGGGGCTCGAAGACCCCGGGCCACCCGGAGTACGGCCACACCGCCGGCGTCGAGACCACCACGGGCCCGCTGGGCCAGGGTGTCGCCAACGCCGTGGGCATGGCGATGGCCGCCCGTTACGAGCGCGGTCTGTTCGACCCGGAGGCCGCCACCGGCGCCTCCCCGTTCGACCACCGGATCTACGTGATCGCCGGTGACGGCTGCCTCCAGGAGGGCATCTCCGCGGAGGCGTCCTCGCTGGCCGGCCACCAGAAGCTCGGCAACCTGATCCTGCTGTGGGACGACAACCACATCTCGATCGAGGGCGACACCGAGACGGCCGTGTCCGAGGACACGATGAAGCGGTACGAGGCGTACGGCTGGCACGTCCAGCGCGTCGAGCCGCAGGCCAACGGCGACCTGGACCCGGCCGCGCTGTACGCGGCGATCAAGGCCGCCGAGGCCGAGACCGAGCGTCCGTCGTTCATCGCGATGCGCTCGATCATCGCCTGGCCCGCCCCGAACGCGCAGAACACCGAGGCCGCGCACGGCTCGGCGCTCGGCGACGAGGAGATCGCGGCCACCAAGCGCGTCCTCGGCTTCGACCCGGAACAGACCTTCGAGGTCTCCGACGAGGTCATCGCGCACACCCGTTCGCTCGGCGACCGCGGCCGTGAGGCCCGCGCCGCCTGGGACAAGTCGCTCGCCGAGTGGCGTACGGCCAACCCGGAGCGTGCCGCCGAGTTCGACCGCATCGAGGCGAACGAGCTGCCGGCCGGCTGGGCCGACAAGCTTCCGGTCTTCGAGCCGGGCAAGGGTGTCGCCACCCGTGCCGCCTCGGGCCAGGTCCTCAAGGCGCTCGGCGCGGTCATCCCGGAGCTGTGGGGCGGTTCGGCCGACCTCGCCGGCTCGAACAACACGACGATCGACAAGGACTCGTCGTTCCTGCCCGAGGGCAACCCGCTGCCGGAGGCCGACAAGTACGGCCGCACGATCCACTTCGGCATCCGCGAGCACTCCATGGCCGCGGAGATGAACGGCATCGCGCTGCACGGCAACACGCGCATCTACGGCGGCACCTTCCTGGTGTTCTCCGACTACATGCGCAACGCCGTGCGTCTGTCCGCGCTGATGCACCTGCCCGTGACGTACGTCTGGACCCACGACTCGATCGGTCTGGGCGAGGACGGCCCGACGCACCAGCCCGTGGAGCACCTGGCCTCGCTGCGCGCGATCCCCGGTCTGAACGTGGTCCGTCCGGCCGACGCCAACGAGACGGCGATCGCCTGGCGCGAGATCATGCAGCGCCACACCAAGGTCTTCGGCAAGGGCGCCCCGCACGGCCTCGCGCTCACCCGCCAGGGCGTGCCGACGTACGCGCCGAACGAGGACACCGTCAAGGGCGGCTACGTCCTGTTCGACGCCGAAGGGCCCTCCGGGCAGACCGCAGACGCGCAGGTCGTGCTGATCGGCACGGGCTCCGAGGTGCACCTGGCCGTCGAGGCCCGTGAGCAGCTCCAGGCCGCCGGCGTCCCGACCCGCGTGGTCTCGATGCCGTCCGTGGAGTGGTTCGAGGAGCAGGACCAGGCCTACAAGGACTCGGTCCTGCCGCCGTCGGTCAGGGCCCGGGTCGCCGTCGAGGCGGGCATCGGTCTCACCTGGCACAAGTACGTCGGCGACGCCGGCCGGATCGTCTCCCTGGAGCACTTCGGTGCCTCGGCGGACGCCAAGGTCCTCTTCCGCGAGTTCGGGTTCACCCCCGAGGCGATCGTCGCCGCCGCCCGGGAATCGATCGCCGCCGCCGCGCGCTGACGCCCATACGTACGACTTAATTGGAGATGCAACTCTCATGACAGACGCTCTCAAGCGCCTCTCCGACGAAGGCGTCGCGATCTGGCTGGACGACCTCTCGCGCCAGCGGATCACGTCCGGCAACCTGGCCGAGCTGATCGACCAGAGCCATGTGGTCGGGGTCACCACGAACCCGTCCATCTTCCAGAAGGCCATCTCGGAGGGGCACGGCTACGACCAGCAGCTCGCCGACCTCGCCGCGCGCAAGGTGACCGTCGACGAGGCCATCCGCATGATCACGACGGCGGACGTCCGCGACGCCGCCGACATCCTCCGGCCGGTCTTCGACGCGACGGAGGGCCAGGACGGCCGGGTCTCCATCGAGGTCGACCCCCGCCTCGCCCACGAGACGGCCGCGACCATCGCCGAGGCCAAGCAGCTCGCCTGGCTGGTGGACCGCCCCAACACCCTGATCAAGATCCCGGCCACCAAGGCGGGCCTGCCGGCGATCACCGAGGTCATCGGCCTCGGCATCAGCGTCAACGTCACGCTGATCTTCTCGCTGGAGCGCTACCGCGCGGTCATGGACGCCTACCTGGCGGGTCTGGAGAAGGCCCGCGAGCGCGGCCTGGACCTCTCCAAGATCCACTCGGTGGCCTCCTTCTTCGTCTCCCGCGTGGACTCGGAGATCGACAAGCGCCTGGACGGCGTCGGCACCGACGAGGCCAAGGCGCTCAAGGGCAAGGCCGCCCTGGCCAACGCCCGTCTCGCGTACGAGGCCTACGAGGAGATCTTCTCCTCGGAGCGCTGGGCCGCCCTCGACAAGGCGCAGGCCAACAAGCAGCGTCCGCTGTGGGCCTCGACCGGCGTCAAGGACCCGGCGTACAAGGACACGCTGTACGTCGTGGACCTGGTCGCGCCCGGCACGGTGAACACCATGCCGGAGGCCACCCTGGAGGCCACCGCCGACCACGGCGAGGTCACCGGTGACACCATCCGCGGCACCTACGAGCAGTCGCGCGCCGAGCTGGCCGCCGTCGAGAAGCTGGGCATCGGCTACGACGACGTCGTCCAGCTCCTCGAGGACGAGGGCGTCGAGAAGTTCGAGGCGTCCTGGAACGACCTGCTCAAGTCCACCGAGGCGGAGCTTCAGCGCCTCGCACCTTCGGAGGCGTAAGCACTTTGAGCGCAGTCCACGGAGCCAACCCGCTCCGTGACGCCGCAGACCGACGGCTCCCGCGCATCGCGGGGCCGTCGGGCCTGGTGATCTTCGGCGTCACGGGCGATTTGTCCCGTAAGAAGCTGATGCCCGCCGTCTACGACCTGGCCAACCGCGGCCTGCTGCCGCCGGGCTTCTCGCTCATCGGCTTCGCGCGTCGCGAGTGGGCGGACGAGGACTTCGCCCAGGAGGTCTACGAGGCCGTCAAGCAGCACGCGCGCACCCCCTTCCGCGAGGAGGTGTGGCAGCAGCTGATCCAGGGCATGCGGTTCGTCCAGGGCGACTTCGACGACGACACGGCCTTCGAGCAGCTCAAGGCGACGATCGAGGAGCTCGACAAGGCGCAGGGCACGGGCGGCAACTTCGCGTTCTACCTGTCCGTCCCGCCGAAGTTCTTCGAGCTCGTCGTCCAGCAGCTCAAGAAGCACGGCCTGGCCGACCAGAAGGACGGCTCCTGGCGCCGCGCGGTCATCGAGAAGCCCTTCGGCCACAACCTCGTCTCCGCGAAGGAGCTCAACGAGGTCGTCCACGAGGTCTTCCCGCCCGAGGCGGTCTTCCGGATCGACCACTACCTCGGCAAGGAGACCGTCCAGAACATCCTGGCGCTCCGCTTCGCCAACACCCTCTTCGAGCCGATCTGGAACCGGTCGTTCGTCGACCACGTGCAGATCACCATGGCCGAGGACATCGGCATCGGCGGCCGGGCCGGCTACTACGACGGCATCGGCGCCGCCCGTGACGTCATCCAGAACCACCTGCTCCAGCTGCTCGCGCTGACCGCGATGGAGGAGCCCGCCTCCTTCGACGCCGACGCGCTGGCCGCCGAGAAGACCAAGGTCCTCGGCGCGGTGAAGCTGCCCAGGGACCTGGGCCTGTCCACGGTCCGCGGCCAGTACGCGGCCGGGTGGCAGGGCGGCGCGAAGGCCGTCGGCTACCTCCAGGAAGACGGCATCGACCCCCAGTCGAAGACCGACACCTACGCCGCCATCAAGCTGGAGATCGACAACCGCCGCTGGGCGGGCGTCCCCTTCTACCTGCGTACCGGCAAGCGTCTGGGCCGCCGCGTCACCGAGATCGCGGTCGTGTTCCAGCGCGCCCCGCACTCCATCTTCGACCACACCGCGACCGAGGAGCTCGGCCGCAACGCCATCGTCATCCGGGTCCAGCCGGACGAGGGCGTGACGATGCGGTTCGGTTCCAAGGTGCCCGGCACCCAGATGGAGATCCGGGACGTCTCCATGGACTTCGCGTACGGCGAGTCCTTCACGGAGTCCAGTCCCGAGGCGTACGAGCGGCTCATCCTCGACGTCCTGCTCGGCGACTCGAACCTCTTCCCGCGGGTGGAGGAGGTCGAGCTGTCGTGGAAGATCCTCGACCCGATCGAACAGTTCTGGGACAAGCACGGCAAGCCCGCGCAGTACCAGTCCGGGACCTGGGGTCCGGTCGAGGCGGACGAGATGCTCGCACGAGACGGCAGGAGCTGGCGCCGGCCATGAAGACCGACCTGACGGACACCACGTCCTCCAAGATCAACAAGGCGCTGGTGCTCGGGCGGCGGGCGATCGGCACGCCGGCCGTCGGCATGGTGCTCACCCTCGTGATCGTCACCGACGAGGAGAATGCCTACGACGCGCTGAAGGCGGCCAACGACGCGTCCCGCGAGCACCCCTCGCGGACGCTCGTCGTCATCAAGCGGGTCTCGCGCTCGCCGCGGGACCGCGCCCAGGCGCGGCTCGACGCCGAGGTCCGCCTCGGCGCCGACGCCAGCACCGGCGAAACGGTGGTGCTCCGGCTGTACGGCGAGGTCGTCGACCACGCCCAGTCGGTGGTGCTGCCGCTGCTTCTCCCGGACGCCCCCGTCGTCGTCTGGTGGCCGGTGAACGCGCCGACCGACCCGGCGAACGACCCGCTGGGCGCCCTCGCCCAGCGCCGGGTGACCGACACGTACGCCGCCGAGCAGCCCATCCAGGAGCTGTCCGCGCGCGCGGACCGTTACACCCCGGGCGACACGGACCTCTCGTGGACCCGGATCACCCCGTGGCGTTCGATGCTGGCCGCCGCGCTCGACCAGGTCGCGTGCGAGGTCACCTCCGCCGAGGTGGAGGGCGAGGAGTTCAACCCGAGCGTCGAACTGCTCGCGATGTGGCTGTCGGAGCGGCTGCAGGTGCCGGTGCGGCGCTCGAGGTCGGCGGGCCCCGGCCTGACCTCCGTGCGCATGGAGACCAGCTCGGGTCCGATCGTCCTCGACCGGCCCGACGGTTCGCTCGCGACGCTCTCCATCCAGGGCCAGCCGGACCGTGCCGTGGCGCTGAAGCGCCGCGAGACGGCCGAGCTGATCGCGGAGGAGCTGCGCAGGCTCGACCCCGACGACACGTACGCGACGGCCCTCAAGTTCGGCCTCGAGCGTCTCGACGAGGAGGCGGCGACCGTCGCGCCCGAGCCCCGGGCCCCCGAGGCCGAGGCCGTGGCCGTCGAGGCGCCCGAGCCCGCCGCCAAGCCCGCCGCGAAGAAGGCCCCGGCCAAGAAGGCGGCGGCCAAGTGAGCGCCCCCCAGCTGGTGGTCCACCGCGACAAGGAGCTGATGGCGCAGGCCGCCGCGGCCCGGCTGATCACCCGGATCGTGGACGCCCAGGCCACCCGCGGCTCGGCCTCGGTCGTGCTGACCGGCGGCCGCAACGGCAACGGTCTGCTCGCGGCGCTCGGTTCGGCGCCCGCGCGGGACGCGATCGACTGGTCGCGGCTCGACCTGTGGTGGGGCGACGAGCGCTTCCTGCCCGAGGGCGACCCCGAGCGCAACGTCACGCAGGCGCGTGAGGCGCTGCTCGACCGCGTGCCGCTCGACCCGGCGCGGGTGCACGCCATGCCCGCCTCGGACGGGCCGTACGGCGACGTCGACACCGCCGCGGCCGCGTACGCGGAGGAGCTGGCCGCCGCCGCCGGGCACGGCGCCGTGCCCGCCTTCGACGTGCTGATGCTGGGCGTCGGCCCCGACACGCACGTGGCCTCGCTCTTCCCGGAGCTGCCGGCGGTCCGCGAGACCGAGCGGACGGTGGTCGGCGTGCACGGCGCGCCCAAGCCCCCGCCGCTGCGGGTCTCGCTGACCCTTCCGGCGATCCGGGCGGCGAAGGAGGTCTGGCTGCTCGCGGCCGGCGAGGACAAGGCGAAGGCCGCGGCCATCGCCCTGTCCGGCGCGGGCGAGGTCCAGGCCCCGGCGGCCGGTGCCTACGGCCACTCGCGCACGCTGTGGCTGCTCGACGCCGCGGCGGCCTCGGAGCTGCCGCGGAGCCTGTACCCGCCGGCTTCGGCCTGACGCACGACGACGGAGGCCCGGTTCACCTGCTGGTGAACCGGGCCTCCGTCGTTCGGTGCGGGTCGCGCCGTGGTCAGCGGCGCCCGCGGAGCCTCAGGCGCGTCTTCCCCAGGACCAGCCGGCGTCCGGGCTCCTCCACGTAGGTGTAGAGGAGGGCCGCCAGGGCGAGGGAGATGACGAAGGCCAGTCCGGCGAGACCGAACGCCGGCAGGGTGTCGAACTTGGGCTTGTCGCCCACCCACAGCCGCAGGGAGTGCATCACGAGCAGGTGCACCATGTAGAAGGCGAACGACCACTCGCCCAGCTTCACGAGCACAGGGCGGCGCCACATCGACGGCTCGTCCTTGATGTCGGCGACGGCGCCGGCCGCGATCAGGAACGTGAGGCCGATGAGCGGGGTCCAGGACAGACCGCCGGGCACGAGCGGGGCGACGAAGTAGCCGACCAGCGTCACGGCCATGGCGCCTTCGAGGCCGGGGCCGCGCCACTTGCCGAGCTGGACGAGCCTCGCCACCGCGACGCCGAGGATGAACTCGGGGAGCCTGGCCAGCGGGAAGCTGTAGAAGAACACGTCGATGTCCAGCGCCTTGTACACGTCCGGCTGGTAGACGACGGTGAGGACGCACAGCACCGCCACCGCGGTCAGGACCGCCGGTCCCACGCGCCGCAGCACCGCGTAGAGCAGCGGGAAGCACGCGTAGAAGAACGCCTCGCAGACGAGGGACCAGCTGACCGGGTTGGCCGCCTGCCACCACTCGAACTTCCAGGAGCTCACCAGGAGCAGGTTCGCCGCGATCGCCTCGGGGGCGGCCCGCTCGCCGTCCCTCAGCCAGGGGAGCACGGTGAAGGCCAGGGCGAGGGCGACGACCGCCGTGACCACGTGGATCGGGTAGATGCGGGCGAGCCGACGCCGGAAGAAGGAGAAGAATCGATCCTTCGGACGGGCCGACCAGGTCAGCACGAATCCGGAGAGGACGAAGAAGAACATGACCCCGACGCTGCCCGAGCGGGTGGCCCAGGCCACCAGCTTCTCGTCCTCGGGTCCGTAATATCCGAACTTGTACGTGTGGAACGCGAAGACCAGGAACGCCGCGGCCCAGCGCATGCCCGTGAGGGAGGGCAGCATGCCACCCGCGCGTCCGGCCGACGGGGCAGCGGGGGCTTCGGGTAGCGGCGCCTCGCGTATGAGCGTGGGCAAGAAAACACTCCGTTCGACAGTGGACCGGCAGGAGCGCGGTACACCGCGATCAGGCCCCGATTCAGGCGCACATATTACGGTGCATCGGTCACACGTTTCGCACGGGCTTCTCTTTCCCCTCGCGCGGGCCGCGTTTCCAGGAAGGGTGCGAGGAGGTCCGGCACCGCCCCGGCCGCGAAGGCCAGGCCCTCGCTCTCGCCGGCGTCGATGATGTCGTACGCGCCCGTGCCCGCCGCCGTCGTGGCGGTCAGGGTCAGCAGGCCGGCCCGGCGCTGGAGGTACGACTGCCTGACGGTCCAGCCGATGACGCCGGAGCGCTGGAGCGCGACCGTGGCGCGGCGCAGCGTGCCCGACCTGGTCACCAGGTAGGCGCCGCTGACACCGTGTCCGAGGCCGCGGTACGCGTCGAGGGCGAAGAGCACGGCGAGCGGCGTGAGGACGACCGCACACCCGGCGGCCACGTACAGCAGGACCGGGGTGAGGAGGAACCCGAGGCCGGCCAGGACCACGACCGGGACCAGGGCGGCCCACAGGGCCCGGCGCAGCCTCCGGGTGCGGGCGGCCCGGGGGTGGACGGTGAGCGGCGCCGCGGTGGGCGGTTCCGGCTCGCGCAGGACCTGGGCGGCGACCCGGTCGGCGACGGTCCGCTCCACGGCCGGCAGCAGGTTCTTCAGGTCGCCGTGCCGGTCGCCGTCGTCCTGGGCGAGACCGGTGGCGACGGCGTCGACGCGGGCGGCCCCGCAGAGCCGCACGCCGAGCGGCTGGACCAGCTCGACCCCGCGCAGCCTCCGCTCCTCCAGGGACACGGAGCGGGTGGTGAGGAGGCCGCGTGCGACCCGGAGGGTGCCGCCCGGTTCGCGCTCCAGGCGGTAGTTCCACCACATCTCCACCCACAGGCCGAGCGCGCCGGCGGCACCGGTGAGGGTGGCGAGCAGGACCAGGTCGACGACCATCCAGGCGACGGAGACGCCCTGGAACCGGTCCCCTATCCAGTGGATGACCTCGCTCTGGGCGCCGAACCACTCGCTGACCTGCAGGACGGCCCCGATCGCGGCGCCGCCGAGGGCGGGGGCGAGGAAGGAGACGGGGGCGAAGCGGATCCAGCGCGGGTCGAGGACGGCGAGCGCGTCGTCGCGGTCCGGGTCGGCGGCGGGCCCGGCGGGCCGGGCGAGCAGTTCGCGCCGGAGCTGCTCGCCCTCGGCCCGGGTGACGAGGTCGAGTTCGAGGCTGGACTCGCCGCCGCTGTGTTCGCCGGTGCCGACGCGGACCTTGACGAGGCCGAGGACGCGCTGGAGGGGGTTGGCGCTCAGGTCGGCGCTGCGGACGCGCTCGCGGGCGAGCGAGCGGCGCTGCACCACGAGCAGCCCGGTGTGGAGTTCGACCCGGTCGGGGCCGACGCGGTAGCGGGTGCGGCGGAAGCGGACCGTCTCGGTGACGACGTCGACGGCCAGGGCGAGCGTGACCCCCGCGGCTACCCAGGCGAAGGCCTGCCACAGCGGGCGCCGCCCGGCCAGAGCGAACGCGAGGGGCAGCGCGGCGCCGACCAGGACACCGCCGAACAGGGTGACCCGTACGAGGACGGTACGGGGGTCGAGTCGCCGCCACTCCCGGGCGTCCGCGTCCCCGTGCTCCTCGCTCACGTGGCGTCCCCGGGGGTGGCGCGGGTGAGGAGGGTGAGCCGCTCGGCGAGTGCGGCGGCCAGCTCGTGGTCGAGGCCCTCGATCCGGATCGCGCCCTTGGCGGAGGCGGTGGTCACGGTGACCGTGGCGAGCCGGAGGTACTGCTCCAGCGGGCCTCGCACGGTGTCGACGGTCTGGATCCGGGACATGGGGGCGATCCGCCACTCCTGCCGGAGGGCGCCCGTGCGGACGTAGACGGCGTCGTCGGTGACCTCCCAGCGGTGCAGCCGGAACCACCAGACGGGGAAGAACGCGGCGCAGGCCAGGCCCAGGACCGCCACGGCCCCGGCCGCGAGCAGCAGCCAGGACCGGGCGGACCCGATGAACGCGCCGAGGACGGCGAGCACCGCCACCGGGACGGCGGTGGCCACCAGGAGCTGCCAGCGCCACCAGGTGACCGCCCGCTCGTCCACGGCGTTCCTGGGCGGCCGCAGCCGCACCGTGTTCTCCCCCGTCACGCGGTCAGCCGCGGTCGCGCAGCGACCGGTAGGCGGTGACGAGTCCGGCGGTCGAGCTGTCGAGCTGCTCGCCGCCCTTCCCGTCGGTCAGGACCGGCTCGATCCTCTTGGCGAGGACCTTGCCGAGTTCGACGCCCCACTGGTCGAAGGAGTCGATGTTCCAGATCGCGCCCTGGACGAAGACCTTGTGCTCGTAGAGCGCGATCAGCTGGCCGAGGACGGACGGGGTGAGCGCGTCGGCGAGGATCGTGGTGGTGGGGTGGTTGCCCAGGAAGGTCTTGTGCGGGACGAGCTCCTCGGGGACGCCCTCGGCCCGTACCTCCTCGGGCGTCTTGCCGAAGGCGAGCGCCTGGGTCTGGGCGAAGAAGTTGGCCATGAGCAGGTCGTGCTGGGCCACCAGACCGGGCTGCAGGTCGGCCACGGGCCGGGCGAAGCCGATGAAGTCCGCCGGGATGACCTTGGTGCCCTGGTGGATCAACTGGTAGTACGCGTGCTGCCCGTTGGTGCCCGGGGTGCCCCAGACGACGGGGCCGGTCTGCCAGTCGACCGGGTTGCCGTCGCGGTCCACCGACTTGCCGTTGGACTCCATGTCGAGCTGCTGGAGGTAGGCGGTGAACTTGGACAGGTAGTGGGAGTACGGCAGGACCGCGTGCGACTGGGCGTCGAAGAAGGCGCCGTACCAGACGCCGAGGAGGCCGAGCAGCAGCGGCGCGTTCTCCTCGGGCGGAGCCGTGCGGAAGTGCTCGTCGACGAGGTGGAAGCCGTCGAGCATCTCCCGGAAGCGCTCCGGGCCGATGGCGATCATCAGCGAGAGGCCGATGGCGGAGTCGTAGGAGTAGCGGCCGCCGACCCAGTCCCAGAACTCGAACATGTTCGTGGTGTCGATGCCGAACTCCTCGACCTTCTCGGCGTTGGTCGAGAGGGCGACGAAGTGCCTGGCCACGGCCTCCTGGCCGGCGCCGAGGCCGGCGAGCAGCCAGTCGCGCGCGGAGGTGGCGTTGGTGATCGTCTCGATGGTCGTGAAGGTCTTCGAGGCGACGATGAAGAGGGTCTCGGCGGGGTCCAGGTCGCGGACGGCCTCGTGGAGGTCGGCGCCGTCCACGTTGGAGACGAAACGGAACGTCAGGTCCCGCTGGGTGAAGGAGCGCAGGACCTCGTAGGCCATGGCGGGGCCGAGGTCGGAGCCGCCGATGCCGATGTTCACGACGTTCTTGACGGGCTTGCCCGTGTGGCCGGTCCAGGTGCCCGCCCGGACCTTGTCGGCGAAGGCGCCCATCCTGTCGAGGACGGCGTGCACGCCCGGGACGACGTTCTCCCCGTCGACCTCGACGACGGCCCCGCGGGGAGCGCGCAGCGCGGTGTGGAGGACCGCCCGGTCCTCGGTGGTGTTGATCTTCTCGCCACGGAACATGGCGTCGCGGAGCTCGGCGACGCCGGTGGCGGCGGCCAGTTCGCGCAGCAGGGTCAGGGTCTCGCCGGTGACGAGGTGCTTGGAGTAGTCCAGATAGAGGTCGCCGACCCGCAGGGTGTGGTCGGTGCCGCGCGTCGGTTCGGCGGCGAACAGCTCCCGCAGATGGGTCTCGCCCAGCTGCTCACGGTGCTTGCCGAGGGCAGCCCACTCGGGCAGCCGGTTGAGCCTGGTACGGCCTTCGGTAGTCATGTCGGACATCGCCCACTTCTTCTCGTACTGCTTGTCTGCCCCGCTGCACCCCCAAACCTAATTGATCAGAGGGGCCAGCGACGCGACGGCGAGCGCGAACAGCGCCGCCGCGAGGAGGGCGGGCGTCTGCGGACCCCAGCCGGCCGCCGCGGCGCCGCCGAGGAGCGCCCCGAGCGGGGCGCCGGCGACCGCGAGGGTGCGGAAGGCGGCGGCGATGCGGCCGAGCATTCCCTCGGGGGCGCGCTCCTGCATGAGGGTGGTCTGCTGGACGTTCCACACCGTCCCCATGAAGCCGAACACCGCCATGGCGGATATCGACGCGACGAGCACCGGCACCGCCCCCATCAGCACCAGGCAGCCGGTCTGGACGGCCCCGGCGAGGAACACCGCGCGGACCCGCCCGGTCCGTTCGGCGATCCGGCGGGCGAGGAACCCACCGGCGACGCCGCCGACCGCGTAGGCCGTGATCGTGGCCGCGTAGCCCGCGTTCCCCGCGTGGAGTCCCTCGGTGACGTGGACGACGAGGGTGGCGATGAGCGCGCCCATGCCGGTGTTGCACAGGGTGGTGGCGGTGCAGAGCCACCGCAGGTGCCGGTCCCCGCGCAGGACCGCGAGCCCCTCGGCCATCTCCCTGCGGAGGGTGGAGCCGGCCGGTCTGGGCGGCCGCTCGGGCGCCCCGGCGCGCAGGGAGGCGATGAGGAACGCGGCCAGGACGTAGGTGGCGGCGTCCGCCGCGTACGGAACGGCGGCCCCGGCGAGGAGCAGGGCGGGCACCAGGGGCGCGGCCAGGAGGCCGCCGGCGAGCTGCTGACCGGTCATCAGGCGGGCGTTGGCCCCGGCCAGGGTCTCCGCGGGGACGAGGGCCGGGAGCAGCGCGGTGGCCGCGTTGTCGAAGAGGGTCTGCAGGGTGGTGAGGACGAAGGCGAGGGCGAGCAGCAGGGCGATGCCGGCGTGTCCGAGCGCCACGGCGACGGCGAACGCGGCCATCAGGGCGCCGCGGACGAGGTCCACGGCCCACATGGCCCGCCGCTGGTCGACCCGGTCGGCCACGGCCCCGCCGAGGAGACCGAAGAGCAGCCACGGCAGGAAGCCGCAGGCCGTGACGGAGGCGATGAGGAGGGGGTCGTCGGTGACCGAGGCGGCGAGCAGGGGCATCGCCGCGGTGCGCAGCGAGTCGCCGAACCGGGAGACGACGGCGGCCGTCCACAGCCGTCCGAAGCCGCCCCGCCATGCGGGCACGGTCCGCTCGCCCACCGCGCTCGTCGTCGCCACTCCGCCCCCTCGATCGAGTGATCCCCCGTGCGACCGACGATAGGGGGCGCCACTGACAACGGGGGAACGGCGAACGGGCCTTGCCCGCGAACCCGGTTCGCGGGCAAGGCCCGTTCGTCACACCGTCACACCACGCTCAGATCTCGCCGCGCAGTTTGGCGAGCGCCTCGGCGAGGATCGCCTCGCCGTCGGCGTCGCTGCGCCGCTCACGCACATAGGCGAGGTGGGTCTTGTACGGCTCCGTGCGCGGCGGGTCCGGCGGGTTGTCCCGGTCCTGACCTGCCGGGAAGCCGCAGCGCGGGCAGTCCCAGGTCTCCGGGACAGCCGCGTCGCTGGCGAAGCTCGGCTGCGTCTCGTGCCCGTTCGAGCACCAGAAGGAGATGCGGAGGCGCGGTGCCGACTCGCCCCGCTCGGCCTCCCCCATCGGCCCCGCTCCGACCCGGCTTCCCCGGATCGCGTTGCCACTTGCCACGGTCGTAACTCCCTGCGTGATGGTGCTCGAAGATGCCCCAGTCTACGTAAGGCCCAACGCGCGTCCAGTGATTGGAGTTACCCGTCCAACTTCATCAGCAGGCCGAGTACGACAATGCAGGCGAACCACAGCAGACCGACCACGATGGTGATGCGGTCCAGGTTGCGCTCGGCGACCGAGGAGCCACCGACGGAGGACTGCATACCGCCACCGAACATGTCGGAGAGGCCGCCGCCCTTCCCCTTGTGCATCAGCACGAGCAGCATCAGCAGCGCGCTGAAGACGATCAGGGCGATCGAGAACCCCATAACCACGGCTGGACCAACTTCCTCGGACTTATACGGACGGGGGCCGGGCACCTGCCCGACCCCCGCAAGGGTACGACGTAACTCCGCTACCGCATACTCACTGGTCGCGGAAGCGCACGATCTTGACGAACTCGTCGGCGTCCAGCGCCGCGCCGCCCACCAGGGCGCCGTCGACATCCGGCTGCGCCATGATCGCGGCGACGTTCCCGGACTTCACCGAGCCGCCGTACTGGATGCGGACCTTGTCGGCCAGCTCCTGCGAGTACAGCTCGGCGAGGCGGCCGCGGATCGCCCCGCAGACCTCCTGGGCGTCCTCGGGGGTGGCGACCTCGCCGGTGCCGATGGCCCACACCGGCTCGTACGCGATCACGATGGTCTCGGCCTGCTCGGCCGGGACGTCCTTCAGGCCGCCGTCGAGCTGGGCGAGGGTGTACTCGACCTGCTGACCCGCCTTGCGGACGTCCAGGCCCTCGCCGACGCAGAGGATCGGGGTCACGCCGTGCTTGAAGGCGGCCTTCACCTTGGCGTTGCAGACCTCGTCGGTCTCGGCGTGGTACTGGCGGCGCTCGGAGTGGCCGACGGCGACGTAGGCGCACTTCAGCTTGGACAGCATCAGGCCGGAGATCTCGCCGGTGTAGGCACCGGAGTCGTGCGCCGAGATGTCCTGGGCGCCGTACTTGATCTTCAGCTTGTCGCCGTCGACCAGGGTCTGGACGGACCGCAGGTCGGTGAAGGGGGCCAGGACCGCGACCTCACAGGCGTCGTGGTCCTTGTCGGTCAGGGCGAAGGCGAGCTTCTGGACGTGGGCGATGGCCTCGAGGTGGTTGAGGTTCATCTTCCAGTTGCCCGCCATCAGCGGGGTACGGGTGCTCATGGGTGGGTCAGTCCTCCAGTGCGGCGAGGCCGGGAAGCGTCTTGCCCTCGAGGTACTCGAGGGAGGCGCCGCCGCCGGTCGAAATGTGGCCGAATGCGTTCTCGTCGAAGCCCAGGATGCGGACGGCCGCGGCGGAGTCGCCACCGCCGACGACCGTGAAGGCCGGGGAGTCGACGAGCGCCTGGGCGACGGCCTTGGTGCCCTCGGCGTAGTCGGGGTGCTCGAAGACGCCCATCGGGCCGTTCCAGAACACGGTGCCGGCGTCGGCGAGCTTCGAGGCGTAGAGCTTGCGGGTCTCCGGACCGATGTCCAGGCCCTCCTCGTCCGCCGGGATGGCGTCCGCGGCGACCGTGGTCGGGTTGGCCGGGGCCTTGGTCTTGAGGTCCGGGAACTCGGGCGATACCAGGACGTCGACGGGGAGGACGAACTCCACGCCACGCTCCTTGGCGCGGTCCAGGTACTCCTGGACCGCCGGGATCTGGTCCTCCTGGAGCAGCGAGATGCCGACCTCGTGGCCCTGGGCCTTGAGGAAGGTGTACGCCATGCCGCCGCCGATGAGGATGCGGTCGGCCTTCTCCAGGAGGTGGTCGATCACGCCGAGCTTGTCGGAGACCTTGGCGCCGCCGAGCGCGACCACGTACGGCCGCCGGACGTCGTCCGTGAGCTTCTTCAGGACGCCGACCTCGGTGGCGATGAGGTAGCCGGCGGCGTGCGGGAGGCGCGCCGGGAGGTCGAACACCGAGGCGTGCTTGCGGTGCACGGCACCGAAGCCGTCGCCGACGTAGAGGTCGGCGAGGGCGGCCAGACGGTCCGCGAACGCGCCGCGCTCGGCGTCGTCCTTGGAGGTCTCGCCGGCGTTGAAGCGGAGGTTCTCGATGACGGCCACCCGGCCGTCGGCGAGGCCCGCGACGGTGGCGGTGGCGGAGTCGCCGACCGTGTCGGTCGCGAAGGCCACGTCGGCGCCGAGCAGCTCGCCGAGACGGGCGGCGGCCGGGGCGAGGGAGAACGCCGGGTCCGGCGCCCCCTTGGGACGGCCCAGGTGCGAGGCGACCACGACCCGGGCGCCGGCGTCGGCCAGCGCCTTGACCGTGGGGACGACGGCGCGGATGCGGCCGTCGTCGGTGATGGTGGTGCCTTCGAGCGGCACGTTGAGGTCGGCGCGGACGAACACGCGCTTGCCTTCGACGCCCTCGTGGAGGAGCTCGTCGATCGTCTTCATCTGTTAACAGACTCCTTGGTACGCGGTGGAGCACACAAACAGGGCTCGCACAGCGCGGCGTTGCGCTGCCCGAGCCCTGCTCACATCGAAAGCCTGCCCTGAAGCTTAGAGCTGGCCGCCGACGAAGACGGTGAGGTCGACGAGACGGTTGGAGTAACCCCACTCGTTGTCGTACCAGCCGAGGATCTTGACCGTGCTGCCTTCCTGGACCATCGTCAGGGAGGCGTCGAAGGTGCAGGACGCCGGGTCGCTGACGATGTCCGAGGAGACGATCGGGTCCTCGGTGTAGAACAGGATGCCCTTGAGGTCGCCGTCGTCGGCGGCCTTCTTGAACGCGGCGTTGACCTCGTCCTTGGTGACCTCGCGGCCGAGGGTGACGACGAGGTCGGTGGCGGAACCGGTCGGGACCGGGACGCGCATGGCGATGCCGTCGAGCTTGCCCTTGAGCTGCGGGAGGACCAGGGCGGTGGCCTTGGCGGCACCCGTCGTGGTCGGGATGATGTTCTCCGCGGCGGCGCGGGCGCGGCGCAGGTCCTTGTGCGGGAAGTCCAGGATGCGCTGGTCGTTCGTGTACGCGTGGACCGTGGTCATCAGGCCCTTGACGATGCCGAAGTTCTCGTCGAGGACCTTCGCCATCGGCGCCACACAGTTGGTGGTGCAGGACGCGTTGGAGATGACGTGGTGCTGCGCGGCGTCGTACTTGTCCTGGTTGACGCCCATGACGATGGTGATGTCCTCGCCGGTGGCCGGAGCCGAGATGAGGACCTTCTTGGCGCCGCCGGCGATGTGCTTCTCGGCATCGGCCTTCTTGGTGAAGATGCCGGTCGACTCGATGACGATGTCGACGCCCAGCTCACCCCAGGGGATGTCGGCCGGGTCGCGCTCGGAGAGGACCTTGATGGTGTGGCCGTCGACGGTGATGGTGTCGGCGGTGTGGGTGACCTCGGCCTTGAGGCGTCCCAGAATGGTGTCGTACTTCAGCAGGTGTGCGGTGGTCGCGGTGTCACCCAGGTCGTTGACAGCCACGATCTCGATGTCGGCACCCTGCTCAAGGAGCGCGCGGAAGTAGTTTCGGCCGATGCGGCCAAAGCCGTTGATGCCTACGCGGATCGTCACGAACCGATCTCCTCGTCAGCTAACGCCGGTGTGCTCGACGCCGGCGAGATTTTTGTTTTTTGGGATGTCCCCGACCGCTTACGACCCTACCCCCCCAGGGGCCGCGGAGTGACATCGAGCTCATCCGGGCGAGCCCGGAAAGTGAGGGAAAATGGCCGACGGCCCGTACCTACCGACGGGTACGGGCCGCCTTGGGACCTTTGTCCCCACTACTCTCCGTCAGCGGCGGAGCACCGCGAGGGCCCGGCCGACCAGACGTGCCCGGTCCGCCTCGCCGGGCACGTGCTCCAGCCCGAAGCCCAGGAGGACCGTGTCACGCGTGGTGACCGCGGCCTGGGAGTGGAAGAGCGCGGCGGAGCGCGTCCAGTCGGAGGCGTTGCCGGGACTGCCCGCCGGGGCGCCCGGCACGGTCCACGCGCCGAAGGCGGTCTCGAAGCCCTCCGCCTCCGTGGTGGTGCCGGTGACGAGCCGGGTGTCGTCGACGAAGGCGCCCGTCTCGCCCGTCCCGGGGTCGGAGACGTACGAGATCGAGAGCTCGACCTGCTTGCCGGCCCAGGCGCTCAGGTCGACGGAGGCCTGGCGCCACCCGTTGGAGGGACCGGTGAAGGCGTTCCAGGAGCCGGTGGTGCCGGAGGGCGCGCAGCCGTCCTCGCCGACGGTGAGGTAGTGGGCGAGGAAGGGGTGGCCGCGGACGTAGTAGCCCTCGCCGCAGTCGGCCGGGGGTTCGGCGGAGGTGCCGCCGTTGAGGTCGGGCAGGGTGGTCCAGTCGTCCTGGCCGACGGTGTGGGCCTCGACGACGAGGTTGTCGTAGCCGGGCTCGGTGTCGTAGCTGACCTGGAAGTCGAGGCGGGGCCGCTGGGCGGCCACGACGCCGGTGAGGTCGACGGTCCTGGCGAGCCGGGCCCAGGTGTCGTCGGCGTGCTTGACGGCGGCGAAGGTCGCCCCCTCGGCGGGCTCGAACGGGGTCCTGATGCCCGGGTAGTCACCTGCGGAGGCGCTGCTCGCGAACTGCGGGAACCGGTCCGGCGTCAGCGTGTCCGAGGTGACCGTGTACGCGCCCGCGTTGTCGAGCGGGTTGTCGGCGGCCGCGCCGAGGGACGCGCCGGCGCCGGCGAAGCCGCCCGCGCCCGCGAAGGCGGGCGGGTTCTTGAGGCCCGCGCGGTGGTACGCGCCGAGGTAGTACTGGGCGAAGTCGTTGGACTCGGCCCGGCCGATCCGGGTGAGCCCGCCGGACTTCTCGCCGGCGTTGACCAGCTTGCCGCCCTCGTTGAGGTAGGCGCGGACGGCGAGCTGGGTGGCCCCGGAGGGGCTCTCGGCGCCGGTGTACCAGACGACCGTGCGGAAGTGGGAGAGGACTCCGAGGGCGTCCGGGGCGCCCTGGGTGGCGACGTCCCAGACCGCGGCGGAGCGGCCGTTGGCGGCGACCGCCTTCACGTACGCGGCGGTGTGCCGGGCGGCCGTGGTGCCGCCCTCGTCGGCGAGGACGAGCACGTCGCCGCGGGGGCGCTCGGCCACCTCGTAGGTGAAGGGGGCGGAGGCGGTGGCCCGGCCCTCCCGGGTGCGGGCGGTGAACCAGACCTCGACGGAGTCGCCGGGGCGGGCGCCCTCGACCTCGGCCCGGTACTCGTCGAAGTAGAGGTTGTCCTCGCCGCCGAAGGTCTCGCCGCCCTTCCAGGCCGCGAGCTCCTCGCTGTGGGTGCGGCCGCCGTTGATCCGGTACTTCAGCGTCTTGGCGCGCAGCGACTTGCGCGCGGTGACGGCGACCTCCTGCTCCCCGCCGCGGGCGTAGGAGGTGGCGAAGGCCTTCGGGGTGAGGTCGGGGGCCTCGATGCCGACCGGGGAAACGGGCCGGTCCGGGTGGGCGGCGGTCTCGGCGACGGCGAGCGCGAAGGGGATGTTCTTGGCGAACTCGGCCTGGATCAGCTTCTCGTCGTCCGGGAAGGTGAAGACGGAGGCGCAGTCGGCCGGGTTCCAGGCGTCGTTCGGGTCGACCCGGGAGGCGGTGGCGCAGGTCGACATCTCCGGGGTGAACATCTGCATCCCGTTGACGTTGGCGGCGTGTCCGTCCGCCTCGCCGTTGGTGATGTAGAGCTCCGAGGAGACCTGCGGGCGGTAGCCGGGCACGGCCGGGTTCTGCGGGGTGCCGGCGAGGGCCTTGAGGGCCACGTCGTCCGGGGTGTCGGTGGCGACCTGCCAGCCGACGCCGTACAGCAGGAGCTGGGCGGCCGAGTGGTAGTTGATGCCGTACGCGAAGCCGATGCGCTTCTGGAACGCGTCGAGGGCCCTGGTCTCGGGCTCCGACATGGGTCCCTTGCCGCGGTAGGTCTCGTCGGCGAGGTCGGGCGACGAACCCTCGTTGTCGTAACCCCACTTGTAGGCGAAGTTGCGGTTGAGGTCGACGCCGTCGCCGGTGGTGGTCCGTCCGTCGCCGTCGTTGTCGCGGAGGTTCTTGCGCCACTGCCGGTTGTCGGGGTCGGCGTGCGTGAAGTCGTAGCCGTCCGGGTTGGCGGAGAGCACGAACCACAGCTCGGTCGAGTCGACGATCCGGGTGATCCGCTCGTCCTTGCCGTAGTGGTCGAGGTAGTGGTGGAGCAGCCGCCGGGTCATCTCGGGGGTGATCCACTCGCGCGCGTGCTGGTTGGACATGTACAGCGTGGCGGGCCTGGAGCCGTCCTTGACGCGCTGCGCCCCCTTGCTGACCTTGAGGGCGAGGATGTCCTGGCCCTTGACCGTCTTGCCGATGGAGACGACCTTGGTGATGCCGGGGTTGGCCCGGGCGGTGTCCAGGATCTCCTGCTTGAGGCCGTCCGGACCGCCGTACGGGCGGAAGACGCCGTCCCCGGCGGCGGCGACCCGCTTCTCGGCCTGGGCGGTCAGCCGGTGCTCGGTGAGCTCGACGCCCTGGCCGCGCAGCCGTCCTGCCTGCCGGTCGGTGAGGAAGAGCTCGACCGTCGCGGAACCCCGCGCGGGCACCTGCTCGGTCATCTCGTGCGCGTCGGCGCCGGCGTCGAGGAGCAGCGGCACCTGCTCCTTGGTGACCACCGCGCGCCATACGGCGAGGGCGTCGCCGCCGTCCCGGTCGTTCGGCTGCGCTCCGGCGACGGGTGCCGCCGCCACTCCCGCGATCAGCAGTGAAGCCGCGGCGAGGATCGATCTCGCTCTGCGTCCCATGAGCCCCCCTTGCTGTTGTCCGTCACGATGGTGAACAGACGCCAGGCTCATCGGCGCCCATGGCCCTGTCAAGGGTGCCTCGCGGGTGTACGAAAAAGCTGCCGGTGCCTCAGAAAGGCACCGGCAGCGTGGAGTTCACCGTTCCGTACGACGACGGGGCGGTCAGCCGACCAGGCTGTCGTCGAGCTCCTCGGTCAGGTTGGACTCGGTCCCCGGGATGCCCAGGTCCTGTGCCCGCTTGTCGGCCATCGCGAGCAGCCGGCGGATCCGGCCGGCCACCGCGTCCTTCGTCAGCGGCGGGTCGGCGAGCGCGCCCAGCTCCTCGAGGGAGGCCTGCTTGTGCTCCATGCGGAGCCGGCCGGCCGCCGCCAGGTGCTCGGGCACCTCCTCGGCGAGGATCTCCAGGGCCCGCTGCACCCGGGCGCCCGCGGCGACCGCGGCGCGGGCCGAACGGCGCAGGTTGGCGTCGTCGAAGTTGGCGAGGCGGTTGGCGGTGGCGCGGACCTCGCGGCGCATCCGCCGCTCCTCCCAGGCGAGCACCGACTCGTGCGCGCCGAGCCGGGTCAGCAGGGCGCCGATCGCGTCGCCGTCGCGGACGACGACCCGGTCCACCCCCCGCACCTCGCGGGCCTTGGCCGCGATGGAGAGCCGACGGGCCGCGCCGACCAGGGCGAGCGCCGCCTCCGGCCCCGGGCAGGTGACCTCCAGAGAGGAGGACCTGCCGGGCTCCGTCAGCGAACCGTGCGCCAGGAAAGCCCCCCGCCAGGCCGCCTCCGCGTCACAGGTGGCACCGGAGACCACCTGTGGCGGGAGACCCCGGATGGGGCGGCCCCGACCGTCCACGAGACCCGTCTGGCGGGCCAGCTGGTCGCCTCCGGCCACCACCCGCACCACGAACCGGGAGCCCCGGCGCAGCCCGCCGGGGGCCATCACGATCAGCTCGGAGCTGTGCCCGAAGATCTCCAGGATGTCCCGCTTGAGGCGGCGGGCCGCCATCGCCGTGTCCAGCTCCGCCTCGATCACGATGCGGCCGCTCACCAGGTGCAGCCCGCCCGCGAACCGCAGGATCGACGAGACCTCTGCCTTCCTGCAGCAGGTCCGGGTGACGGGAAGCCGGGAGATCTCGTCCTTCACCGCTGCCGTCATCGCCATGGGCCGATCCTTCCATGCATCCGAAAAATACGGTCGTACGCGGCGGCCAACAGCTCCGGGTCATGCTTCGCGGAGCCGTCGGGCCCGGCCACCGGCGCCAGCTCGACCGCGGCACCGAGCCGCTTGGCGGCATCGGCGAGGGACTCGCGGTCGGGCACGGCTGCCTCGTCGGCGAGCACCACGTCCAGGGCGAGTTTAGGGGCGTGTCGTCCCAAAACCTCCAAATGACGCTGCGGGGAGAAGCCTTCTGTTTCTCCGGGCTGCGGCGCGAGGTTCAGCGAGAGCACCTTACGGGCCTTCGTCTCGGCCAGGGCGTCGAGCAGTTCGGGGACAAGGAGGTGCGGGATCACGGACGAGAACCAGGAGCCCGGCCCCAGCACGACCCAGTCCGCGTCGAGGACCGCCGCGACCGCCTCGGGCACGGCGGGCGGGTCGTTCGGCACCAGGTGCACGGACTGCACCTCGCCCGGGGTGAGCGCCACCGTCGCCTGTCCGGCCACGGTGTCCACGTCGTCCGGTCGCTCCGGATCATGGCCCCTGACCAGGGCCTGGAGCTCCAGGGGTACGGCCGACATGGGCAGCACCCGGCCCTGGGCGCCGAGCAGCCGCCCCACCAGGTCGAGGGCCTGGACGGGGTCGCCGAGCTGCTCCCAGAGGGCGACGATCAGCAGGTTGCCGACGGCGTGGCCGTTGATCTCGCCCTTGGACTGGAAGCGGTGCTGGATGACCCGGGCCCAGGTCTGGCCCCAGTCGTCGTCCCCGCAGAGCGCGGCGAGCGCCTTGCGCAGGTCGCCCGGGGGCAGCACGCCGAGCTCCTCCCGGAGCCGGCCGCTGGAGCCCCCGTCGTCCGCGACGGTGACGACGGCCGTGAGGTCGCCGGTGATCCGGCGGAGCGCGGCGAGGGACGCCGAGAGGCCCATGCCGCCGCCCAGCGCGACGACCTTCGGCTGGGTGCCGCGCCTGCGGAGCGTACGCCGCACCGCGAGGGTGGACGTACGCCGGCGGTACGGTTTCACTCGCGCCCCATGTCCCGGTGGACCACGACGGTCTCGACCCCTTCGGCCGCCAGGCGGGCGGCGAGCCGCTCGGCGGTGGCCACGGAGCGGTGCTTGCCGCCGGTGCAGCCCACGGCGACGGTGACGTACCGCTTGCCCTCGCGGCGGTACCCCGCGGCGATCAGCTGGAGCAGCTCCGTGTAGCGGTCGAGGAACTCCTTGGCGCCGGGCTGGTTGTAGACGTAGTTCGACACCTCCTCGTTGAGGCCGGTGAAGGGGCGCAGCTCGGGGACCCAGTGCGGGTTCGGCAGGAAGCGCATGTCGACGACGAGGTCGGCGTCGACGGGCAGGCCGTACTTGAAGCCGAAGGACATCACGGTGGCCCGCAGCTCGGGCTCCTCGTCGCCCGCGAACTGGGCGTCCATCTTGGCGCGCAGCTCGTGGACGTTGAGGCTGGAGGTGTCGATCACCAGGTCGGCGTCGCCGCGCAGCTCGCGCAGCAGGTCGCGCTCGGCGGCGATGCCGTCGGTGATCCGGCCGTCGCCCTGGAGCGGGTGAGGCCTGCGGACCGACTCGAAGCGCCGGACCAGGGCGTCGTCGGACGACTCCAGGAAGACGACCCGGCGGGTGACCTGCTTGGAGTCGAGGTCGGCGAGGGACTCCCTGAGGTTGTCGAAGAACTGCCGGCCGCGGACGTCGACGACGACGGCGATCCGGGCGACGTTGCCCTGGGAGCGGGCGCCGAGCTCCACCATGGTGGGGATCAGCGCGGGCGGCAGGTTGTCCACGACGAACCAGCCGAGGTCCTCCAGACACTTCGCCGCGGTGGACCGGCCGGCTCCGGACATGCCGGAGATGATCACCAGCTCGGGAATGGCCGCCTCGGCGCCGTTGTCGCCGGGGGTCTCCTTCGTGCCCGTACTCACGTGTCCTGCTCCGTCTTCTCGGTCGTGCTGGTCTTGCGGTTCGTTCCGGTCCTGCTGGTGCGCGGTCATGCCGTGCCGTCCCCGTCTTCCATGATCTCTCCTGTCGCCGTGTTCACGGCGGGTGTGGCCGGGGCCGCCTGGGCGAGGGCCACGACGACCGCCTCCGCGGTCTTCCGGCCCATGCCGGGGACCTCGCAGATCTGCTCGATTGTCGCCTGCCGGAGCCGCTTCACCGAGCCGAAATGCTTGATCAACGCTCGTTTCCGGGTGTCGCCCAACCCCGGGACCGCGTCGAGAGGGCTGGTCCGGATGCGTTTCGTCCGCTTGGACCGCTGGTAGCGGATGGCGAAGTCGTGAGCGGTGTCACGCACCCGCTGCAGGAGGTAGAGGCCCTCGCTGGAGCGCGGCAGCACCACCGGGTCGTCATCGCCGGGCAGCCACACCTCCTCCAGCCGCTTGGCGAGCCCGCAGACCGCGATGTCGTCGATGCCCAGCTCGTCCAGGGCCCGACGGGCGGCGGCGACCTGCGGCTGCCCGCCGTCGACCACCACGAGCTGCGGCGGGTACGCGAAGCGCTTGGGCCGCCCCTCGTCCTCGGCCGGGACCTCGCCGTCGCCGGGGACCTCGCCGTCGGCGGCCGGCCCCCACTCCCCCGTCCTGTCCTTCTCCACGAGGTAGCGCCGGAAGCGGCGGCTGATCACCTCGTGCATGGACCGGACGTCGTCCTGGCCCTCGAAGCCCTTGATCTGGAAGCGGCGGTACTCGCTCTTGCGGGGCAGCCCGTCCTCGAAGACCACCATCGAGGCCACGACGTCCTCGCCCTGCAGGTGCGAGATGTCGAAGCACTCGATGCGCAGCGGCGCCGACTCCAGGTCCAGGGCCTCGGCGATCTCCTCCAGGGCACGGGACCGGGTGGTCAGGTCACTGGCCCGCTTCGTCTTGTGCAGCACGAGCGCCTGCTGGGCGTTGCGCGCGACCGTCTCCATCAGGTCCTTCTTGTCGCCGCGCTGCGGGACCCGCAGCGAGACGCCGGCCCCGCGGCGGCCGGACAGCCAGGCCGTGACGGCCTCCACGTCGTCCGGCAGCGCCGGCACCAGAACCTCCTTGGGCACCGTGTCGCCGCTCTCCTCGCCGTACAGCTGCTGGAGCGCGTGCTCGACGAGGCCCGCCGTGTCGACCGCCTCCACCTTGTCCGTGACCCAGCCGCGCTGGCCCCGGACACGTCCGCCGCGGACGTGGAAGATCTGGACGGCGGCCTCCAGCTCGTCCTCGGCCAGGGCGACCAGGTCGGCGTCGGTGGCGTCGCCGAGGACGACCGCGCTCTTCTCCATCGCCCGGCGCAGCGCCTCTACGTCGTCCCGGAGCCGGGCGGCCTTCTCGTACTCCATGTCCTCGGCCGCGATCGTCATCTGCTTCTCGAGCCGGCGGATGTACGTGCCGGTGCGGCCGGCCATGAAGTCGCAGAACTCCTCGGCCAGTTCACGGTGCTCCTCCGGCGCCACCCGGCCGACGCAGGGCGCCGAGCACTTGCCGATGTAGCCCAGGAGGCAGGGCCGGCCGGCCGACGCCGCGTTCCGGAAGACGCCCGCCGAGCAGGTGCGGACCGGGAAGACCCGCAGCATCAGGTCCACCGTCTCGCGGATCGCCCACGCGTGCGCGTACGGCCCGAAGTACCGCACGCCCTTCTTCTTCTGGCCGCGCATGACCTGGACCCGCGGGAACTCCTCGTTCAGCGTCACCGCGAGGTACGGGTAGCTCTTGTCGTCCCGGTACTTGACGTTGAACCGGGGGTCGTACTCCTTGATCCAGGTGTACTCCAGCTGCAGCGCCTCGACCTCGGTCGACACGACCGTCCACTCCACCGAGGCGGCCGTCGTCACCATCGTCGCCGTGCGGGGGTGCAGGCTCGTGAGCGGCTGGAAGTAGTTCGCCAGGCGCTGGCGGAGCGACTTCGCCTTGCCCACGTAGATCACCCTGCGGTGCTCGTCGCGGAACTTGTAGACCCCCGGGGAGTCGGGGATCTGACCCGGCTTGGGGCGGTAGCTGGAGGGGTCTGCCATGCTCCCCACCCTACTGTCGCCCACCGACACTCCGGCCGGGCGCGCTCGTTGGCGAAGCATGGTGAACCACAGTGCGGACACGGCTCGGGGACGGCTCGCGGACCGGGTGTGCGTGATCACGGGCGCGGCGAGCGGCATCGGGCGGGCGACGGCGGAGCGATTCCTCCGCGAAGGGGCCCGCGTGGTGGCCGCCGACCGCGACGCGGAGCGCCTGGCGACCCTGCGCGGAGTCGTCCCCGTCACCGGTGACGTCTCCCTCCCGGACGACGCCCGGCGCATGATCGCCACCGCGGTCGAACGCTACGGCCGGCTCGACGTCCTCGTCGCCAACGCCGGCGTCATCCCGCTGCTCTCCGTCACGGAGGCCGAGGCGTCCGACTTCGACGAGGTGATGGCAGTCGACGGTCGCGGCATGTTCCTGACCTGCAAATACGCGATCGAGGCCATGCTCCTCTCCGGCGGCGGCGCCATCGTCTGCACCTCGTCCGTCTCCGGCGTCGCGGGCCAGGCCCGGCAGGCCGTCTACGGTCCCGCGAAGTTCGTCGCCTCCGGACTGACCAAACACCTCGCCGTGGAATGGGCGGAGCACGGGATCCGGGTCAACGCCGTCGCCCCGGGAACCATCGAGACCGAACGCGTCGCCGCCGCGCGCCTCGAACCCGGCGGCCCCGAGTACCTCGCCGACGTCGTCCGCGCGCATCCCATGGCCCGCTTCGGCACCCCCGACGAGGTGGCCGCCGCCATCCTCTTCCTCGCCTCCGACGAAGCGTCCTTCGTCACCGGCGCCATCCTCCCCGTCGACGGCGGCTACCTGGCCCACTGACCCCGCCCCCGCCCCCGCCGACTGGCCGGCGCCCTCGGTGGCCTCGTCGGCCTGCGCCCGGCGCGGCCCTCGCCACGTGGCCCTCGCGTGGACCTCGCCGGCCGATCGGCGCCTTCGGTGGCTCCGTCGCCTGGCCCGGCCTTCCGCGCGCTCCCGCGCCTGGCCCTCCGTGCGCTCCCGCCGGCCCGCCGCGCCCCGCCCCCTCGTCGTGGGCCTCGTTCCGCTGGGGCGGTACCCACCCCCGCGCCCCCGCGCGTTGGGGGCCATCGTTCCGCTGGGGCAGTGCCCACCCCCGGGCCCCCGCGCGTTGGGGGTAATCGTTCCGCCGGGGCGGTGCCCACCCCCGCGCCTCCGTCCACTCCGTTGTGGGCAATCGTTCCGCTGGGGCGGAACGGGTGGGCACAACGGACGGCGCCCTTTGCCGGGCCCAGGCTTTCGGGTCTGTACCCGCGCCCGGTGCGCACCGGACTGTGGGTGCGGGCCAGGGCACAAGGGGCGGAGGCGCCGCCAAGCGCGCCGTCCCGTGTGCCCACCCGTCCCGCCCAGCGGGACGATTGCCCACACGGCGGTGGGGCGACGGCCCACACGGGGCGGGGGCTCGGTGCGCGACAGCCCCCAGGCGGGCGCAAGCGCACACGGCGGGCGAGGGCGACAGCCCAGACGGGCGCAGGCCCACACTGCGGCGGACGCGGGCCCGCACGACCGTGGGGCGCGGCGGGCCACGGGAACCGGGGAGACGGAAACCCGCCGCGGGAGCCGGCGGCGGGCCACAGGAGCCGGAGGGACGGAGGCCCGCCACGGGAGCCGGGGGGGCAAAGGCCCGCCACGGGAGCCGGGGGGGCAAAGGCCCGCCACGGGGCCGGTGGGCGGAGGCCCGCCACGGGGCCGGTGGGGGCGGGCCGTGGCGGGCGGTGGGGGCGGGTTCAGGTCGCGGCGGCGGTGCGGCGGCGACGACGTATCGCGACGGTGGCGCCCAGCGCGACGGCCAGGACGGCACCCGTACCACCCGCGGCGACGGCGGGCGAGTCGGCGGACGAGGGCGGCCCGGAGGAGGTGGCGGCGTAGCCGCCGGCCGCCCCGCGGCGGGCGTACGCGGAGTCGGGGAGCTTGTCGGCGTAGGCGCGGGCGACCCGGGACCGGTAGGCGACGAGCGTGGTGCCGTTGCGGCCGACGGCCCGTATCGCGTCCTCGTCGAGGGGCAGGACCTTCGTGCCCTTGTGGACGTACCACGCGTCGATCTGGGGCTCACGGAAGACGAGGCCGCCGGGGAGGAGGCGCCCGCCCTGTTCGGCGTAGCGGATCTCGTCGTCGCCGGTGGCGATGTTGACCACCTGCCAGCCGGCGGCCCGGCGGACCGTCCAGAGGGAGGCCTTCTGGCCGTCCGAGGCGACGGCCCGGCTGGCGTGGAACTCGACGCGGGCGACGGGCGCGCCCGGCTTCCCGGCGACGAAGTCCGGGGAGAGGAGCCGTACCGGGACGGACGCGCCGTCGACGCGCGGGGCGGCGGCGGAGCGGGCGAGGGCGCCGTCCCGGGCGAAGAACCGGGAGAGGGTGTCCAGGGTCCGCGGCGCGGATGCGGCCTGCTCGGGCGTCGGCGCGGCGGGCAGGGCGTCGGCGAGCGGCGCCCCGCCCGCGGCGGCCGGGGCGGGCGGCATCCCGTTCGCGGCGGCCGGGGCGGGCGGCATCCCGTTCGCGGCGGCCGGGGCGGGCGGCGCGCCGTTCGTGGTGGGTGCCGGAGTGGTGGCGGTGGCCGGGAGGGTGCCGAGGGTGATGAGGGCGGCGGTGAGGAGGCCGGTGGCCGTGGCACGTGCGTTCATCGTGGTCACGCTCCGATCCGGTAGAGCGAGTGGGTCCAGGAGAACGAGCTGTTGTTCACGTACCAGGCGTGCGAGGCCCAGTTGTAGCGGTCGCTGGAGGGCCAGGGGTCGCCCCAGTAGACCCAGCTGTTCGCGTCGTCGTACCCGTGGATCACGTGCATGTGGCCGCCGCCGCTCGACCACTGGATGCGGGTCTCGACGGGCCGGTTGGCGTTGATCTCGGTCTGGACGGTCGAGTAGCGGAGCCAGCCGTCGACGTACGAGCCGGGGTTGATGCCGGCCCAGTCGAGGCCGGTCTGGACGTTGCCCAGCGTGGCCTGCCAGTTGGGGCAGTCGTAGCCCTGTTGGCGGTTGAACGCGGCGTTGCAGAACTGGTTCTGGCTGTAGTTGCGGCCGAACCAGGTGGCGATGGTGTTGCCGCTCGCGGCCCAGCACCAGTTGGTCTTCTGCTGGGCCTGCATGGTGATGTTCAGCCTCTTGGAGGCGAGGGCGGCGTCCTCACCGGCGGGGGCGGCGGTGGCCGAGGTGGTGGGGACGAGGAAGAGGGCGGCTGCGGCGAGTGCCGCGAGGGACAGTCTTCTACTGCGCATCGCGTTCCTCCCAAAGCGGGGGGTGTGGGGATGTGGGGAGTGGAGGAGCGCTTCCGGACGCTGGTCAGGAGCATGTTCCGTTGTCCGGAACGGGTCAACACGCTTCAATGCGGGGTGACATCGGACTGTGAACGGTGTGACCCCGGGTGTGAACGGACGCCCTCGGCCCACCTGCCCGCCCACCCCACGCGGCGCGACGGTCCGCACCCCCCACCGTGAATGTTCACTGAGGAGTCCTCGTGAGCCACACCGAGGCCGATCTGGCACAGCTGCTGCACACCGGTCCCTTCCACCTGGCGCTGCGCACCGCGTTCGCGGTGCGCGGCCTGCCGCTCCAGCGGGTCCAGCACCATCTCGCACACCGGGGCGTCAAGGTCGGGGTGACGAGTCTGAGCTACTGGCAGCAGGGAGCCCGCCGCCCGCAGCGGCCGGAGTCCCTGAAGGCCGTCCGCGCCCTGGAGGAGGTGCTCCAGCTGCCGGGGAACTCGCTGCTGCGGCTCCTGACGGAGGACGCGGCCGCCCGGTCCGAGGGGGAGCGCCCGGCGACCCGCTCGTACCGCTCGCTGGTGGAGACGTCCGGTTCGGTCGAGGAGCTGCTCGCGGAGCTCGACGTGCCGACGGACGGCGGGCTGCACACGGTGGGGCACCACGAGCGGGTACGGATCGGGGCGGGGCGCGAGCTGGTCGGCCGGGAGTCGCAGCACGTGGTGCGGGCGCACCGGAACGGCGTCGACCGCTATCTCGCCATCCACCACGGGGACCCGGGCTGCGACCCGTCCCGGGTGGCGGTGCGGGCGGTGGAGAACTGCCGTGCCGGGCGGGTGCGGTGGCATGCCGGGACGGGTGTGCTGGTCGCGGAGCTCCTCTTCGACGCGCGGCTGCGGGCCGGCGACACGTACCTCTTCTCGTACGGCTTCGAGGACGGTACGGCGGGTCCGAGCGGGGAGTACGTGCGCGGCTTCAGCTTCGCGGGCGGGCAGTACGTGCTCCAGGTCCGCTTCGACGAGGCCGCGCTTCCGGTGCGCTGCCGGAGGTTCGCGCAGGTCTCCGCGGGCGCGCCGCGCGGGGGCCGGGCGGAGCTGACCCTGAGCGGCCGGCACCGCACGGTGCACCTCGTGGAGCAGGGCGTGCGTCCCGGGATCCTGGGGATCGACTGGGACTGGGCGTGAGCCCTCCGGCTCAGGCCTCGGGGCCGGCCACCAGCGTGCCGTTCTCGACGCGGATCGGGACCTCGGGGAGCGGGACGGTGGCCGGGCCGCGGAGCGCCTTGCCGGTCGTGACGTCGAAGCGGCTGCCGTGGCACGGGCAGTTGCCCTCGTTCTCCTCCACCTTGTCGAGGACGCAGCCGGCGTGGGTGCACTGGGCGCTGAACGCCTTGTACCGGCCCTTGGCCGGGCAGCTCACCACCAGCCGCTGCTCGCGGTAGAGCTTGGACCCGCCGACCGGGACCTCGTCCGGGGCGCCGAGCGGGACCGGGGCGGTCGGCGTGGGGACCTGGGCGTGGCCGAGCTTGGACTCGGTGGAGCAGGCGGCGACTCCCAGCCCGGCGGCACCGGCGAGAGCCGCGCCCTTCAGTACGGTGCGGCGGCTGGACTGGCCGGACATGAGCGCTCCACGGTGAGATCGGGGACAACACACCCCAGGGGTGACCGAACCGACGATACCGGCGCCCTCCCCCGCCCCGACGCCCGACCCTGACCTGGCCGTAACCCCGGGTCCGGGGCGGGGGCAGGGGCAGGGGTCGGGCATGCGGCAGGACCCCCTGGTGGGGGCCCTGCCGCGAGACGTCACGCCTTGCGGGCCCGGGGCGTGGCCTTGGTGGCCGTCGCCTTGGTGGCCGTCTTGGCGGCCGTCGCCTTCGTGGCCGTCTTGGCGGCCGCCGCCTTCGTGGCCGTCTTGGCGGCCGCCGCCTTCGTGGCCGTCTTCTTGGCCGGGGCCGCGGTCTTCTTGGCGGGGGCCTTCTTCGCCGCCGCCTTCTTCGTACCGCGGGCCGCCGGGACGGTGACGCCGGCGTCGCTGATCCGGTCGGCGCCCAGGATCTCCCGGAGGAACTTGCCCGTGTGGCTCGTCGGGACGGAGGCGACCTCCTCCGGTGTGCCCTCGGCGATGACCAGGCCGCCCCCGCTGCCGCCCTCGGGGCCCATGTCGACGACCCAGTCGGCGGTCTTGATGACATCGAGGTTGTGCTCGATGACGATCACCGAGTTGCCCTTGTCGACCAGGCCGGAGAGGACCTTGATCAGCTTCGAGATGTCCTCGAAGTGCAGACCGGTGGTCGGCTCGTCCAGGACGTAGACCGTGCGGCCCGTCGAACGCTTCTGGAGCTCGGAGGCGAGCTTGACGCGCTGCGCCTCGCCACCGGAGAGCGTCGGCGCCGACTGGCCGAGGCGGACGTAACCGAGGCCGACCTCGGTGAGCGTGCGCAGGTGCCGGGCGATGGTCGGGACGGCCTCGAAGAAGTCGAGGGCCTCCTCGATCGGCATGTCCAGGACCTCGGCGATGGACTTGCCCTTGTAGTGGACCTCCAGGGTCTCCCGGTTGTACCGGTCACCGTGGCAGACCTCGCACGGGACGTAGACGTCCGGGAGGAAGTTCATCTCGATCTTGATCGTGCCGTCGCCGGAGCAGTTCTCGCAGCGGCCGCCCTTGACGTTGAAGGAGAACCGGCCGGGCAGATAGCCCCGGACCTTGGCCTCCATCGTCTCGGCGAAGAGCTTGCGGACGTGGTCGAAGACGCCGGTGTAGGTCGCCGGGTTCGACCGCGGGGTGCGGCCGATCGGGGACTGGTCGACGTGCACGACCTTGTCGACGAGGTCGTCGCCGTCCACCCGCGTGTGCCGTCCGGGCACCGACTTGGCGCCGTTGAGCTCGCGCGCCAGGTGGGTGTAGAGGATGTCGTTGACCAGGGTCGACTTGCCGGATCCCGAGACTCCGGTGACGGCCGTGAGGACGCCCAGCGGGAAGGAGACGTCGATGTCCCGCAGGTTGTTCTCGCGGGCCCCGTGCACGGTGAGCCGGCGCCCGGGGTCCACGGGGCGGCGGATCTCCGGGGTGGCGATGGCCCTGCGGCCGGACAGGTACTGCCCGGTCACCGACTCCTCGTTGGCGAGGAGCTCCTTCAGCGAGCCGGAGTGGACGACCTTGCCGCCGTGCTCGCCGGCGCCGGGGCCGATGTCGACGACCCAGTCCGCGACCTTGATGGTGTCCTCGTCGTGCTCGACGACGATGAGCGTGTTGCCCATGTCACGGAGCCTGACCAGGGTCTCGATGAGCCGGTGGTTGTCGCGCTGGTGGAGACCGATGGACGGCTCGTCGAGCACGTACAGCACGCCGACCAGGCCGGAGCCGATCTGGGTGGCGAGCCGGATGCGCTGGGCCTCGCCGCCGGACAGGGTGCCCGCGGCGCGGTTGAGCGAGAGGTAGTCGAGGCCGACGTCGACGAGGAAGCGCAGTCGCTCGTTGACCTCCTTGAGGACCCGCTCGGCGATCTTCTTGTCGCGGTCGTTGAGCGTGAGCCGGGCGAGGAACTCGGCACAGTCGCTGATGGACATCGCGGCGACCTCGGCGATGGACCGCTCCATGACCGTGACCGCGAGGACGATCGGCTTGAGGCGGCTGCCCTCACAGGTGGGACAGGGCACCTCGCGCATGTAGCCCTCGAAGCGCTCGCGGCTCGAGTCGCTCTCGGCCTCGGTGTGGCGCCGCTTGACGAAGGAGACGGCGCCCTCGAAGGCGGGGGTGGTGTACGCCCGCTCGCGCCCGTACCGGTTGCGGTAGCGGACCTCGACCTGGGTCTTGTGGCCGTGCATCAGGGCCTTCTTGGCGCGCTGCGGCAGTCCGGCGTACGGGATGTCCGTGCGGAAGCCGAGGGCCTGGGAGAGGCCTCCGATGAGCCGGCCGAAGTACTCCTTGGTGTGGCCGTGCGACCAGGGGTGGATGGCGCCCTCGTCGAGGGACTTGTCCTCGTCGGGGACGACCAGCTCGGGGTCGACCTCCATGCGGGTGCCGATGCCCGTGCAGTCGGGGCAGGCGCCGAAGGGCGAGTTGAAGGAGAAGGAGCGCGGCTCCAGCTCCTCGAAGGACAGGTCGTCGTACGGGCAGTACAGGTGCTCCGAGTACATCCGCTCGCGCTCCGGGTCGTCCTCGGGGAGGTCGACGAAGTCGAGCACGACCATGCCGCCGGAGAGTCCGAGCGCGGTCTCGACGGAGTCGGTGAGCCGGCGCTTGGCGCTGTCCTTCACGGTGAGGCGGTCGACGACCACCTCGATCGTGTGCTTCTCCTGCTTCTTCAGCGTCGGCGGCTCGCTGAGCTGGACGGTCACGCCGTCGACCCGGGCGCGGCTGTAGCCCTTGGTCTGGAGGTCGGCGAAGAGGTCGACGAACTCGCCCTTGCGCTCGCGGACGAGCGGCGAGAGGACCTGGAAGCGGCTGCCCTCGGGCAGCTCGAGGACCTTGTCGACGATGGCCTGCGGCGACTGGCGCGAGATCGGGCGGCGGCACTCGGGACAGTGCGGCTTGCCGATGCGGGCGAAGAGCAGCCGGAGGTAGTCGTAGACCTCGGTGATGGTGCCGACCGTCGAGCGCGGGTTGCGCGAGGTCGACTTCTGGTCGATGGAGACGGCGGGCGACAGACCTTCGATGAAGTCGACGTCCGGCTTGTCCATCTGGCCGAGGAACTGCCGGGCGTACGAGGAGAGCGACTCGACGTACCGGCGCTGCCCCTCGGCGAAGATCGTGTCGAACGCGAGGGAGGACTTGCCCGATCCCGAGAGCCCGGTGAAGACGATGAGGGAGTCACGCGGGAGGTCGAGCGAGACGTTCTTGAGGTTGTGCTCGCGAGCGCCACGGACGATGAGACGGTCGGCCACGCCGGTCCGCACCTTTCTTGAGAGAGCGGATGTGCCTGACACACCCAACAACCAAGGATGCCGGATGCTTCCATCGAGCCTATAGCACGCACATTCGATTTCCGGCCGCGTGGAGACCGCTTCACCCGAACGAGTGGCCGTGCCGGGGTGCCGAGCCCTCGATGACCTGGCCGGACCGGTGCGCCACCCCCTAGGGTCGGCGCCATGATCGACCACGAACTCGACCTTGCCTCCGTACGCGAAGCGACCGACCGGCTGATCGCCGACGTCGCCTCATGGGACAACGCATCGGCGGCCGAGCCGTCACGGCTTGCCGGCTGGACACGCGGCCACGTGCTCGCCCATCTCTCCCGCAACGCCGACGCTCTGGTCAACGTCCTCCAGGGCCGGCCGATGTACGCGGACGCCGCGACCCGCGACGCCGACATCGAGCGCGACTCCACCCGCCCCCTCGACGTCCACCTCGCAGACCTGCGCGGGTCCGCCGACCGCTTCCAGGCCGTGGGCGCGGAGCCCGCCGACTGGGCCCGCACGGTCGAGCTCCGCAACGGCGTCACCGACAGCGCCTCCCGGATCCCCTTCCGCCGCTGGGTGGAGGTGGCCCTGCACCACGTCGACCTCGGCGTCGGCTACGAGCTGGAGGACCTGCCGGAGGAGTTCGTCCTGCGGGAGATCGACTTTCTGGCGGAGCGGTTCGCCGGCCACAAGGACGTGCCCTCCACCGCCGTCCGCTCCGACGACGGCCGCGTCTGGACGCCGGGCGGAGGACTGCAGGAGGGCGGCACCTGGACGACCGGCGGCGGCGCCGGGGGGGCTCCCCTGGTCGTCTCCGGCCCCGCGCCCGAGCTCCTCGGATGGCTCGCGGGCCGCCGCGACGGCTCCGCGCTGAAGGTCGAGGGAGGCCCTCTGCCCGCGCTCCCCGCGCTGTAGCCGCCACCGTCATCCCCCAGGGCTAGTCTGAGGCCATGACGTACAGCGGAGTGGTGAAGGTCGGCGGTCCTGCGGACGTGCACGAGCTGACGGACCTGATGATCTCGAAGGTCGCCGTCGGCCCGATGGACAACAACGCGTATCTGCTGCGCTGCCGGGCGACCGGCGAGCAGCTGCTGATCGACGCGGCGAACGACGCGGACACGCTCCTCACGCTGATCGGTGACGACGGCATCGCCGCCGTCGTCACCACCCACCGCCACGGCGACCACTGGCAGGCCCTCGCCGAGGTGGTCGCGGCCACCGGAGCCCGGACCTACGCGGGCGCGTACGACGCGGAGGGCATCCCGGTCGCGACCGAGGTGCCCGTCGAGGACGGCGACACGATCCGGGTGGGCCGGGTCGAGCTGACCGCCCGCCGTCTGGTCGGGCACACCCCCGGCTCCATCGCCCTCGTCTACGACGACCCGCACGGCCACCCCCACGTCTTCACCGGCGACTGCCTCTTCCCCGGCGGGGTGGGCAACACCTGGAAGGACCCGGAGGCCTTCACGAGCCTGATCCACGACGTGGAGACCAAGCTCTTCGCGGTCCTGCCGGACGAGTCCTGGATCTACCCGGGCCACGGCAAGGACACCACGCTCGGTGACGAGCGCCCGCACCTCGCGGAGTGGCGCGAGCGCGGCTGGTGACGCCCGGCGCGCGGCCGCCGGGCCGCGTGCCTCCGCACGCCCCGTAACCGGGACGGCGGCGGGGCAGTTGGCGCGACATGCGCCACAGTCACCCTCCGTCGCCGCCCGCCGCCCCCGCCGTGCCGGATCCCCCGGCGGCCCCGGCCCCCTCGATGGGACGGCTCGCGGCTGCCTCGCTCGTCGGCACCGCCATCGAGTTCTTCGACTTCTTCGTCTACGGGACCGCGGCGGCCCTCGTGCTGGGGCCGCTCTTCTTCCCGACCTTCTCCCCGCTCGCCGGGACCCTGGCGGCCTTCGGCACCTTCGCCGTCGGCTTCCTGGCCCGGCCGCTGGGCTCGGTCCTCTTCGGCCACGTCGGCGACCGGTACGGCCGCCGGCCTGTCCTCTTCGCCTCGCTGCTCCTGACCGGCTGCGCCACCGTCGCGGTCGGTTGCGTCCCCACGTACGCGACGCTCGGCATCGCCGCCCCCGTCCTGCTGCTGGTCCTGCGCTTCCTCCAGGGTCTGGGGCTCGGCGGCGAGTGGGGCGGGGCGGTCCTGCTGACCGCCGAGCACGCCCCGGCGCACCGGCGGGCGCTGTGGTCGAGCTTCCCGCAGGTCGGCCCGGCGATCGGCTTCCTCCTCGCGAACGGGGTGATGCTGGCGCTCACGGCCGGGCTGAGCGACGCGGAGTTCCGGGCCTGGGGCTGGCGGGTGCCGTTCTGGGCCGCCGGCGTGCTCGCGGCGGCCGGACTGCTGCTGCGCACCTCGCTGGCGGAGACGCCGCAGTTCGAGGAGCTGTCCGTGTCCGGGCGGCGTGCGAGCGCCCCGCTGGCCGAGGTGGCGCGCGACCACTGGCGGCTGGTGCTGCTGACGGCCGGGGCGCTCGCGGTCGGGTACGCGGTCTTCTACACGGTCTCCACCTGGGCGCTGGCCTACGGCACCGAGCGGCTCGGGGTGAGCAGCACGGTGATGCTGACCTGTGTGATGGCGGCGGTGGCGGTCAAGGGCGCCGTGACCCCGTTCGTGGCGTTGCTCGCCGACAGGTGGGGCCGCCGCCCGCTGTGCCTGGCGGGGTGCGCGGGCTCGGCGCTCTGGACGTTCCCGATGGTGGCGCTGCTGCACACCGCGCAGCCGCTGCTGATGTTCCTCGGCTTCCTGGGCTCGCTGCTCGCCTTCGTCACGATGTTCGCCGTGGTCGCCGCGTACCTGCCGGAGCTGTACGAGCCCCGGGTCCGCTGCACGGGCGCCGCCGTCGGCTACAACCTCGCCGGCGTCCTCGGCGGGGCCCTCACGCCCCTCGTCGCCACGGCGCTCTCCGACGGCGGCTCCGGCCCGCCGTGGGGCGTGGCGGCCTATCTGACGCTGGTGGCCCTGGTCAGTCTGGTCTGCTTCGCCCTGCTGCCCGAGACCCTGCCGGGGCGGGCGCGGGCGGGGGAGGTGACGGCCGCCTGACGGGCGGACCGGCACACACGGCGACGGCCGGCCGCGGGACGCTGTCCCGGGGCCGGCCGTCGCCGTGTGTGCCGCGTCAGGCGTCGACGCTGTCCTTCTCGGCGCCGTCGGCGTCGGCCACGCTCTCGGCGGCCTCGCGCTCCGCCTGCTTCTTGGAGGCGATCAGGCTGGTGATCGTGGTGACGGTCAGGACGCCGCCGATGACCGCGAGCGAGACCGGGATGGAGATCTCGGGGACGTGGACCCCGGACTCGTGCAGGGCGTGCAGCACCAGCTTGACGCCGATGAAGCCGAGGATCACCGACAGGCCGTAGCTGAGGTGGACCAGCTTCTTGAGCAGGCCGCCGATCAGGAAGTACAGCTGTCGCAGACCCATGAGGGCGAAGGCGTTGGCGGTGAAGACGATGTACGGGTCCTGGGTGAGGCCGAAGATCGCCGGGATGGAGTCGAGGGCGAAGAGGATGTCGGTGGTGCCGATGGCCAGCATGACGATCATCAGCGGGGTCAGCACCCGCTTGCCGTTGCTGCGGATGAAGAGCTTGGTGCCGTGGTACCGGTCGGCGACGCCGAACTTCTTCTCGACGGTCTTGAGGAGACGGTTCTCCTCCCAGTCGTCCTCGTCCTCGTCGGCGCGCGCCTCCTGGATGAGCTTCCACGCGGTGTAGATCAGGAACGCGCCGAAGATGTAGAAGACCCAGGAGAAGCTCGCGATGATCGCGGCGCCTGCGGCGATGAAGATCGCGCGGAGCACCAGGGCGATCAGCACGCCCACGAGCAGCACGCGCTGCTGGAGGTGGGAGGGGACCGAGAACTTCGCCATGATCAGGACGAAGACGAAGAGGTTGTCGACGCTGAGCGACTTCTCGGTGATGTAGCCGGCGAAGAACTCTCCGGAGGCCTGGGCGTTGCCGAAGACCAGCAGGCCGACGCCGAAGAGCGCGGCGAGCACGATCCAGACGATCGTCCAGATGCCGGCTTCCTTGACCGACACGTCATGCGGCTTGCGGCCGATGAAGAAGTCGGCACCGATCAGGGCACCCAGACCGAGAATGGTCAGGACCCACAGGGTCATTGAAACGTCCACTGCGCCTCCGGCGTCGTACGGCTACTGATCAGCGTCGTCGCTGCCGGAGGTCTCTTCCACCCGGGGACGATCGCCGCCGGGCCGACGCCCCGGGATCGGATCATCGAGATCCGTCCGTATTGACGGGTACGCCGCGTATAGGGAGTACTCCCCTCCGCACGGAAAAGACTACCCGAAAGACCAAGAGAAGGTAAAGGGCAGGGTAAAGGGCCATCAAAAGTGCAGGTCAGGGCTGCTTTCCATAACGAGCCGCCGCCACCTGCCCAAGAATCTGCCGCAGGACCTGACCGCCCGGCGGAAGGATCGGCGGCTCGTACGACCAGGCGTGCCCGACCCACGGATCGGCGAGGTGGTCGTCGGGAACCGGGGTGAGGCGCAGCAGCGAGCGCCACAGCGGGTCGAGCAGCGGACCGTACGCGGCGGCGTCCGCCCGGTCCGCGACCATCAGCAGATGGACGCCGACCGAGGGGCCCTCGTCGGCGAGGTACCGGAGCCGGGTGACCGCCCGGTCGTCGAACCCGTGCGGGAAGTCGTGCACGATCAGCAGCTGCCGGGCCATGTCCAGGCCGGGCGGCAGCGCGTCGGCGGCGCCGCCCCGCATCGCCATCTGCAACAGGTCGACCCGCTCGGTGAGCTGCTCCAGGACCGCCGACACCCCGGCCGCTCCCCGGGCCGGCGGGGCGGCCAGCACGCCCGTCTCCACGAGCGGCGCGAGCGCGGCCGTGCCCGCGCCGGCGGCGTCGAGGACGTGGACGGCGAACTCCCCCGCCGGGTGCGCGGCGAGCAGCCGGGCGGCGTGCGCGACCGCGCAGTCCAGGGCGAGCCGCCGCAGTTCGACCTCGTCGAGCAGGCCCGCCGCCTCGGAGTGCCCGCGCCCGCTGTCGACCCACAGCCCGCGCTCCAGCGGCAGCCGGACGAGCATCGGGATCCGCAGGTCGGTGCGCTCCGGAAGGTGGAGGTCGCCCAGGCGGATCGCCATCGGCTCCTCGGCCGGGACGCGGTAGGCGTGCCAGACGGGGCTGTCCCAGCGGGCGTACGCCGGCGGCAGCGCCGGTTCGACGACCTCGGACTCGGCGGCGAGCTGGGCGAGGTCCCGGTCCAGGACCTCCTGGGCCCGCCCCACCAGCTCGTCGTGCCGGGCGCGGGCGGCCGCCCGCGCGGCGTCGTTCGCGCCGCCGACCCGGGAGCGGTAGTCGGAGAGCGACTGGTCCAGCTCCCGGTCGAGCCGGGACTCCGCGAAGTCGCAGGCGCTGCGGTAGGCGGCGGCGGTACGGGCCAGGTCCTCGAACATCCCCCAGACCTGGTTGTACAGGCGCTCGTCCATCGACCAGCCCGAGGCGTCTCCGGCGACCGGCGTCGGCGGCGCCTGCCGGGGCTCCGGGGCGGGGGCGGGGGCCGCCTGCCGCCGCGGGTGGGCGTAGCTGATGGGGCCGCCGGTACCCATGGCGGGGGTGGGCGTGCCCGTCGCCGGGGCGGCCGTCGTGGGGGTGGGCGTGCCCGTCGTGGGCGTGTCCGTCGTCGGGGTGGCCGGGGCCGTCGGCGGCAGGGGCGGGACCGGGGTCGGTACCGTGTCCGGCGCGCCCGGCGGAGCGGACCGGCCCACGCGCTCCACCTCGGGCAGGCGCGCCGTCCGGTCGGCCGCAGGAGGCGCCGGCTCCGCGGGCCGCCCGGGTTCCACCGCCGCCTGGATCGACGCGGCCAGCTCCGCGGGCCGTTCCAGGCCCTGGTCGCCGAGCAGGGCGGCGAGACCGCCCTCGTACCCCTGGCCCATGGCGCGGACCTTCCAGGCGCCCTGGCGGCGGTACAGCTCCAGGGCCACCACGGCGGACTCGCTCTCGAGTCCGGTGATCGTGAAGCTGGCGACGTCCGCGCCGTCGCGGCCGGCGACGGCGACGAAGGGGGCGGCGAGGGCGCCGAAGCGGGCGGCGCCGCCCGCCGGGAGCGCCAGGAGGACGGAGACCCGGTGGACCGTGTCGGAGACGGCCTCCAGATCGACGGTGAGACGGTGGTCGGCGGCGCACCGTCCCGGGACCTCGACGCCGGGGAGCGAGGGCGCTCCGGGGTGGACGACCCACTCCGCGCCCGGCACCCTGCCGTGCTCGTCGCCGAGGGTGGCTCCGGCGAGGACGGGGTGCCCGGCCGACACGCGGATCTCCAGTCGGGTGTCGGGCAGGGGGTGGTTCTGCCCCCGGACCAGCTCGGCCGTCATCGACTCTGTCCCCTCGGTGTTTCCTGGTACCGGAACAAGTTCATGCGGGACAGCTCCCGGCGGCCTGATGCCTCCGGGAGCTGTGGGTGCGTCCGCGCCGCGGTTACAGGTGCGGCAGGATCGCCGGCATCAGGTCCTGGAAGGTGCGGCCGTTGGCCGGGTTGCCCAGGGCGGTCATCTGCCAGCCGGAGCCGACCCGGTGGACCTTCGCCATGATCTGCGCGGTGTAGTTGCCGCCGCCGTCGAGGGTGTAGCGCGCGAGCTCCTGACCGTTCGTCTCGTCGACGATCCGGCAGAACGCGTTCTGCACCTCCTGGAACGTCTGGCCGGTGAAGGAGTTCACCGTGAAGACGATCTGGTCGATGTGGACCGGGACCCGCTCCAGGTCGACGAGGATCGCCTCGTCGTCGCCGCCCTGGCCCGCGCCGCCGACGAGGTTGTCACCGGTGTGCTTGACCGAGCCGTCGTCGCTGACCAGGTGACGGAAGAAGACCACGTCGACCGGCTGCTTGTCGGCGAAGAGGACCGCCGAGGCGTCCAGGTCGATCTCCCGCGTGCGCGAACCGAAGAGGCCGCGGCGCGGCGCGGCCTGCCAGCCGAGGCCCATCCGCACCTGGGTGAGGCTGCCCCCGCCCTTCTTCTCCAGGCTGATGGCCTGACCCTTGGTCATGTTGACCGACACGCGTATGCCCCTCTCGTTTGCGTTCCCCGCGTCCGCCGTTCCGGTGCGTGCGGTTGTCGAGCACCCTACGCAGCGCCACCGACACACGGTGGGCGCGGTCCGGTTTTGTGTCGGTCTTGCAACACACCGGACCGTGTCCGGTCAGGCGAGTCCCGCCTCCTTCATCTGGCGCAACTCCTTCTTCAGCTCTCCCACCTCGTCGCGGAGCCGGGCGGCCACCTCGAACTGCAGCTCGGCGGCCGCGGCCCGCATCCGGTCGGTCATCTCCTCGATGATCGCGGCCAGTTCGGTGGCGGGACGGTCGCCGAGCTCGACCGTCGAGCCCGCCTTGCCCCGGCCCTTGGCGCCGTGCGCGGCGAGCGAGGGGACGGGTGCCTTGGCGCCCTTGCCCTCCTTCGCCTGGCGGTAGCCGCTGCCCAGCAGCTCCTCGGTGTCGATCTCCTCGCGCGCGATGGTCGCGACGATGTCGTTGATCTTCTTGCGGAGCGGCTGCGGGTCGATGCCGTGCTCCGTGTTGTACGCGATCTGCTTCTCGCGGCGCCTGTTGGTCTCGTCGATGGCCTGCTCCATCGCCGGCGTGATCCGGTCGGCGTACATGTGGACCTGGCCCGAGACGTTTCGGGCGGCACGGCCGATCGTCTGGATCAGGGAGGTCCCGGAGCGCAGGAAGCCCTGCTTGTCGGCGTCGAGGATGGCGACGAGCGACACCTCGGGAAGGTCGAGGCCCTCCCGGAGGAGGTTGATGCCGACGAGGACGTCGTACTCGCCGGCGCGCAGTTCGCGGAGCAGCTCGATGCGGCGCAGGGTGTCGACGTCGCTGTGCAGGTAGCGGACCTGGATGCCGAGCTCCAGGAAGTAGTCGGTGAGGTCCTCGGCCATCTTCTTGGTGAGGGTGGTGACGAGGACCCGCTCGTCCCGCTCGGTGCGCAGCCGGATCTCGTGGACCAGGTCGTCGATCTGCCCCTCGGTGGGCTTGACGACGACCTCGGGGTCGACGAGGCCGGTGGGGCGGATGATCTGCTCGACGAAGCCGTCGCCGCGGGAGAGTTCGTACGTCCCGGGGGTCGCGGACAGGTAGACGGTCTGGCCGATCCGCTCCTGGAACTCCTCCCACTTGAGCGGGCGGTTGTCGAGGGCGGACGGGAGCCGGAAGCCGTGGTCGACCAGGGTTCGCTTGCGGGAGGCGTCGCCCTCGTACATGGCGCCGATCTGCGGCACGGTGACGTGCGACTCGTCGATGACGAGGAGGAAGTCCTCGGGGAAGTAGTCGATGAGGGTGTTCGGCGCGGAGCCGGGCTCGCGTCCGTCGAAGTGCATCGAGTAGTTCTCGATGCCGGAGCAGGAGCCGATCTGCCGCATCATCTCGATGTCGTACGTGGTGCGCATGCGCAGGCGCTGGGACTCCAGGTGCTTGCCCTGCTTGTCGAGCTCGGCGAGGCGCACCTCCAGCTCGCGCTCGATGTCGTTGACGGCCCGCTCCATGCGCTCGGGACCGGCGACGTAGTGGCTGGCGGGGAAGACGTACAGCTCGCGGTCCTCGCTGATGACCTCGCCGGTGAGCGGGTGGAGGGTGGAGAGGGCCTCGATCTCGTCGCCGAACATCTCGATGCGGACGGCGAGCTCCTCGTACACCGGGAAGATCTCGATGGTGTCGCCGCGGACGCGGAAGGTGCCGCGGGTGAACGCCAGGTCGTTCCGGGTGTACTGGATGTCGACGAAGCGGCGGAGCAGCTGGTCCCGGTCGATCTCCTCGCCGACCTTGAGCGGGACCATGCGGTCGACGTACTCCTGGGGCGTGCCGAGGCCGTAGATGCAGGAGACGGAGGCGACCACGATGACGTCCCTGCGGGTGAGCAGGGAGTTCGTCGCCGAGTGGCGCAGCCGCTCCACCTCCTCGTTGATGGAGGAGTCCTTCTCGATGTACGTGTCCGACTGCGGGACGTACGCCTCGGGCTGGTAGTAGTCGTAGTACGAGACGAAGTACTCCACCGCGTTGTTCGGCAGGAGCTCGCGGAACTCGTTCGCCAGCTGGGCGGCCAGCGTCTTGTTCGGCGCCATCACGAGGGTGGGGCGCTGGAGCTTCTCGATCATCCAGGCGGTGGTCGCCGACTTGCCGGTGCCGGTCGCGCCGAGGAGCACGACGTCCTTCTCGCCCGCGCGGATGCGCCGCTCGAGGTCGGCGATGGCCGCGGGCTGGTCCCCGCTGGGCTGGTAGGAGCTGACGACCTCGAAGGGCGCCACCGAACGTTCGATCTTGGAAACGGGCCGCATGCAACCACCGTACGACCCGGCACTGACAGTCGGGCGGTGATCGGCTCACCGCCCGGTGCGCGGGTGTCCCGTCACCAGTCCTGGGAACGGTGGCCGCCCCGCGGGACGCTCCGGCGGGCGGCGCGTCCGGAGGGGCGCGCCGTCCAGTTGGCGGGCTCGCCGTAGGACGGCACGTGGCGGGGGGCGGGCACCCCGGGGCGGTGCACGCTCCGGGTGTCGGGACGCTGCCAGTCCGGGTCGCCCATCACGAGCAGCGGGTCGAACATGACGACGACGGCGGCGAGGATCAGGAAGACCGCGGGGCCGATCAGCATGGGCAGGAGGAGCGAGGTGGCGGTGTCGCCGGTCCCGGTGCGGGGCCCGGTCCCGTGCAGGTGGACGCTGACGGCGGCCATGGCGGTGTAGTGCATACCACTCACGGCGACGCCCATCACCAGGCTCGCACCGAGGCTGGCCAGAAACCCGTGCACGGAGACGGCCGCCCAGAGGGCCGCGGTGGCGGCCACGACGGCGATGACCACGGAGACGGCGACGGTGAGGGTGTCGTACTCGACGCGGCCCTGGAGGCGCATGCCGGCCATGCCGAGGTAGTGCATGGTGGCGACGCCGAGGCCGGTGATGGTGCCGCCGGTGACCAGGGTCAGGGCGGTCGCGCCGCGGTAGCCGACGATGAAGATGCCGATGCCGACCATGACGACGGCGACGCCCAGGCTGGCGAAGGTGATGGGGCGGTCGTAACCGACGGGCGCCTGCTGGACCGAGAAGCCCATCATGGCGATGAAGTGCATCGTCCAGATGCCGGTGCCGATCGAGGTGGCGCCGAGGGCGAGCCAGCCCGCCTTGAAGCTGTCGCGGTGGCGGAGCGATCTGGTGGTGCACCTCAGCCCGAGGGCGCCGCCGAGGCACGCCATGAGAAAGGCGGCCACCGGCGTGACGAGCCCGTAGCTGAATCCGTCGACCGTGCCCTGCATGAGCGTGTGTCCTCCACCCCTGGTGCCACGTCGTCCGAAAACAGTCGGTACCGCTGGGTAGTACTACCGGGGCGAGATTATGGCGCCCCGGGCCTCCGGCGACCACGTGACCGGGTAATTGCCGGTGGTGAGACCGGAGCGAGACCGGTCCGTGATCTTGGACCCGGCGCCGGGCGTCCCCCGCCGGACCCGCGGCCTGGGCCGCTCGACCCGGTCGGCGGACCGGGCCGGACCCCGTTGTCGGTGCCCGGCCGTACCGTGGGCGGCATGGACATCGAAGCGGGGCCGACGGGCGGGGCGCGGGACGTCCCGGCGGAGTGGACGGTCGTGGAGAGCGCCATCGGGCCGCTCTTCCTCGCCGCGACCGGGCGGGGGCTCGTGCGGGTCGAGTTCCACGCCGACCCGGCACGGCGGTCGCGGACGCTCGACCGGCTGACCGGGCAGCTCGGCGCGGAGCCGGTGGAGTGCGCCTCGGGACTGCTCGCCGAGGCGATACGCCGGCTCGACCGCTACTTCGGCGGCGAACCGGACGACCTCGCCCTGCCGCTGGACTGGAGCCTGACGACCGGCTTCCACCGGCAGGTGCTGCGCGAGCTGGCGGCGACCGTGCCGTACGGGACGGTCGTCGGGTACGGCGAGCTGGCCCGGCGGGTGGGGCAGCCGGGCGCGGCCCAGGCGGTCGGAGCCGCGATGGGCGCCAACCCGCTGCCCCTCGTCGTGCCGTGCCACCGCGTGGTGGAGAGCGACGGCGGGCTCGGCGGTTTCGGCGGCGGCCTGGAGACCAAGCGGCAGCTGCTGGCCCTGGAGGGCGTGCTGCCCACACCCCTGTTCTGAGCGGGAGCCCGCCCGAGCCCCGGGGCCCGCGCTTCCGGGGGGGGAGCCGGTCGGGGTCTCGCGCTTCCGGGCGGAGATCCGGTCGGGGTCCCGTGCTTCCGGGCGGAGATCCGGTCGAGAGGGCGGACCTTTCCCCTCGGGTGAGACGGCTGGCACACTCACGCGAGTGACCCACACCTCCGATGCTCCCGAAGCCACGCTGCCCGAGCACATACCCGTCACCGACGCCGAGTTGCCGGCGCTGCGCCGTCGCATCCAGGCGGTACTGATCGGCACCCAGATCCTCGGCGGCCTCGGCATCGCCACCGGCATCGCGCTCGCCGCCGTCCTGGCCAGGGACGTGAGCGGTTCCGAGGCGCTGTCCGGGCTCGCCTCGACGGCGACCGTGGCGGGACCCGCCCTGCTCGCGATGCCGCTGGCGTCCCTGATGGCCTCGCGCGGACGCCGGGCCGGGCTCGTCCTCGCGTACCTCCTCGGGGCCGTCGGTGCCGGGGTCGCGGTGCTGGGGGCGGTCGTCGAGAGCTTCCCCCTGCTGCTCGTGGGCCTCGTCGGCTTCGGGGCCGGGTCCTCGGCCAACCTGGCGGCCCGCTTCGCCGCGGCCGACCTGGCCGAACCGGACCGCAGGGCACGGGCCATCTCCACCGTGGTGTGGGCGACGACCATCGGGGCGGTGCTCGGTCCGAACATCGCCGCACCGGCCGGGGAGAGCGTCTCCGGTCTCGGCATCCCGGCCGCGGCGGGCCCGTTCGTCTGGGCCGCCGGCGTCTTCGTCGTCGCGGCGGCCCTGGTCGCCCTGCTGCTGCGGCCCGACCCGCTCCTCACCGCCCGCGCGCTGAGCGGCGCCGAGGCGGGCAAGGCCGCGGAGGGCCGGTCGCTGCGCGCCGGCATGCGGGCGGTGCGGGAGTCGCCGACGGCCCGCCTCGCGCTGGTCACCGTCGCCGTCTCGCACACCGCGATGGTGTCGATCATGTCGATGACGCCGGTGGCCCTCACCCACCACGGCGCGGACATCCAGTTGATCGGGCTGGTCATCAGCGGCCACATCGCGGGCATGTACGCCTTCTCTCCCGTGATGGGCTGGCTGTCCGACCGGCTCGGCCGGCTGTCCGTCATCGGCCTCGCCGTCGGGCTCCTCGGTGTCGCCGCCCTCGTCGCGGGCACCGCCGGGCCGAGTCACGGCCGGACCGCCGCGGGGCTCTTCGTCCTGGGCCTCGGCTGGTCCGCGGGGCTGGTGTCCGGTTCGGCCCTGCTCACGGACTCGGTGCCGCAGGAGGCGCGGGCCGCGGTCCAGGGACTCTCCGACTTCGTCATGAACACCGCCGCCGGCCTCGGCGGACTCGCCGCGGGCCTGATCGTCTCGCAGGCGGGCTACGGTCCGCTGAACGCGATCGCCGCCTGCCTGCTCCTGCCGATGGCGGCGCTCGCGGTGCGGAACGTGCTCCGGAAGGCCTGAGACCGTCCGCCGTACGGCCCGGGCGACGAACCGGGCCGGACGGCACGACACGACGTGACGCGGGACGACACGACACCGCACAGCACGACGTGGCACACCGGGGCGCGCCGTGGCAGCCCCGCCGGGCACGCCGTGCCCCGGCCCGGCCCGGCCCTTCAGCGCGGGGCCGCCGGGGAGGAGGCACCGCTCACGAGCCGGCGCGGGGCGCCCGAGCCGTCCGCGGGAACCGACCAGACCCCTCCCCCGTAGCCGTACGCGAGGGTCTCCCCGTCCGTCCACAGGGCCTGGTCGTCGATGCCGCGCCGCTCGGCGACCGGGTGCTCGCGGCCGGAGCGGAGGTCGTACACGTACAGCCGCCACGGCTCGCGCGGACCGTCCGAGACCCGCTTCTTGAAGGCGATGCGGGTGCCGTCCGGGGACAGTGACGGGCATTCGGTGTTCTCCCGCAGCGCCCGTGCCGACCAGGACCGCATGTCCCCCTCGACGAGGTGGGTGCGGCCGCCGGTGGACACCGTGGCGTAGAAGCGGTTGTCGTCGGCGGCGAACGTGACGCCCCAGTAGTTGACGTCCGGGGCGTGGTGGCGGCGCCCGCCGAGGGTGAGCGGGATCTGCTCGATGTTCTTCACCAGGTAGCCGGTGCGCAGGTCGAGGATCGAGGTGCGGGTGGAGAACGACGAGCGCGCGTAGGAGTCGCCGGTCGCGAACATCGTCCAGGAGAGCATCTGTCCCGAGGCGGAGACCCTGGCCCGGCTGGGGATGCCGGGCAGGGCGATGCGGCGCAGCTCGCGCAGGTGCCGGTCGAGTACGAGGACGTACGAGCGGGCCGGTACGCCCGGCCGTCGCTGGAGGCAGAGGGCGGTGGGGCCGGCGGCGTGGAAGCGGTCGCAGGAGGGGCCGCCGGCGACCCGCCCGCCTGGCGCGGACGGGTCCACGCGCGCGATGCGCCCGCTGGCGGTGTCCCGGGCGTAGAGCGCCGCGCCGCCGTCGAGGGTGAAGCCGGCGTCGGCGGTGCCGGTGGCGGCCTGCCGCCCGGAGGCCGCCCGCAGGGTGTAGGCCGTGGCGCCGCCGCCCAGCAGGAGGAGGGCGAGGACGATGACGCCCACGCGCGCGCGTGCGGAGAGGCGGTCACCGGTCGGGGCGTTCATGGGGTCAGTCCTCTCGGAGGGGCGTGGGGTCGGCGGGGGCCCGGGGCGCCTCGGGCAGGAGGCGGGCGGCGCAGCACAGGGCGGCCGCGAGGGCGACGAGCGCGACCACGAGGGCGGTCTCGGGGCCGCGCGCCGTCCACAGGGCCCCGAAGGCGACGGCGGCGCCGACCCGGGCGAGCGCCTGGGCGGTCTGGACGAGCGCCAGGCCGCCGGCCTGGCGCCCCTCGGTGAGGAAGGGCCCGGCCAGGGCCATCAGGACGCCGTCGGTGGCGGCGTAGAAGACCCCGAGCAGCCCGAGGACGCCGGCCAGGACCGCGCCGCCGGGCAGCGGCGCCAGGAGCAGCCCGTAGGCCAGGAGCAGCGCCCCGTGGCCGTACAGGAGTGGTCGGCGGCGTCCCGTGCGGTCGGCGAGACGTCCGGCCGGGACGGCGAGCAGCAGGTAGACGGCGGCCGCGCCGAGCGGCAGGAACGGGAACCAGGTCGCGTCGAGGTCGAGCCGGCGCTGGAGGAGCAGGTAGAGGAAGGAGTCGCCGACGGTGGCGGCCCCGAGGAGGGCGGCGCAGAGCACGATCCGGCGGTACGCGGGCGAGCGCGGCGCGGCGAGGAGGCCGCCACGCGCGCGTGGCGGGGCGGGAGCGGTGCGCGTGCCCGCCGGGCCGGGCGGATCGGGGCGGGGCGGTGTGCTTCGCCGTCCGGGGACCAGGAGCAGCCACAGCAGGACGCCGAACGCGCCGACGCAGAAGCTGACGGCGAAGACGGCCTCGTACGCCTCGGCCGTCGCCGACAGGAGGGCGAACGCGGCGAGGGGGCCGAGGAGCGCGCCCGTGGTGTCCATGGCGCGGTGCGTGCCGAAGGCGCGGCCCAGGTCCTCCGGCGGGCTGTGCAGGGTGATGAGCGCGTCGCGCGGCGCGGTCCGCACGCCCTTGCCGAGCCGGTCCGCGGCGAGCGCGGTGGCGATCCCCCCGGTCGCGGCGCCCGCGAGGAGGAGGCCGAGCCGGGAGCAGGCGGAGAGGGCGTAGCCGAGCCCGGCGACGAGCTTGTGGCGGCCGCCGCGGTCGGCGGTGGCCCCGCCGAGGAGCCGTACGAGCGCGGTGGCGCCGGTGGACAGGCCGTCGAGCAGCCCGAACTGGAGGGGGGAGAGGCCGAGTCCGAGGACCAGGTACAGCGGCAGGACGGCGGTCACCATCTCCGAGGAGACGTCGGTGACCAGGCTGACCGCGCCGAGGGCGAGGACGGTGCCGGGGACGCGCCGCCGGACCCCCGAAGGGGCGGGCGGCGCGTCGCGGCGACCGGTGGTCGCGAGGTACATCAGTGGCAGGTGTAGGTCGGGCCGGAGTCCTTGACCTGGTCGTCGGTGCCGACGTACTGCCAGGTGTAGGTGGTGTCGGTGAGGTCCAGCTTCAGGACGCCGTAGGGGCCGCTGATCCGCTTCTGGCTGTTCGGCTGGACCGTCTCGATGTCGTAGGGTTCGGCGCCGCCCATGCCGCCGACGATCTCGACGATGCCGTCGGCGGTGGCCCGCCCGCTCGGGTCCTGCGGGGCGAAGCGCTCGTAGTGGTGGTCGTGCCCGTTGAGGACGAGGTCGGCCTTGGCGCCGTACAGGATCTGCCAGACGGGCTTGGAGACCGGGTCGTTGCCGTGGCCGCCGGAGGAGTACAGCGGGTGGTGGAAGTAGGCGGCGATGCAGCCCTTGGTGTTCCGCGCGAGGTCGTCCTTGAGCCACTGGATCTGGGCGGCGTCGTCGAAGGAGTTGGAGTCGAGGGCGACGAAGTGCCAGTTGCCCTGGTCGTAGCTGTAGTAGGGCTTGCCCTGCGGGTAGGCGATCGCGCCGAAGTAGGACTTGTAGCCGGCGAGCGGGCCGGCGGGGTCGTAGGTCTCGTGGTTGCCGGGGACGGGCCGGGTCTTCGCCTTGAAGACGCCCCAGGTCTTGTCGTAGTAGGCGCGGAAGTCGGAGAGCAGGGCGTCGTCGTACTGGTTGTCGCCCATCGTCAGGTAGAAGGAGGGCGCGATCCGCTGGGCCAGTGCGGCGGTCTTGGGGTGGGCGCAGGAGCTGCTGGAGGCCGTGCACTGGGCGGCGATGTCGCCGGCCGCGACGACGGTGAAGGCGCCGCCGGGCGGGGGCGTGGTGGAGGTGGTGCCGTAGACCTCCACCGTGTAGAGCGAGTAGCCGTACGAGGTGCCGCGGGCGGTCCCGTACACACGGAGGTAGCGGCCGGTTCCGGTGAGGCCGGTCCAGTCGTCGGTGCCGCCGTTCCCGGCGGTCTCGGTGGCGAGACGGGTCCAGGTGCTGCCGTCGGCGGAGATCTCGACGCGGTAGGCCTTGGCGTAGGCGGCCTCCCAGACGAGCTTGACGCGGGAGACGGTCGCCGAGGGACCGAGGTCGACCTTGATCCACTGGGGGTCGACGCCTTCGGTGCTGGCCCAGCGGGTGGTGGAGATGCCGTCGAAGGCCTTCTCCGGGCCGAAGGTGGAGTCCTCGACGGAGGAGGAGGTGGCGGGCCGTCCCTGGGAGATCAGGGAGTCGGCCGCGGCGGCCCGGTCCGGGAGGGCGAGCACGAGCCCGCCGACGAGGAGCAGGACGGCCGCGAGGACGAGGCCGAGGCGGTTGGCGGGGCGGAGGGGTGGGGCGGAGGCGTACAGGCGCATACCTGGGCTCCCTGGCCTGAGGGGTGGCGAGAGCTGGACACCGGTGCGGCGCACCACGGCCCGTCCGCGCGGGCCGGCGCCCGTCCCGCGGGGATCGCGGGCGCGGGCGGCCGGCCTGTGGCGATTCGGGCGCCACGCGGTGGGGTGGTGCTCGGCGGCCGGGTCAGAGCTCTCGCTGAGCGCGTCACGCCCCTGGATCGGGCGCCGCGCCAAGCCGCCGCCGGGGATGCTATCGGATAGGAAGGTTTCCTACCAGACTCTTGACCGCCCGGCGGCCCCGGCGGTTCAGAGGCTGATGTGGTACGCCTTGCGAAGGGTCTCGTGCACGGTCCAGGTGGTCCGGTCGCCCTCGCGCAGCACGCAGGCGTCGCCGGGGCCGATCTCCATCGTCTCGCCGCCCTCGACGGCGACGGTCGCACGCCCGGAGACCACCACGAACAGCTCGTCGGCCTCCGTGTCGGTGACGACGCCGGGGGTGATCTGCCAGATGCCGCGCAGCTGCTTTCCGTCCGCCGACTCCCACAGCACCTTGCCGGTCACCTCGGGCGTGCCGGAGACGATCTGGCCGGGGTCCAGCGGCTCCGCCTCGAGCTCGGCGTCAGGGACGTGCACGGCGAAGGAAGGCAGGTCATGTGTGGTCATGGGCGGTGACTGTAGCGGGGGTCCACGGCCGCCCCACGGCCGGGACCGGCTGGAATAACACCCTCCGTTTCGTCTCTCACCAGGAGTGATGCCCGAACACCGACGCGACGACGAAATCCGCAGACGGCCTTCGGCGCAGCGTCCGGTGGGTGCGGCGGACCCCGCCGCCGGTCGCGCCGGGCCGCCCGTGACGGATTCCGCAGGCACCGGCCACTCCGTGGCGAGAGGTCGCCCACGAGGTTTGCGCGGCCCGTGGGCGCGCCAAGGAATGGGACATGTCCACACAGGTGTCCGAAGAGGTACGGGAGGCGCTCCACGAGGGCCGCCCCGTCGTCGCGCTCGAGTCGACGATCATCGCCCACGGCCTGCCGCGCCCGCGCAACCTCGCCGTGGCGCTGGAGCTGGAGGAGCTGGTACGCGCCGGGGGCGCCGTCCCGGCCACCGTCGCGGTGGTCGACGGCACGGCCAGAGTGGGCCTCGGCCGGACGGCCCTGACCCGGATCGCCGAGGACCCGGCGGTACGGAAGCTGGGGCACCGCGATCTGGCCCCGGCCCTGGCGGCCGGCGCCACCGGGGCGACCACGGTCTCGGCGACGGCCTGGCTCGCGGCCGCCGCCGGCATACGGGTGTTCGCGACCGGCGGCCTCGGCGGGGTGCACCGGGAGTGGAGCGAGACGCAGGACGAGTCCGCCGACCTGCGACTGCTCGCCCGGGTCGGGATCACCGTCGTGTGCGCCGGGGTCAAGTCGATCCTCGACGTGCCCGCGACGCTCCAGCGCCTGGAGACGCTCGGCGTGACGGTCGTCGGGTACGGCACGGACCGCTTCCCCGGCTTCTACCTCTCCTCCTCGGGCGAACCCGTCGACTGGACCCTGCGCACCCCGGCCGAGGTGGCGGCGGTCATGCGGTCCCAGGACGCGCTCGGCGGCCCCCCGGCGGCGCTCGTCGTCGCCAACCCGGTCCCGGAGGCCGAGCAGTTGGACCCCGCCCTGCACGACCGGGTGCTGGCCCAGGCCCTCGCGGCGGCGAAGGAGAAGGGCATCACGGGCCAGGCGGTGACCCCGTTCCTGCTCGAACACCTGACGGTGCACACCGAGGGGGCGTCCCTGGAGGCGAACCTCGCGGCGGTACGGGGCAACGTGCGGCTCGCGGCGAGCATCGCGGGCGCGTACGGCGCGGGTACGGGCGGGACGGGAACGGGAGCGGCAGGGGCGGGAACGGCGGACTCGGGAGCGGCAGGGACCGGGACGGCAGGGGCGGACTCGGGAGCGGCAGGGGCGGGGACGCGCGGCCCGGCCGGCCGGTGAGGTCAGCCGCCGGGGACGCGCACCCGGGTGACACACCCCTCCCCCGCCCGGTGAGCACCTCCGAAGGCGCGCTGCTCGTCGTCGGGGACGTGGTCACGGACGTCGTCGCCCGGCACAGGTCGCCCCTCGCTCCCGCGACGGACACGGCGGCCGAGATCCGGACGCTCCCCGGCGGCGCCGGAGCCAACGCCGCCTGCTGGGCGGCCCGTTCCGGTCACGCGGAGGTGCGGCTCCTCGGCCGGGTGGGCACCGACGCGGCCGGCTGGCACGAGCGGGCGCTGCGGCGGGCCGGCGTGCGGCCCCTCCTCGTACCGGACGAGGAGACCGCCACGGCGACGGTGATCGCGCTCGTGGACGCCACCTCGGAGCGCACCTTCCTGACCGACAGCGGCGCCGCCCTCCGCCTCTCCCCCGCCGACTGGTCCGCCGGGCTGCTCGACGGCGCGGCCCGGCTGCACCTCTCCGGTTACCTGTTCTTCGCCGACCCCAGTCGCGAGACGGCCCGCCGAGCCCTGCGGGACGCCCGGGCGGCCGGCGTCCCGGTGAGCGTCGACCCGGCCTCTGCGGGCTTCCTGGAGCAGCTGGGCACGGAACGGTTCCTGGCCGCCGCGAAGGGCACGGAGGTGCTGCTGCCCAACGCCGACGAGGCCCGGTTCCTCACCGGCGGCGCCGAACCGGACGCGGCGGCGGCGGAGTTGAGCCGGACCTTCCCTCTCGTCGTCGTCACCCTCGGTGCCGCCGGCGCCGTCGTCGCCCAGGACGGCGCGGTCACGGCACGGGTCGCGGCGCCCCCGGTGCCCCCGGCGCGGCGCGTGGACTCGACGGGCGCGGGCGACGCGTTCACCGGCGCCTTCCTCGCGGCCCTGCTCGCCGGCGCGGACCCCGTGCGCGCCGCCGGGGCGGGCTGCCGCGCGGGCGCGGAGGCGGTCACGGTCGTGGGCGGCAGGCCGCCGGACAGGGGACCCTACCGTCCCTGATCGCCGAACGGACCGGCTCGCGGGGCCTCCCCGCTCCGGCCCGGTCGACGGGACACTCCCCTGGGCCGGTCCGGAAAGTCCCGCCCGGCTCCACTTTCCGGACCGGCCCTTGAGGTTTGTCGTCACACACGAACCGACGAGACCCTCGTTCCATGCGCCGAACTACTTCGGACTTACTCGTCTAGCCCGCGTCCCGGCCCCCGCCGAGGCCGGTCCAGGCCGGGTGGCGGGGGTCGTCGGCGCGTACGACGGCGTCGGCGGTCCCGGTCGGGTCGACCTCCGACTCGTAGCGGGCGAAGGCGGGGAGGGTCCACTGCTCCTCGGTGCGCCGGGCGAGGGCGGCGGGTGACAGGCGCAGGTGCACGGTGAGGTCGAAGGGGAACCAGTGACCGAGGAGGAAGGGCCCGTGCACCACGAGCACGCCGCCGGGCGGCAGCGTCACGTACGGGCTGCGGGTCGCCCGGTCCTTGACCGGGTCCCACAGGTCGGGCAGCACGCGGCCGGTGCCGCCGGGCCCGAGCGGTCCGAAGACCTCCCGCCACAGGGCCCCGTTGTCGACCCATCCGTCGTAGTACGCGTCGGGGTCCCGCTTCCCGTACTCGAACCGGAGGGACGCGGGGCGGAGGAACCCGCCGGTCCCGACCACGTGGACGGAGCGCCCGCGGGCCCGCAGCGCCTCGGCGAGCAGGTCGGCCAGCTCGCCGCCGGGCGCGGCCGGCGGCCCGTCGATGCCGACCTTGAGCCACTCGCCGCCGTCGGAAGGGGTGGCCGGGTCGACGCGCCCGGCCAGGGCCTCGGCCAGTCGGTCCCAGGTGATCGCCTCGTATCGCATCCCGCTCATCCTGCCCGCCGTTCGCGCGTCCCGCTTGACCTTGCCACTGGCGTCACCGTTCGACCATCGCACGCATGGACACCACCACATCCACCAGGGTCGTCGTCGTCACCGGCGCGGGCACCGGCATCGGCCGGGCCACCGCGCGGGCCTTCGCCGGGCGGGGGGCGACGGTCGTCGCCGTCGGCCGCCGCGAGGCGCCGCTGCGGGAGGCCGCCGAGGGACACGCCGGAATCCACCCGTTCGTCGCCGACATCACGGCCGAGGGGGCGGCCGAGGAGATCGTGCGCGCCGCCGTCGGCACCCACGGCCGCCTCGACGTCCTCGTCAACAACGCCGGGATCTCCACCGGCGGGCCGCTCGGCACGCTCGACCGCTCCGTCGTCACCCCGCTCCTGGAGACGAACCTCGTCGCCCCCGTGCTGCTCACCCAGGCCGCCGTCCCCGCCCTCCGGGCGTCCCGGGGCGTGGTGGTGAACGTGTCGACGACCGTCGGGCAGCGGGGCTGGCCAGCCAACTCCCTCTATCCGGCGACCAAGAGCGCCCTGGAGACGCTGACCCGCTGCTGGGCGGTGGAGCTCGCGCCGGACGGCGTCCGGGTCGTGGCGGTCGCTCCCGGCGCGATCGAGACCCCCATCGCCGACCACATGGGGCTCTCACCCGAGCGGCGGGCGGCGCTGCGGGCCTGGCAGCTCGCGCACACGCCGCTGGGCCGGATCGGCAGGCCCGAGGAGGTCGCCTGGGCGATCACCGCGCTCGCCGCCCCCGACGCCTCTTTCGTGACGGGCACCGTGCTGCCCGTCGACGGGGGCGCGCTGGTCTCGTGATACGACTGCGCGAGGAGGTGGCGCCCTTGCGCATCGGTGAACTGGCCCGCCGGACGGGGGTGTCGGCCCGCGCCCTGCGCCATTACGAGTCGGCGGGGCTGATCACGTCGACCCGTGCGGCCAACGGCTACCGGGTGTACGGGGAGGGCGCCGTCGCACGGGTGACGAACATCCGGTACCTCCTCGTCGCCGGGCTGACCCTGGACGACGTGTCCGCCTTCCGCTCCTGCCTCGACGGGGACGTCTCGGCGGCTCCGCCGTCCGCGCGCGGCCTGGAGATCGCCCGTGAGCGACTGGCCGTGCTCGACGCCCGCATCGCGGCGCAGACGGCGGCGCGCGACCGCCTCGCGCAGGCCCTGGCGGCGGCACCGGCGGCAACGCGCCCCTGAAGGCACCCCGGCCTTCTCCGCCCGACCGCTCCCCGACCGCTCCCGGCGCGGGCGCGTCACGGGCCGGGCCCCCGGGCCGGGCCCCGGCGCGAGGCCTCCCCGTCCGGTCTCAGCGCGGGCGCGCCACGGGCCGGGCCCAGCGCGAGCGCACCCCGTCCGCTCTCAGCACGTGCGCGTCCCCGCGGCCGACGTGGTCCGTTCCAGGCCGGCGTGCCCCGACGCGAGGGCCTCGGCGAGGGTCGTGTCGCCGCAGGCCAGGGCCCGGAGGGTCGCCGTGTCGGTCCTGAGCCGGGCGTCGGGACGTTCGGCGGCGCCGTCGCCGTATACGCCGTCACCGTGGGCCGCGCTGCCGTCGGCCGCGATGCGGACGTGGAACTCGCCTTCGTCCAGCGTCACTTGGACGACGCCCTCGCCGAGCTCGGCGAGGACCCCGAGCAGCGGGACGGCGTACCAGTGCGCGCGGACGGCGTCGGTCGGCCGCGGCTCGCCGAGGTCCGGTGCCCCCCAGGCGGCGAGTGCGCGCAGGACGGGCAGCAGGTCCCTGCCACGGGGGGTGAGTTCGTAGACGTACGCCGAGGCGGGCGGGGGCAGCCGGCGCCGGGTGACGAGTCCGGCGGCCTCCATGTCCTTGAGGCGGCCGGCGAGCATGTCGGTGCTGACGCCGGGCAGGTCGGCGTGGAGGTCGGTGTAGCGGCGCGGCCCGGCGAGGAGTTCGCGGACGACGAGCAGGGTCCAGCGGTCGCCGACGAGGTCGAGGGCGCGCGCGGCGGCGCAGTGCTGGTCGTAGCTGCGGCGGCGTTGCTGACGTGGCATGCGACGCAGTCTAGACATGTTGTTGGACTTTCCAAGCTCGAACTTGGTAAAACCAAGCAACACTGATTCCGGGGACCTGGGGAGGTCGGACATGGAGTTCCGGCAGTCGAGCAAGCTGAACGAGGTCTGCTACGAGATCCGCGGCCCGGTGATCGAGCAGGCCAACGCCCTGGAGGAGGCGGGCCACAGCGTCCTGCGCCTCAACACGGGCAACCCGGCGCTCTTCGGCTTCGAGGCGCCCGAGGAGATCGTCCAGGACATGATCCGGATGCTCCCCAAGGCCCACGGCTACACGGACTCCCGCGGCATCCTCTCCGCCCGCCGCGCGGTCGCCCAGCGCTATCAGTCCATGGGCCTGCCGGACGTGGACGTCGACGACGTCTTCCTCGGCAACGGCGTGTCCGAGCTGATCTCGATGGCCGTCCAGGCCCTCCTGGAGGACGGCGACGAGGTCCTCGTACCCGCCCCGGACTACCCGCTGTGGACGGCGGTGGTCACCCTCGCGGGCGGCAGGCCCGTGCACTACCTGTGCGACGAGGCCGCCGACTGGTATCCGGACCTCGACGACATGGCGTCGAGGATCACCGACCGCACCAAGGCCATCGTCGTCATCAACCCCAACAACCCCACGGGCGCCGTCTACCCCAAGGAGGTCCTGGAAGGGATCTTCGAACTCGCCCGGCGCCACGGCCTGATGGTCTTCGCCGACGAGATCTACGACCGGATCGTCTACGACGACGCCGTCCACCACCCCGCCGCCACCCTCGCCCCCGACCTGGTCGTCCTCACCTTCGGCGGCCTCTCCAAGACCTACCGGGTGGCCGGCTTCCGCTCCGGCTGGCTGGTCGTCAGCGGCCCCAGGCAGCACGCCAGGAACTACCTGGAGGGCCTCACCATGCTGGCCTCCATGCGGCTCTGCCCCAACGCCCCCGCCCAGTACGCCATCCAGGCCGCGCTCGGCGGCCGGCAGTCGATCCACGAACTGACGGCGCCGGGGGGCAGGCTGCGCGAGCAGCGCGACCGCGCCTGGGAGAAGCTCAACGAGATCCCGGGCGTCTCCTGCGTGAAGCCGAAGGGGGCGCTGTACGCCTTCCCCCGCCTCGACCCCGCCGTGCACAGGATCCACGACGACGAGAAGTTCGTCCTCGACCTGCTGCTGCGGGAGAAGATCCAGGTCGTGCAGGGGACGGGCTTCAACTGGCCGCGCCCGGACCACTTCCGCATCCTGACCCTGCCGCACGCCGACGACCTGGACGCCGCGATCAGCCGCATCGGCCGCTTCCTGAGCAGCTACCGCCAGTGACGCCCCGCCCTCCCTGCTGTCATGATCTACGGGTCTGGAGGCCGAACGATTCGGGGAGGGCGGCCGGTCATGGATGCGGCACTGATAGCCGTGGCGGGAACCCTGTTGGGTGCCGTCTTCACCCACTGGTTCCAAGGGCGGGCCACCGAGCGCACGGCCGCGCTCGCCCGCACCGAACAACTGCGGCAGGAACGGATCGCGACCTACAGCGCCTTCGCGGGCGCGGTCGTCGACTACCGGCACAGCCAGAACGACCGCTGGTTCCGGGCGCTCCAACTGCCCGGATCGGAGGAGGCGGAGGAGTCCCGTCACGCCTCCTACCGGCAGCGCACCGCCGCCCGACAGGCACTCTTCCGCGTCCAGTTGGTGTGCGACGACCCGGAGGTCCGCCGGCTGGCCGAGGCGGCCTTCGTCGATTCCCACTGCATGCACGAGGCGGTGGACGAGGCCGACCGCGCCCGTCGCTCGGAGCGGGCGAAGGAAGCGCTGGCCGCGTTCATCGCCGCCGCCGCGCCCGGCGTCCGCTGAGGAAGCACCGGAGGGAGCACCGGCCATGGACCTCGTCGCACCCGTCGTCGTCGAACCGCTGAAACGCCGCCGCTGCTCGGAGTGCCGGCAGGGGCCGCTGGAGCGGATGATCGTCGAGTTCAACGCACCGGTCTGCCTGGACTGCGCCGACCTCGGGCACCTGGTCTTCCTCCGCCGGGGCGACACCGCGCTCACCCGGCGCGCCCGCGAGAACAGCGGCCTCTGGGCCGTGGTGGTACGGCACAACCGGCGCCGGACACGGTACGAGCGCCAGGGCCTGCTCGTCGAGGAGGCGGCGCTCGCCCGGGCGGAACTCGCCTGCCTGGCGGACGCCGAGGCGCGGGCCAGACGGCGGGCCCGGGACGCGGTGCGGCGCGCGGCACTCGACACCGAGATCACCGCGCTGCTCCAGGCCGAGATCCAGCGGCTCTTCCCGTCCTGCCCCGACGACCGGGTCACGGAGATCGCCGTCCACGCGTCGGCGAAGGGAAGCGGGCGGGTGGGCCGCACGGCCGCGGGCCGCTCGCTCGACCGCGGCGCCGTCACCGCCGCGGTGCGCGCTTCCGTACGCCATGTCGACACCCCGTACGACACCCTGTTGATGCAGGGGGTTCCCCGGCACCAGGCCCGGACGAGGGTCGCTCCCGCCATCGAGGCGGTGCTCCGGGCCTGGCGTCACGGCGTGGGGGACGCCAGCGGCCGGGGACGCGGCTGACGGCTCGGGCGCCGGCACGCGGCTGCCGGTCCGCGAGGGGCGGACCCTCAGGCCCCGTCTCCGGCGCGGCGCGCGCGACGGTACATCAGGGCGCCGCCGAGCAGCAGCGCGGCGCTGGCGGGGACGGCGTACCCGATGGCGTCCGAACCGGTGGCGGCCAGCGCGACCGAGCTCGTCTCACCCTGCGGCGCGGGGGCCGGGGGCGGGGTCTCGGTCTCGGCCTGCGGGACCGGCACGTTCCGGACGGGGGTCTGCGGGCGCGGCGTCGGGACCTCGATCGGCTGCTGGGGCTTGCCGGGGCCGTTGACCGCGGTGTTGCCGAAGGCCGGGTTGCCGATGCCGACCACGTTGACCGAGTTCCCGCTGAGGTTCACGGGCAGGTCGACGGGCAGCTGGAGGCCGTTCCCGGAGAGCACGCCGGGGGAACCCACCGCGCTGCTCTCGGCGTTGGCCCCGCCGCCGTTGGAGGCACCGCCCCCGCCGCCGTGGGAACCGCCGGCCTGCTCCCCGCCGCGCGGGGTGGCGGCCTCGTCCTTGTGGGAATGGCCGCCGCCGTTCTCGTCCGCGCCGTACCCGTCGGGCTCGGCGGAGCGGTTGGCACAGCGGTTGCCGAAGGCCGGGTTGAGCAGGCCGACGACGTTGACCGTGTTCCCGCAGGCGTTGACCGGCACGTGCACCGGCAGCTGAAGCGTGTTGCCGGAGCCGACGCCCGGCGAACCGACCGCGGCGCCCTGTGCGCCGGAGTCGGCGTGCGCCGCGCCCGCCGAGAGCGCGAGCGCCCCACCCGTGACCAACAGTGTGGCCAGACCACTTCGGCGAATCTGCCTCATGGCTTCCTGCCTTCCGGAGGTGTACACGGGCGAGTGCCCGTACCGGAATCAACGCGACAAACGGGTGCGCCGGATCCGGCCGTTGACGGGTTTCACTCCATCGAGTGGGATTCCGTTCGCGTGTCCGGTCATCGCCCCAGGAGGTCGGTGAGGGCACCGACCGGGTCCGGGTCGGGGGCGCCGCGCGGCCACCAGTCCTCGCGCCCGGCGTCCGACTCGTAGCCGTACCAGAGGCCGTCCCTGCCGAGGCGGAGCTGGAGGGATTCGGTGGAGAGCCGGTTGCGCCAGGGGCGGAAGGCGGGGAAGTCGGCGGCGATCAGCGCGGGTCTGGCGCGGTCGAACGGCCCGGCCGGAGGGTCCCACGGCTCCTCCAGGACGACGAGGCCGGCGGCGCCGCCCTGCCGCCAGGCGGCGACGGCGCGCGCCAGGTCCGTGGGCGTGCGGTCGAGGGCGTACGCCAGGTCGCGGTAGAGCGCGCGGGTCGAGGCGGTGAGCCCCGAACCGGGGTGCGCGGCGGCCAGCCGGACCGCGTCCTGCCAGGGGGTGAGCGCGGCGACCGGATCGTGGCCGGTGGCGAGGAAGACGTGGGCGCGGGCGGCGGCCTCGGTGGCGAGCAGGTCGAGGGCGAGCGGGTCGGGGGCGTGCGGGTCCGGCGGGAAGACGGCCGGCCGGCCGGGCCGGTCCGGGACCGGCAGTTCGGGAGGCAGCGGCGGGCTCCACGCACCGGGGGGCGTGGCGAGCGCGGTCCGGGCGAGGACCGTGGGCATCGGTGGCGCGGCCGCGGTGGTCTCGGCGGCGGAGCGGGCCGCGTTGCGCCGGGTGAGTTCGGCGAGGAGTTCCTGCTCCCCGCGGCCGCGCATCAGGAAGAGGACGAACGGGTCCTCGTCGAGGAGCCGGGCCGCCTGGTAGCAGAGCGCCGCGGCGTGCTTGCAGGGGTAGCCGTCGTCGGGGCAGGAGCAGTCGGGGACGAGGTCCCCCACCGCGGGCAGCAGTCCGGTGACCGCCTCCAGGGCGTGCGGCACGTCCTTGTCGAGCAGGGCGGCGATGTGGTCGGGCCGGGCGGTGGCCTCGTCGAGGAACCGCTCCCAGCCGTCGTCGCCGAGCGTGCGCATCCTGATCTCGGTGCGGTACGGGCGGGCCCGGCTGCCGTGGACGTAGGCGACGACCCGGCCGGGGGTGACCGTGATCGCGTCGACGTGCCCGCGTCCGGCGTACGCCTTGCCGCGGGCGAGGCGGGCCGCGTCGAGCGCGGTGTCCTCCAGGGCCTCGACCCAGGCGTTCCCCCACCAGGTCGCGGCGAACCGGCCGTCGGGCACGTCGCGGGGTGCGACCTGCGGGAAGCTGCGGCGGCGGTCGTCGTGGCGGGGGGCGGCTCCGCGCGCGCCCCGGGCGTGGTTCACGCGGGCCTCCTCAGGGACACCAGGTCGGCCAGCTCCCGGTCGGTGAGTTCGGTGAGGGCGGCCTCGCCGGAGCCGAGGACGGCGTCCGCCAGGGCACGCTTGGCGCGGAGCATCTCGGCGATGCGGTCCTCGACCGTGCCCTCGGCGACGAGCCGGTGCACCTGCACCGGCTGGGTCTGCCCGATGCGGTAGGCACGGTCGGTCGCCTGCTCCTCGACGGCCGGGTTCCACCAGCGGTCGTAGTGGACGACGTGCCCGGCCCGGGTGAGGTTGAGGCCCGTGCCCGCGGCCTTGAGGGAGAGCAGGAAGACGGGGATCTCCCCGGCCTGGAAGCGGTCGACCATCCGCTCCCGCTCGGCCACCGGGGTGCCGCCGTGCAGCAGTTGGGCGGGGATGCCGCGCGCGGCGAGGTGGTCGGAGAGGAGCCTCGCCATCGACACGTACTGGGTGAAGACGAGCACGGAGCCGTCCTCGGCGAGGATCGTGTCGAGGAGTTCGTCGAGCAGGGCGAGCTTCCCCGAGCGGCCGGCGAGCCGGGCCGTGCCGCTGCCGCGCGGGGCCTGTTCCTTGAGGTACTGGGCGGGGTGGTTGCAGATCTGCTTGAGCGAGGTCAGCAGCTTCATGACGAGGCCCCGGCGGGCCATGCCCTCGGCCGCCTCGATCCGCTCCATGGTCTCGCGGACGACCGCCTCGTACAGCGAGGCCTGTTCCCGGGTGAGGGAGACGGGGTGGTCGGACTCCGTCTTGGGCGGCAGCTCGGGAACGATGCCGGGGTCGGACTTGCGGCGGCGCAGCAGGAAGGGCCGCACCAACCGGGCGAGCCGCTCGACGGCCTCCTCGTGCTCGATCTCCTCGTGGTTCTCGACGGCCCTGGCGTGACGGGCCCGGAACGCCTTGAGCGGTCCGAGGAGTCCGGGGGTGGTCCAGTCGAGGAGCGCCCAGAGTTCGGAGAGGTTGTTCTCCACGGGGGTGCCGGTCAGGGCGACGCGTGCGGGGGCGGGGATCTCGCGCAGCGCCCTGGCCGTCGCGGAGAACGGGTTCTTGACGTGCTGCGCCTCGTCGGCGACGACCATTCCCCATTCCCGGGCGGCCAGTTCGGCGGCGCTGGTGCGCAGGGTGCCGTAGGTGGTGAGGACGAAGCCGCCCGCGGTGCCGGTCAGGTCGCGGTCGGCGCCGTGGAACCGGCGGACGGGCACGTCGGGGGCGAACTTCCGCACCTCCCGCTGCCAGTTGCCGAGCAGCGAGGCCGGGCAGACGACGAGGGTGGGGGCGCGGCGGGCGCGGCGCAGGTGGAGGGCGATGAGGGTGACGGTCTTGCCGAGGCCCATGTCGTCGGCGAGGCAGCCGCCGAGGCCGAGCGAGGTCATGAGGTCGAGCCAGGCGAGCCCGCGGAGCTGGTAGTCCCGCAGGGTGGCGGTGAGGCCGGGCGGGGCCTGCACGTCCTCGGGGCCGGCCAGCAGGCGGTCGCGGAGCGCGGCGAGCGCCCCGACCGGGACGGCGGGCACGGTCTCCCCGTCGACCTCGGCGGTGCCGGTGAGGGCGACGGACAGGGCGTCGACCGGTTCGAGCAGGCCCAGTTCCCGCTTGCGCGCCTTGCGGACGAGCGCGGGGTCGACGACGACCCACTGGTCGCGCAGCCGCACGATGGGCCGGTGCGACTCGGCCAGCAGGTCCATCTCGCGCTCGGTGAGCGGATCACCGTCGAGGGCGAGCTGCCAGTTGAACCGCAGGAGCTCCTCGCTGTCGAAGAAGCCGGTGCCGTCGGTCGCGGAGCCGGGCGCCGCGTGGGCCGGCCGGACGACGGCGGAGGCGCTCAGCGAGCGGGCGAGCTCGCGCGGCCAGTGGAGGGCGACCCCGGCGTCCGCGAGCCGGGCGGCGGCCGGGCCGAGGAGCTCGTACAGCTCGCTCTCGGTGACCGCGAGGACGTCGGGCACGTCCCGCTCCATGAGACGGGAGAGCGGGGGCCAGACACGGGCGGCCCGGCGCAGCGCCAGGACGGCGTCGATGCGGGCGCGGGGCCCGAAGTGCTCGCCGTCGCCCGCCCACAGGTCCGCGGCGTCGATGACGAGGGTGGGGTCGGCGAGGCTGTGGATCTGGAGGAGCGCGGCGGCCGCGTGCCGCTCGTCGCCGTCCCCGTCGGCCGCGACGTCGAAGAGTTCGTACCCCGAGAGGTCGAGACGGAGCGAGACGCGCACGCCCGCGTCCATCCCGGCCGCCGCCTCGGCCGCCCAGGCACGCGCGCGGGGCAGGCGCTGGGGCGCACGGGCCGCGAACGGCGCCCCGACCGCGTGGGCCGCGGCCGGGGTCCGGGGCAGGGTGTCGGCGACCGCGTCCAGGAAGGCGCGCACGAGGGCCTCGGGTTCGGGCAGTCGCAGCGCCCCGCGCCCCGGGACGGGCACGGCGTGCGCCTCGTACGGCAGGGCCGCGGCGACGGCCCGCAGATGCGCGATGTCCTCGGCGTCCAGGGGCCCGGCCCGCCAGGCGTCCAGGTCGTCCGCGGTGAGTCCGGGCAGCAGGCGGCCGCGGGCCGCCAGGTGCAGGGCGTGCAGGGCGGCGGCTCCCCAGCCGGCGGTCGCGGGGTGGGCCGCCGGATGGTGCCGGGCCGCGACGAGATGGGGCAGGGCGGTCTCGATCGGCAGGGTGACCGCGGGCACCGGACGCCCCGTCGCCCCGCCGCCGTGCCGCCGGGCCACGGTCAGCTCGACGCGCTCGGCACCGCTCCCCACGGGCTCGGGCAGTGTGCCCCCGTCGGGTGCCCAGAACGCGATCCGGCCCTCCCTGGGAAGGGCCGCCGGCAGGAACACGGCTGCGCTGGCCATCCAGGTGTGTGTCACGGCTCGGCCCTCCTCCCGGTGCACGTCGTGATCCCCCAGTGGACCTCCGACCTTACGGGTGGGGTCTGACAACGGCCGTCAGGTGGTTCCCCCGGCTGGCCCAGCAACGCATGACACCGGGCTCCGGGGGCGTCATGGTGGCCTGAAACGACACGACAGAAGAGGATCCGCCATGTCCGTTCGTCGGCGTCTCACGACCGCCACCGGGGCCGTGCTGCTCACTCTCGCCGTCGCCGGCTGCTCGGGCCTCGGCCGCAGCGCGGTGGGCACGCTCTCGTACGAGACGGAACGCGAGTTCCTGGTGACCGTGACCAGCCCCTCCGTGAAGGGCTGCCACCGGCTGGCGCCGGCCGGTGTGACCAAGGTCGAGAACAACACCCTGAACGACATCGTGCTCTACCCCACCCGGGACTGCCGGGGCCCGTCCACCTACCTGTCCACCAACACCAGCAACGAGATCGTGCCGGACACCCTGCCCTGGCGCAGCTACACCGTCGTGCACTAGGGAGCGTCCGGATCCCGGCGTCGTCTGCCCGGAAGCCCGCAAGAACGCCGTTCACATTCCCCCGCCGCGGGTACATGCTGGTGGTACCCCTCACAAACCCGTACGGGGGATGTGACCGTCATGCGGAGCGGCAACGAACCGGCCACCGCGCGCAGCGCACTGCGGCTGCGGTTCTGGCTGAGCGTGTGGGGGCTGCTGTGGGCGGCCTTCGGCACGACCGTGTTCTCCCTGCTCGGCCGTCCCGGCTGGGCGGCGGCCTGCGGCGTGCTGTTCCTGGTGGTGGCGGTCGACCTGGCGATGGTGCTGCACCGCATCCACCAGGGCTCGCACTGGCAGCCGGGCCGGAACATCCCGCCGTACGAACCCGATCACGGCGGCCCGCGGCGCTGACCCGGCGCCTCCCTCAGTTCCCGGTGTCGAAGTCCGCGGCCTGGAGGTACTCCGGCTTCGGGTCGAGAGCGGCGGCGAGCCGGAAGTGCCGGGTGGCCTGGGCGGTCTGGCCGGAGCGCTCGTAGGTGCGGGCCAGCGCGAAGTGGGCGAACGCGTTGTCGGGCTCCCGCTCCAGGACGAGTTCGAACTCCAGCTGCGCGGGTCGCAGCTGGGCGGCCGCGAAGAACGCCCTCGCGCGCAGCAGGCGCGCGGCCGTGTTCTCGGGGTGGGCGGCGATCACCGAGTCGAGGAGCTTGACGGCACCACGCGGGTCCCGGGCGGCCAGCAGGTGCTCGGCGGCGCGGAAGTCGATGACGTGCGTTTCCGGGTTGCTGTCGGCCACGATGGCATCCTTCCCCTCCATCCGGTGGTTGAACACCGGACGCCGCGACCGCATTCCGCCGACACGCCTCAGAGCCTGCCGTCGGGCACGACCCAAGAGGCCGCGAAGCCGGCCCGGCGGATCACGGCCGGAGAGCCGTGGTGCCGGCCCGGCTGATCAGAGCCGGAGAGCCGTGGGGCCGGCCGATCAGGGCCCGGCGGGCCCTAGCCGTTCTGGGCGGGAGCCGCGGCCCGGCGCTCCAGTTCGTCCCAGACCTTCCGGACCTGCGGCGCGAGCGCGTCGAGCGGTCCGTCGTTGTCGATCACCAGGTCGGCGACGGCGAGCCGCTGCTCCCGTGTGGCCTGGGCGGCCATCCGGGCCCGGGCCTCGGTCTCGGCCATGCCACGGAGGCGTACCAGCCGGTCGAGCTGGGTCTCCGGCGACGCGTCGACGACGACCACCAGGTCGTACAGCGGCGCGAGGCCGTTCTCGGTGAGCAGGGGCACGTCGTGGACGACGACGTCGTCGGCGCCCGCCCGGCCCTCCAGCTCCGCCGACCGGGCCCCCACCAGGGGGTGGACGATGGCGTTGAGGGTGGCGAGCCGGTCGGGGTCGGCGAACACGATGGACCCGAGCCTGGGCCGGTCGAGCGTCCCCTCCTCGGTGAGGATGCCCTCCCCGAAGGCCTCCACGACGGCCGCGAGGCCCGGGGTGCCGGGCTCGACGACCTCGCGGGCGATCCGGTCCGCGTCGATCAGCACGGCTCCGTACGAGACGAAAAGCCGTGACACCTCACTCTTGCCGGCGCCGATCCCGCCGGTCAGGCCCACCTTCAGCATGAGCGGCAGCTTAGGGCCTGCCCCGGGAGCGGCACGCCGCGGGCCCGTCCCACGGACAGCGACCGCCTTGTCCGACCCGTCGAACCGGCCCTGAAACGCCGGTCCCAGGAGTCGCAGGCCTCAGCGGTCGCAGGTCCCAGCGCTCACCGGCCCCAGGAGTCACAGGTCCCGGAAGTCGCAGGCCTCAGCGGTCGCCGGCCCTAGGAGTCGCCCTCCCGCTCGGCGAGGAAGCGCTCGAACTCGCGGCCCAGCTCGTCGGCCGACGGCAGGTCGACCGGCTCGGCGACCAGGCTGCCGCGCGTCTCGGCGCCGGCCACCGCGTCGTACTGGTGCTCAAGGCCCTGCACGAGCGCGACCAGCTCCTCGTCGCCCTCGCCGATCTGGCGGTCGATCTCGGTCTGGGTGCGGCGGGCCTCCGTCCGGAGGGAGTGGGCGACGCCGGGAAGGACGAGGCCCGTGGCGGCGGTGATGGCCTCGAGTGCGGTCAGGGCCGCGTCCGGGTACGGAGAGCGGGCGACGTAGTGCGGGACGTGCGCGGCGACACCGAGGGTGTCGTGTCCGGACTCGGTGAGCCGGTACTCGACGAGGGACTCGGCGCTGCCGGGGACCTGGGCCTCGTCGAACGGGCTGCGGTGGCCCGGCATGAGGTCGGTGCGGCTGCCGTGCGGGGTGAGTCCGACGGGGCGGGTGTGCGGGACGCCCATGGGGATGCCGTGGAAGTTCACGGAGAGGCGCACGCCGAGACGCTCGATGATCTGCCGGACGGCGGCCGCGAACCGCTCCCACTCCACGTCGGGCTCGGGACCCGAGAGGACGAGGAAGGGTGCGCCGGTGGCGTCCTGGACGAGACGGACCTCGATGGACGGCGTCTCGTACGCGGTCCAGCGGTCGCGCCGGAAGGTGAGCAGCGGTCGGCGCGCACGGTAGTCCACGAGCCGGTCGTGGTCGAAACGGGCCACCAGCTGGTGCGGAAGGGTGTCGAGCAGGCGGTCGATGATCTGCTCACCGGTCTCGCCCGCGTCGATGTAGCCGTCGAAGTGGTACAGCATGACCAGCCCGGCCGACTCCTGCGCCAGGGCGAGGTCGACGACGGCCAGGCCCTTCGCGTCCCATTCGTACAAATCCTGGGGATCAAGCACGATTACCGCTCCTCCTCGTGTTCTCTCTGGAAACGCCTTGCGCGGCACCCCCATTCCCGTGCGGGGCGATCTTCCGGCGGAGTTACGGCCGGGAGCGGCCCGGGCGGCCCACTGGTCCAGACCTTGACAGGGTCACGGCCCCTCCCTACCGTCTCGGGACAGCATCGCGTTCACGGCCCCGACCACTGTGCACATACAGGAACACCCCTGTTCCCGTCCGGAAGGCACCCCCATGCGCACCCGAACGCTGCTCCTCCCCCTGCTCCCGGCGCTCCTCGCCGTCCCCCTCGTCGGAACGCCCGCCGCGGCGGCCACCATCGAGGTCTCGACCGCCGCCCAGCTCAAGACGGCGCTCGCGGGCGCCCGTCCCGGCGACACGATCCACCTCGCGGACGGCACGTACACCGGCAACTTCAAGGCCACCGTCCCGGGCACCGCCACGGCCCGGATCATCCTGACCGGCTCCTCGCGCGCGGTGCTGACGGCCGGCGGCGGCTACGGACTGCACCTCGACGGCGCCTCGTACTGGGCGGTCGCGGGGATCACCGTGACCGGAGGGCAGAAGGGGATCATGGCGGACGCCGCGGACGGTGTGGTGATCGACGGGGTCACCGTGCACGACCTGGACATGGAGGGCGTGCACTTCCGCAACTCCAGCAGGAACGGCGTCCTGAGGAACTCCCGGATCTACGACACGGGGAACGACGGCCGGGGCATGGGCGAGGGGGTGTACGTCGGCACCGCCAACACCCTCACGGACCGCAGCGACAACGCGCAGATCCTGGACAACGTCATCGGTCCGGACGTCGGCGGCGAGAGCGTCGACATCAAGGAGGGCACCACCGGTGCGCGCATCGTCGGCAACACCTTCGACGGGCGCGGTCTGACCGGCGCCAACTACGACGACTCCTGGGTCGACGTGAAGGGCAACGACGTCCTCGTGGAGGGCAACACGGGCGTGAACACGACGAACAACGGCTTCGAGACCCACAGCCAGCAGAGCGGCTGGGGCTGCGGGACGGTCTTCCGGGACAACCACGCGAACCTGGCGGGCGCGACCGGTCCCCAGCGGCTCGCGATCAACGTCACCAACCGGAGCGGCACCTGCGGGACCACGGTGTACGCCTCGAACACGGTGACCGGCGGGTACGGCCTGACGAACATCGCCGTCACGCCCTGAAGCGGGGCGCGGGCCCGAGACCCGAGAGGGGGCCACGGGCCCGCTCAGGGAGAGGGGGCCGGGTTCCGGAAACGACCGAGGCCCGCTCCCCCGAAGGGAAGCGGGCCTCGTTTCGCTAGCGGCTAGCGCTCAGCGGAGAGCCTGTTCAGCTCTGGCCGCCGGCCAGCTTCTCGCGCAGGGCGGCGAGCGCCTCGTCCGACGCCAGGGCGCCGGAGTTGTCGTCCGACTCCGAGGAGTACGAACCACCCGAGATGCCCGCACCGGCGTTGCCGGCGGCCGGGGCGGCAGCACCCTCGGCAGCGGCGGCCTCGTCGGCCTCGCGGGACTTGATGACCTGAGCCTGGTGCTGCTCGAAGCGAGTCTGCGCCTCGGCGTACTGGGTCTCCCAGGCCTCGCGCTGGGTCTCGAAGCCCTCGAGCCAGTCGTTGGTCTCGGGGTCGAAGCCCTCGGGGTAGATGTAGTTGCCCTGGTCGTCGTAGGACGCGGCCATGCCGTACAGGGTCGGGTCGAACTCGACCGAGGCCGGGTCGGCACCGAAGGACTCGTTGGCCTGCTTCAGCGAGAGGCTGATGCGACGGCGCTCGAGGTCGATGTCGATGACCTTGACGAAGATCTCGTCGTTGACCTGGACGACCTGCTCCGGGATCTCCACGTGGCGCTCGGCCAGCTCGGAGATGTGGACCAGACCCTCGATGCCCTCGTCCACGCGGACGAACGCACCGAACGGAACCAGCTTGGTGACCTTACCCGGGACGACCTGGCCGATCTGGTGGGTCCGGGCGAACTGCTGCCACGGGTCCTCCTGCGTCGCCTTCAGCGACAGGGAGACACGCTCGCGGTCCATGTCGACGTCGAGGACCTCGACGGTGACCTCCTGGCCGACCTCGACAACCTCGGAGGGGTGGTCGATGTGCTTCCAGGACAGCTCGGAGACGTGCACGAGGCCGTCGACGCCACCCAGGTCCACGAAGGCACCGAAGTTGACGATCGAGGACACGACGCCGGAGCGGACCTGACCCTTCTGCAGGGTCGTGAGGAAGGTCTGGCGGACCTCGGACTGGGTCTGCTCGAGCCAGGCACGGCGGGACAGGACCACGTTGTTGCGGTTCTTGTCCAGCTCGATGATCTTCGCCTCGAGCTCCTTGCCCACGTAGGGCTGGAGGTCGCGGACGCGACGCATCTCGACGAGGGACGCCGGCAGGAAGCCACGGAGGCCGATGTCGAGGATGAGACCACCCTTGACGACCTCGATGACGGTACCGGTGACGATGCCGTCCTCTTCCTTGATCTTCTCGATGGTGCCCCAGGCGCGCTCGTACTGGGCACGCTTCTTCGAGAGGATCAGGCGGCCTTCCTTGTCCTCCTTCTGGAGAACCAGGGCCTCGATCTCGTCGCCGACCTTGACGACCTCGTTCGGGTCGACGTCGTGCTTGATCGAGAGCTCGCGGCTCGGGATGACACCTTCGGTCTTGTAACCGATGTCGAGCAGGACCTCGTCCCGGTCGACCTTCACGATGACGCCGTCGACGATGTCGCCGTCGTTGAAGTACTTGATCGTCTCGTCGATCGCGGCGAGGAAGGCTTCCTCGTTACCGATGTCGTTGACCGCAACCTGCGGGGTGGTGCTGGTGGCGGTGGTCTCGGTGCTGCTCGTCATGTGGGAAAGGGCTCCGGTTACGGACAGAAAGTCGTAGGTACTGCTACGCCGAGAGCCCGTATCGCACCAAGAAGCCGGACAGCCAATGAGGCACCCTTCCCGCGGACGGGGGGAAGCCTCGAGAACCGAGGGGACATACAACAGGTACGAGCGCGGCCTGCTCCGTCTGAGGCGCGCAGGCCCGCAGCGCAACCTTTAGCATACGGGGACGGCCGGACAGGGTCAATGCGCGAAGCGCGCACCCTGGGCAGATCACCACAATTCCGGCACTACTCATGCCTCCCACGCCGCATCGGCGGGATCCGCCGCACCGCGGCACTGAGCGCAAACTACATCGGCGGGCGAGATGAACCAAGAGTACGAACACGAAGACGCGGTCGAGGACGAGGCGGAGGCGACCCGGCGTGACGCGGGGGAAGCGGAGAGCAGCCGCGCGAGTCGCGGCTGGTGGGACCGGAACGCCGACGAGTACCAGAGCGACCACGGTTCCTTCCTCGGCGACGACCGGTTCGTGTGGGGTCCCGAGGGGCTCGACGAGGCCGATGCGGGCCTGCTGGGGCCCGCCGCCTCACTGAAGGGCCTCGACGTCCTGGAGATCGGCGCGGGCGCGGCGCAGTGCTCGCGGTGGCTCGCGGCGCAGGGTGCGCGGCCGGTCGCGCTCGACCTCTCGCACCGGCAGCTCCAGCACGCGCTGCGGATCGGCGGGGACGTGCCGCTGGTGGAGGCCGACGCCGGGGTGCTCCCCTTCCGGGACGGCTCCTTCGACCTGGCGTGCTCGGCGTACGGCGCGGTGCCGTTCGTGGCCGATCCGGTGCGGGTCTTCCGCGAGGTGCGGCGGGTGCTGCGGCCGGGCGGGCGCTGGGTGTTCTCGGTGACGCACCCGATCCGCTGGGCCTTCCCGGACGAGCCGGGGCCGGAGGGCCTGTCGGTGGCGGCCTCCTACTTCGACCGGACGCCGTACGTCGAGCAGGACGAGCGGGGCCGGGCCGTGTACGTGGAGCACCACCGGACGATCGGGGACCGGGTGCGGGACGTGGTGGCCGGCGGGTTCCGGCTGGTGGACCTGGTCGAGCCGGAGTGGCCGGCGTGGAACGGCCAGGAGTGGGGCGGGTGGTCCCCGCTGCGGGGGAACCTGATCCCGGGGACGGCGATCTTCGTCTGCGAACGCCAGGATTAGTCCTATTGACAGGTGGGTCCTGTGGACGGCCGGACCCACCTCTTCTCGGCGCGTACGAGACTGAGTGCGTGATCCGAAACGACGCACTCGACCTGCTTCCCGTCCGCCATGCCGTCCCCGAGCTGCTGACCGCGCTCGCGGAGCGCGGCACGGCGGTGCTCCACGCGCCGCCCGGCACCGGCAAGACCACGCTGGTGCCGCTCGCGCTCGCGGGGCTCACAGGGGACGGACCGGAGCGGCGGGTGCTGGTGGCCGAGCCGCGCCGGATGGCGGTGCGCGCGGCGGCCCGGCGGATGGCCTGGCTGCTCGGCGAGGAGGTCGGCGGGACCGTCGGCTTCTCGGTGCGCGGTGAGCGCCGGGTGGGGCCCTCGACCCGGGTCGAGGTGGTGACCACGGGTCTCCTGCTCCAGCGGCTGCAACGCGACCCCGAGCTGGCGGGCGTGGACGTGGTGCTGCTCGACGAGTGCCACGAGCGGCACCTGGACGCCGACACGGCCCTGGCCTTCCTGGTGGACGTGCGCGCGGCCCTGCGGCCGGAGCTGAAGCTGATCGCGGCCTCGGCGACGAGCGACGCGGAGGCGTGGGCGGAGCTCCTCACGGTCGTGGACGGCAGCGGGCCCGCGCCGATCGTCCGGAGCGAGGGCGAGGGGCACGGATACGCGGTCCGGTTCGCGGCTCCCCCCGCCGGGATCCGGCCCGCGCACGGCACCTGGGTGGACCCGGCGCTGCTGCGCCATGTGGCGGCGACGGTCCGGCTGGCGATGGAGCGGCACGAGGGGGACGTCCTCTGCTTCCTTCCCGGCACGGGGGAGATCGCGCGGACGGCGGGGCTGCTCGCCGGTCTCGACGCGGAGGTGCTCCAGCTGCACGGCCGGGCGCCGGCGGCGGTGCAGGACGCGGTCCTGCGGGGTGCCGGGCCGGGCGGGCGACGGCGGGTGGTGCTGTCGACCTCGGTGGCGGAGTCGAGCCTGACGGTGCCCGGTGTGCGGATCGTCGTGGACTCGGGGCTCGCGCGGGAGCCCCGGATGGACCACGCGCGGGGGCTGGAGTCGCTGGCAACGGTGCCGGTGTCGGTCGCTGCGGCGGCCCAGCGGTCAGGCCGCTCGATGCGTGAGGCCTTCGGCACCGTCTACCGGTGCTGGGCGGAGGCCGAGGACGGCAGCCGGGCGCGCTTTCCCTCCCCCGAGATCAGGATCGCCGACCTCTCGGACTTCGCCCTGCGGGTCGCGTGCTGGGGCGATCCGACGGCGGAGGGGCTCGCCCTGCTCGACGCGCCGCCCGTCGGCGCGATGGCGGCGGCCCGTTCCGTGCTGGCGGCGGTGGGCGCGGTGGACGAGGACGGCCGCGCGACCGAGCGTGGCGGGCGGCTGGCGCGGCTCGGGCTCCACCCCCGGCTGGGGCGGGCTCTCCTGGACGGCGCCGCCGAGGTGGGTGTCCGGCGGGCGGCGGAGGTGGTGGCACTGCTGAGCGAGGAGCCTCCCCGGGAGTACGGGGACGATCTGACGGCGGCGTGGCGGTCGGCGCGGCGGGGCGGGGACGGGTACGCGGCCCGGTGGAAGGCGGAGGCGCGGCGCCTGGAGCGTTCGGCCGGCGAGGTGGCCGAACCGGCGGGAAGCCGGGGAAAGGCAGGGCCCGGCGCGCGGGCAGGCGGTGAGGACGCCGTGGCCGGGTTGGTGACGGCGCTGGCCTTTCCGGAGCGGGTGGCGAGGGCCCGGGAGCAGGGCGGCTATCTGATGGTGTCGGGCAGCGGGGCCCGGCTCTCCGAGGGTTCGGGGCTGCGGTCCACCCCCTGGCTGGCCGTGGCGGTGGCGGACCGTACGGCGCGGGACGCCACGGCACGGGTGCGGCTGGCGGCCGTGGTCGACGAGGGCACGGCCCGTTGGGCGGCGGGGCATCTACGGGCCACGGGCGAGGAGGTCTATTGGGAGGGCGGCGACGTGGTGGCGCGCTCGGTGGACCGGCTGGGCGCGGTCGAGCTGACCGTGCGGCCCCTGGGGTCCGGGGCCGGGCCCGCTCTCGTGCGGGAGGCACTGCTCGACGGGTTGCGGCGGGAGGGGCTCGGCTTGCTGCGGTGGAGCCGAGACGCCTCGGAGCTGCGCGAGCGGCTCGCGTTCCTGCACGGGGAGCTGGGCGCGCCCTGGCCCGACGTGGCGGACGGGGCGTTGGTCGACCGTGCCGAGGAGTGGCTGGAGCCCGAGCTGTCCCGGGCCGCGCGCCGGGCCGATCTGGGGAGGATCGACGCCGGGCAGGCCCTGCGGCGGCTGCTGCCCTGGGCGACGGGCGAGGCGGGCCGGCTGGACGAGCTCGCGCCGGAGCGGATCGAGGTGCCGAGCGGTTCGCGGATACGGGTCGAGTACGGGGACGGGCGGCCGGTGCTCTCGGTGAAGCTCCAGGAGATGTTCGGTCTGGCCGAGACGCCCCGGGTGGCGGGCGTGCCGGTCCTGGTCCATCTGCTCTCCCCCGCCGGACGGCCGGCGGCCGTGACCGCGGACCTGGCGTCGTTCTGGCGGGACGGCTACCGCGCGGTGCGGGCGGAGCTGCGGGGGCGGTACCCGAAGCACCCGTGGCCGGAGGACCCGTCGCGGGCGGAGCCGACCCGGCACACGAGCGCGCGGCTCAGACGGGAGGGGTGACCGGGGTGGCGGCCGGGGCTCCCGGCGCCGACCGGCGGGACCGGGCCTCCAGCCAGAGGGAGAGGGCGAGGAGGGCGAGGGCGAGGATCGTGAGACTCCAGGGGCCGTAGGAGACGAGCATCAGCACCGAGAGGCGGTTGGCGGAGACCAGTTCGCCGACGCTCTGGAGGTAGTCCTCGCGCATCTTCACGTGGCCCTCGAAGACGGTGAGGGTGTCCCGGCCCATCAGCGCCCGGGCGTTGCGGAGCTCCTCCTTGTGGATCTCCTCGCCGTTGACGGGGGCGCCGGTGACCGGTTCGATCCAGAACATGCGCTTGGTCGTGTACCAGCGGGTGAGGCCGGAGTCGGCGAGGACCTCGGGGGTGATGCCCTTGACCGGCATGGACTTGGGCATGGGCACCTTGGTCCAGGGGACGGTCTGCTCGAAGTAGTAGACCTCCATGCCGCGGAAGGTGCGGGTGCCCTTGTAGTGGATGGGGGCCGCGGTGCGGGTCTGGGCGTCGAAGTACTGGTAGTCCCGCTTCTCGGTCAGGAAGGGGAACTTGAACTCGATGCCCTCGCGCCGGACCGGGTCGCCGTCGACCGTCTCGCCGGTGGCGTGGACGGGGGCCTGGGTGTGGGCGTCGAAGATGTACCGCTCGGGGACCTGGGAGACCATCTTGCCGTCGGGGCCCGTGACGTAGGCGAGGGCGTCCCAGACGACGACGTCGCGTCCTGCGTCGCGTTCGATGCGCCGGGACTCCTCCACGTTGCCCTTGAGGGTCTGGATGATCGTGATCTTCTCGACCTTCTCGGCCCGCAGGGTGGAGTAGTTGAGGAGGGTCGCGGGCCGGGCCTCGAGGACGGTCTCCTGGTACTGGTTCGGCGGGATCTTCGCCAGGCGGGGGAAGGCGTACCAGCGCAGGAAGGGGGCCATCGCGGCGCAGAAGACGGCGAGGGCGAGCAGGACGAGGCCGGCCGGGCGGCGCACGGTCGCCCCCTCTACTTCTTGGGGCCGGGGTCGGCGGTCAGCAGGGGCTTGGGCGAGGTGGGGCCGTCGGGCGGCAGTTCGACGAGGGACACGAGGAGGACGAGCAGGAGGACTGGGGCGAGTCCGATGGCGGCGGCGACGAGGGCACGCATGGTCGGCCTCCCGGGTTGCGATCTGATGCATCGTCAGGGCGGGGGCACCGTAGCAACGCGACCGCGAGATGAGAACACGTTGCACCCGGGTGACGCGGAGCGCCGCCCCGCCGTCCGGTGGGGACGACGGGGCGGCGCGGAGGAGAACGCCGGCGGGTCAGGCCGTGGGAGAGGAGGTGGGAGACGGAGTGGCCTCGGTCGATCCGCTCTCGGAGGGCGACGGCTCCGGCGTCGGCGGCGCCTGGACCGTGAGCTCGACGAAGACCTCGCCGCCACCGGGCGTGGTCAGCCGGAGGAAGAAGGTGCCCGCCTTGTCGCCCGCCAGCAGGGTGTCGGGGGCGATGGTGAGCAGTCCGTCGACCCCGGTCGTGAGGGTGACCGTGCGGACGGTCTCGTCCTCCTGCTTGAAGTACGGGCCCTCGGTGCTCTCCCGGGGGTCCGTGTCAGAGGTGACGATCGTCGCGGTGACGGCCACACCGGGGGCGAGGGCGCCCTTGTCGGTGGCCTTCACCTGGATCTGCTGGGTGAAGGCGGTGCCGGTGGCGGCCGTCGGGACCCCCTCGCCGACTCGGGTGAGGGTGTCCGCCTGGCGCTCGGTGACGGTCGCGGCGAAGTCGGCCGCGGCCAGGGCCCGGCCCACGACGGTGGCGCGCACGGTGAAGGTGCCCGTCTGCGCACCGGCCCGGAGGTGGGGAGAGGAGGCCAGGCCGGCCGAGCCCGTGGTGACGGTGACGGCCGTCGCGCCGCCCGTGAAGCGGGCGTCGGTGGTCCCGGCGATCTCGAACCGGACGCCGACTCCCGCGACCGGCTTGCCCGCGGCGTCGAGCGCCACGACCCGGGGGGCTCCCGTGAAGTCGCTGCGGGTGGTCGTGGTCAGCCGGCCGTTGGCCACGATCGTGAGGCGTACGACCTTGGCGGCGGGCGTGACGGTGGGCGGGGTGACCGGGGGCTTGGTCGGGGTGACCGGCGCGGGACTCGTCACCGGCGGCTTCGGCTTCGGCGTGACCGGCGCCGGGGTCGTCGGCGCGGGCGAGGACGGTACGAAGGGGCGGTTGCCCCGACCCGGGTCGTCGCTGCGGTCGACCGGGAGCGTTCCCGTGCCGTCCGGGATCTGGTGGGTGCCGCGCTGGTAGTACGTGACCCAGGACATGACCAGGTTCAGGTACTCGGTCGAGTGGTTGTAGCTGAGGATCGCCCGGTCGAGGTCGGCCTTGAGCGCGAGGTTCCGGTCGTTCGCGCAGAGGTAGAGACCGGCGGCCTGCGCGGCGTCGTAGATGTTGTTCGGGTCCTTCTTGCCGTCGCTGTTGGCGTCCTGACCCCAGGTCGCCCAGGTCGACGGGATGAACTGCATCGGCCCGACGGCGCGGTCGTGGACCCTGTCGCCGTCGTAGGCGCCGTCGTCGGTGTCGGAGATGTTCGCGAAGCCGACGCCGTTGAGCACGGGGCCGAGGATCGGGGAGAGCGTCGTGCCGTTGGCGTCGACGCGACCGCCGCGCGCCTGGCCGGACTCGACCTTGCCGATACCGGCGAGCAGCTGCCAGGGCAGGTTGCAGCCGGGGGTGGTCGAACGTATCGACTGCTCGGCGCGCTTGTACGCGGCGAGGACGGACGCGGGTATGCCGGCCTCGGCCGGGCCGGTGATCACCGGCAGGTTGGCGCTCGCGCCGGGCTTGTTCGGCGTGTTCAGCGGCGGCAGTTCGGTGTAGTACGGGGAATTGCCGGTCGCGGAGCCGTCGCCCTTCGGCGGCACCGTGTCACCGGCTCCGATCGCGCGGTCCCCACCGGTGTTGTCCGCGGGCGGCTGAACGACCTCCGGCGCCTGCGAGGCCGCGAGCGCGGCGACAGCCGCGGCCATCACCACACCGCTGGTGGCCCCCTTGCGCAGTCGATGGCCGATGTGCGCTGCCATACCCGTGGTCCCCTCCCCGTCGACTCCGTCCCACGCTCCCCGCGCGTGACCTCTGGCGACCCTATGCCAACTCCCGACCGCCGGACACCGGCGTCTGACCGGGTTTCACGGTTTCGTCACCTCTGCGCCCCCTTACGAACAGCCGCCTTTCGATCCGGGGCGGCCTCGGGCGGGAACCGACCGACGCCCGGGATCCCTCTTGCACTGCGGCCGCTCCTGCTCTCCGGCCGTCACCACCGGAACCGAGGGGACCTCCCGTTGCCGTTCACGCTGAGTCATGCCGCTGCCGTGCTGCCCGGACTGCGTCGGAACGGGACCGCGCGCGGCCCCCTGGTCGCGTCCGCGCTCGTGGCGGGCTCCTTCGCCCCCGACATGACCTACTTCGCCGCCACCGCGGTCCCGGAGGCGATGGACCTCGGCGACGTCACCCACTCCCCGGTCGGGATCGTCACGGCCGACGTGCTCATCACCGCCGTGCTCGTGGGTCTCTGGCTGACCGTCCGGGAACCGCTCGTGGCGCTGCTGCCCGCCCGGTGGCGCGGGCCGGTGTACGGACTGGTCCGGGGCCGCCCCTGGCGGGACCGGCAGGCGGCGGCGCTCACCGGCTGGTTCTTCCTCTCCGCGGTGATCGGCTCGACGACCCACGTGGTGTGGGACTCCTTCACCCACCTGGACCGCTGGGGCACCCGGGCCATCCCCTTCCTCGGTGAGATCGTGGCCGGGTTCCCCGTCTACCTCTACGCGCAGTACGGGGGTTCGGCGCTGGCGCTCGGCCTGCTGGGCTGGTTCACGGCGCGGGCGCTGCGCTCCGCCGGTCCCGGTGCGGAGTTGCCGGCCCGTGTGCCCATCCCGAACCGGAACGGGTGGCTCGTCGCGATCGGTCTGATCGGCTGCTGCGTCCTCGCGGGCGTCGTCCACCGGGTGGTGCGCTGGGCGGCGTTCTGGGGCTGGGACCGCATCGAGACGCCCCTGGACATCATCCCGACGGCCTGTTTCGGGGCCGGCGCGGGGCTCGCCGTCGGGCTCGTGCTGTACGGGACGGTGGCGCGGCTGCGGGGAGGGACACCTGCTCCCTCGACGGAGGGCCGGGCCGCGGCCACGACGGTCCCGACGCCGGAAGAGGATGCTGGGGAACGGGTACCTGGGGAAGGGGCCCCTGGGGAAGGGGTCTCTGGGGAAGGGGTCTCTGGGGAAGGGGTCTCTGGGGAGACGGCCCCGGGTGGAGGGCACTCGGCGCCTCGCTCGGAACGCTCCCGTCAGGGATCTCGCTGATCTTCTCGGGCGGGGTGAAGCCACGGGCGGCCGTGCCGGCCGCGAGCCTGCGGTGCACGGCGAGCGCGATCCCCTCCAGGGTGCGGACGCCGTACCGCATGGTGGGGTTGTCGTGGCTCAGGAGGGCGATCCGGTAGTCGATCGCCGGGGCGTCCTCGCCCTTGGCCGCGACGGCCGGGCGGACGATGCCGACGCTGTGGACGCGCCAGCCGTGGGTGGTGCGGGGCAGCCAGCCGTTCTTGAGGTGGACCTTGACCGTGCGGGGCGCTCCCGCGGTGACGCCCCAGGCCTGGTCACGGACGACCTGGCCCATCAGGGTCAGTGCCTCGGTACGGCGGGAGACCGCGGCGAGCATGGCCAGTTGGTCCCGGGCGGTGGTCCGGGTGAGACCCCAGTAACGGTCGTGACCGAGGACGGTGTCCTGGGCTCCGGCCTCGCGCAGCACCCGGTTCAGCCGGGCGCGGGACAGGCCCTGCCAGAGGTCACTGGCCGCGGTGTTGTCGGAACGCGTGATCATCGCCTTCATCCGCCGGGCCTCCATGCGGGTGGGCGCCCGGCCGAGCTCCTCGGCGCGGCCGAGGACGGCCTGCATGATCAGCACCTTGGCGATGCTGGCGGAGTCGTACGCCCGGGTGTCGCCGAGCCGGCAGCGCAGTCCGCGCCGGACGTCGTGCACCGCGACGGAGACGGTGCCGTCGCGCTCCTTCAGCGCCGCCGCGATGTCCTGGGAGAGCCGGGCGGCGAGGGTGGGTTCGCGGGACGACGTGCAGAGCGCCGGGGCCCGGTGGGGGCGGGGGGCCTCGGCGGACCGGGCGATGCCGGGGGCGCCGGGGGTGACGGAGGCGCCGAGGAGGGTGCCGAGGAGGGCCCAGGTGCGGAGGCGGGGGCGGCGGCGCGTGATCATGCTCCCCAGTGTCGGGAGCGGGGGCGTGGGGGCGCGCCCCGGCTGGTCCACCTGGCGGCACGCGGCGACCTGCGGTGCGGGGGCCGGTGCCGGGCCCGTTGGTGCGGGGTGCGCTGATGCGGGATCCCCTTGGTGCGGATTCGCTGTCGTGCCGCGACCTCCGGTGCGGGGGCCGGTGCCGGGCCCGTTGGTGCGGGGGCGGATGTCGTGCCGCTGCCTCGGGTGCGGGGTCGGGCGCGGAAGCCTTGGCGCGGCAGGGGGCGCCGTCCCGTGTGCCCACCCGTCCCGCCCCAGCGGGACGATTGCCCACACGGGGGGAGCTGGTGGCGCGGCGCCCACGCGGACGGAGGGTCTCGCGGAGAGGCGCCCCCGCGAGTGGGCGCCCCCGCGGATAGGCGCCCCGCAGGTGGGGGCGCCCCTGCGGGTGGGGGGCGGGCCGCCCGCACTGGGGTGGGGCGGCGGGCCGACGTACGGGGTCGGGTCAGTGGGCGGCGGAGTCCCAGTCGGGGCCTACGCCGACGGAGACGTCGAGGGGGGCGCGGAGGTCGGCGGCGGCGGACATCTGCTCGCGGACCAGTGCCTCGACCTGGTCGCGCTCGCCGGGGGCGAGTTCGAGGACGATTTCGTCGTGGACCTGGAGGAGCATCCGGGAGGTGAGGCCGGCCTCGGTCAGCGCGCGGTCGACGTTGAGCATGGCGACCTTCACGATGTCGGCCGCGGTGCCCTGGATCGGCGCGTTGAGCGCCATCCGCTCGGCGGACTCGCGGCGCTGCCGGTTGTCGCTGTTGAGGTCGGGCAGGTAGCGCCGGCGGCCGAGCATCGTCTCGGTGTACCCGGTGGCGCGGGCCTCGTCGACGACCCGGCGGAGGTAGTCGCGCACCCCGCCGAAGCGCTCGAAGTAGGTGTCCATCAGGCCGCGGGCCTCGCCCGGGTCGATGTTCAGCTGCTGCGCGAGCCCGAAGGCGGACAGGCCGTAGGCCAGGCCGTACGACATGGCCTTGATCTTGCGGCGCATCTCGGCGTCGACGGCGGACCGCTCGACGCCGAAGACCTGGGAGGCCACCGTGGTGTGGAGGTCCTCGCCGGAGGAGAAGGCCTCGATGAGCCCCTCGTCCTCGGAGAGGTGGGCCATGACGCGCAGCTCGATCTGGCTGTAGTCGGCGGTCATGAGGGCCTCGAAGCCCTCGCCGACGACGAAGCCGTGCCGGATGGCCCGGCCCTCGTCGGTGCGCACCGGCACGTTCTGCAGGTTCGGGTCGGTGGAGGAGAGACGTCCGGTGGCGGCCACGGTCTGGCTGAAGGTGGTGTGGATGCGGCCGTCGGCGGCGACCGTCTTGATCAGGCCTTCGACGGTGGAGCGGAGGCGGGCCTGCTCGCGGTGGCGGAGCATGATCACCGGCAGCTCGTGCTCGGTCTGGCCGGCCAGCCAGGCGAGCGCGTCGGCGTCCGTCGTGTACCCCGTCTTGGTCTTCTTGGTCTTCGGCAGGTTGAGCTCGCCGAAGAAGACCTCCTGGAGCTGCTTGGGCGAGCCGAGGTTGAACTCGTGGCCGACGGAGGCGTGGGCCTCCTTCACGGCCTGCTGCACGGCGCCGGCGAACTGCTGCTCCATGGCCTCCAGGTGGTCGCGGTCGGCGGCGATGCCGTGCCGCTCCAGGCGGGCGAGGAGGACGGACGTGGGCAGCTCGACGTCGTGGAGGAGCTCGCGGGCGCCGACCTCGGCGAGCCGCGCGTCGAAGGCTTCGCCGAGGTCGAGGACGGCGCGGGCCTGGGACATGAGGGCCTCGGCCTCCGCGGTGTCGTCGGCGCCGAAGGCGAGCTGCCCGTCGGTGGCGGCCGCCGGGGCGAGCTCGCGGCCGAGGTACTCGACGGCCAGGGCGTCGAGGGCGAAGGAGCGCCGGCCGGGCTTGACGAGGTAGGCGGCGAGGGCGGTGTCCATGGTGACGCCCTCGATGCTCCAGCCGTGCTCGGGGAAGACCCGCAGGGCGCCCTTGGCGTTGTGCATGACCTTGGGGCGGGCGGGGTCGGAGATCCACGCGGCCCACGCCTGCTCGTCGGCCTCGTCGAGGGCGCTGGGCTCGAACCAGGCGGCGGCTCCGTCGGCGGCGGCGAGGGCGATCTCGCTGACGTTCCCCGTGCCGAGGGCCCAGCTGTCGACGGTGGCGATGCCGAGGGGCCGGCCGCCGTGCTCGGCGAGCCAGGGTGCGAGCTCGCCGGCGCCGAGGACGGTGCCGTCGAGCTCGACGCCCGCGGCGGGCGCCGGGGCGGCCTCCTCGGTGGCGCCGGGGTCGACGGCGAGGAGCCGCTCGCGCAGCGAGGGGTTGCGGATCTCCAGGGTGTCGAGGACGAGGGCGACGGCCGCGCGGTCGTACGGCGCGCGGGCGAGGTCCGTCACGGTCTTCGACAGCTCGACGTCCCGGACCATCTCGGTCAGGCGGCGGTTGAGCCGGACGGACTCCAGGTGGTCGCGGAAGTTCTGCCCGGCCTTGCCCTTGACCTCGTCGGCGCGCTCGACGAGCTCGGCGAAGGAGCCGAACTGGTTGATCCACTTGGCGGCGGTCTTCTCGCCGACGCCGGGGATGCCGGGGAGGTTGTCGGACGGGTCGCCGCGGAGGGCCGCGAAGTCGGGGTACTGGGAGGGGCTCAGGCCGTACTTCTCCTGGACCTTCTCCGGCGTGAAGCGGGTGAGCTCGGAGACGCCCTTGGTCGGGTAGAGCACGGTGGTGCGGTCGGTGACCAGCTGGAAGGAGTCGCGGTCGCCGGTGACGATCAGGACGTCGAAGCCCTCGGCCTCGGCCTGGGTGGCGAGGGTCGCGATGACGTCGTCGGCCTCGAAGCCGTCGACGGCGAAGCGCGGGGCGTGCATCGCGTCGAGGAGCTCGCCGATCAGCTCGACCTGGCCCTTGAACTCGTCGGGGGTCTTGGAGCGGTTCGCCTTGTACTCCGGGAACTCCTCGGACCGCCAGGTCTTGCGGGACACGTCGAACGCGACGGCGAAGTGCGTGGGCGCCTCGTCGCGCAGGGTGTTCGCCAGCATCGAGGCGAACCCGTAGATGGCGTTCGTCGGCTGCCCGGTCGCGGTGGTGAAGTTCTCCGCGGGCAGCGCGAAGAACGCGCGGTACGCCAGGGAGTGCCCGTCCATGAGGAGGAGTCGCGGGCGGTCCGCTTCGGTCGTCTCGGTCTTCTTCGATGCTGTCTCGGCCACGGAACGATCCTCCCACGGCCCACTGACATTCCCGGTCGCCCCGCCTCCCCCGGGCCGCCCGGCCGCCCACGCTGTCGGTGGGGCGTGACAGGATCGGAGACGTACGCCACAGGTCTACCGCTCAAGGGAGAGCGCGATGGTCAGCAAGCCGCCTGCCGGTGACCCGGTCCAGGACGCACCGCAGGTCACGCCGCCGCAGCACGCCGCAGCCGGCCTGCCCGCCATCGGGCACACCCTCCGGATCGCGCGGGAGCAGATGGGGCTCGGCCGCACCGCGCGGACCCTGCTCAAGGTCAACCAGAAGGACGGCTTCGACTGTCCGGGCTGCGCGTGGCCGGAGGAGGACAAGCGGCACGTCGCGGAGTTCTGCGAGAACGGCGCGAAGGCCGTCGCCGAGGAGGCGACGCTGCGCCGGGTGACCCCGGAGTTCTTCGCCGCGCACCCGGTGGCGGACCTGGCGACCCGGAGCGGTTACTGGCTGGGGCAGCAGGGCCGTATCACCGAGCCGATGCTCCTCGCGGAGGGCGGCGAGCGGTACGAGCCGGTGACCTGGGAGCGGGCCTTCGCGATCATCGCCGAGGAGCTGCGGGCCCTGGCCTCCCCCGACGAGGCGCTCTTCTACACGTCGGGCCGGACCAGCAACGAGGCCGCGTTCCTGCTGCAGCTCTTCGCGCGGGAGTTCGGCACGAACAACCTGCCGGACTGTTCCAACATGTGCCACGAGTCCTCGGGCTCGGCGCTGACCGAGACGATCGGGATCGGCAAGGGCAGTGTCTCCCTGGAGGACCTGCACCGGGCCGACCTCATCATCGTGGCGGGGCAGAACCCGGGCACGAACCACCCGCGGATGCTGTCGGCCCTGGAGAAGGCCAAGGCGGCGGGCGCGCGGATCATCTCGGTGAACCCGCTGCCGGAGGCCGGTCTGGAGCGGTTCAAGAACCCGCAGACCCCGCAGGGCATGCTCAGGGGCGCGGCGCTCACGGACCTCTTCCTGCAGATCCGGATCGGCGGCGACCAGGCCCTCTTCCGGCTGCTGAACAGGCTGGTCCTGGAGACGGCCGGGGCGGTCGACGAGGAGTTCGTGCGGGAGCACACGCACGGTTACGAGGACTTCGCCGCGGCGGCGCGGGCGGCGGACTGGGACGAGACGCTCGCCGCGACCGGTCTCGACCGCTCGGAGATCGAGCGGGCCCTGGAGATGGTGCTCGCCTCGGAGCGGACGATCGTCTGCTGGGCGATGGGCCTCACCCAGCACAAGCACTCGGTGCCGACCATCCGCGAAGTGGTCAACCTGCTGCTGCTGCGCGGCAACATCGGGCGGCCGGGCGCGGGCGTGTGCCCGGTGCGCGGGCATTCGAACGTGCAGGGCGACCGGACGATGGGGATCTTCGAGCGGCCGGCGGCCGCCTTCCTGGACGCCCTGGACAAGGAGTTCGGGATCGTCTCGCCGCGCCACCACGGGTTCGACGTGGTGCGCTCGATCCAGGCGCTGCGGGACGGCGAGGCGAAGGTGTTCTTCGCGATGGGCGGCAACTTCGTGGGGGCGACGCCCGACACGGAGGTGACGGAGGCGGCCATGCGCAACGCGCGGCTGACCGTCCACGTGTCGACGAAGCTGAACCGCTCACACGCGGTGACGGGCCGGCGCGCCCTGATCCTGCCCACGCTCGGCCGCACGGACAAGGACGTGCAGAAGAGCGGCCGGCAGATCGTGACCGTCGAGGACTCGATGAGTCTGGTGCACGCCTCGCGGGGCAACCTGCCGCCGGCGAGCCCGCACCTGCTGTCGGAGCCGGCGATCGTGGCCCGGATGGCGCGGGCCGTCCTGGGCGGGGAGTCGGCCACGCCGTGGGAGGCGTTCGAGGCCGACTACGCCACGATCCGTGACCGGATCGCGCGCGTGGTGCCCGGCTTCGAGGACTTCAACGCCCGGCTCGCGGCGGACCCGGGCGGTTTCGCGCTGCCGCACGGCCCGCGCGACGAGCGCCGTTTCCCCACGGCGACCGGCAAGGCCAACTTCACGGCCGCGCCCGTCGAGTACCCGAGGGTGCCGGAGGGCCGGCTGCTGCTCCAGACGCTCCGCTCGCACGACCAGTACAACACCACGATCTACGGTCTGGACGACCGCTACCGGGGCATCAAGGGCGGCCGCCGGGTCGTCCTGGTGCACCCTGAGGACGCGGCGTCGTTCGGCCTGGCCGACGGGGCGTACGCGGATCTGGTGAGCGAGTGGACGGACGGCACCGAGCGCCGGGCCCCCGGTTTCCGGGTGGTGCACTACCCGACGTCCCGCGGGTGCGCGGCGGCGTACTACCCGGAGACGAACGTCCTGGTCCCGCTGGAGTCGACGGCCGACGTCAGCAACACCCCCGCGAGCAAGTCCGTCATCATCCGTCTGGAACAATCGCCTTCCGCCTAAGCGTTTGCTCAGGCGCCCTCGCGTGATCACGCGACGCGCGATCACGCGATCAGAGCCGTACGAAGACGAACGGAGCCGGACCATGGGTGAGCAGCAGCACGTGAAGTTCCCGCAGGAGGTCGTCGACGAGTACGCGGCGCTGGGCGTCGACCTCCCGGCGCTCTTCTCGGCCGGTCACCTCGGGAACCGGATGGGCGTCCAGATCGTGGAGGCCTCGGCCGAGCGGGTCGTCGGCACCATGCCCGTGGAGGGGAACACCCAGCCGTACGGGCTGCTGCACGGCGGCGCGTCCGCGGTCCTCGCCGAGACGCTGGGCTCCGTCGGCTCCATGCTGCACGGCGGCGTCTCGAAGATCGCGGTCGGCGTGGACCTGAACTGCACCCACCACCGCGGCGCGCGCAGCGGTCTGGTGACGGGCGTGGCGACCCCGGTGCACCGCGGGCGCTCGACGGCCACGTACGAGATCGTGATCACCGACGAGCAGGGCAAGCGGGTCTGCTCCGCGCGACTGACCTGCATGCTGCGCGACGTCAACCCGCAGGACGCGGGCAACCTGCCGCACGCGGGCCGGGCGAACGGCGCCTGAGGCCGAGCGGCGCCTGAGAGCGAACGAGGCCTGCTGCCGAACGGCGCCCGAGACCGAGCGGGACCCTGTGCCGAACGGCGCCCGAGACCGAGCGGGACCCTGTGCCGAACGGCGCCCGAGACCGGACGGGGTCCGGGCCGGGCTGCGGCCGGGACCCGGACCGCTCCTGAGGCCCGCACGGCGTCCGGGCCGGACGGACGGGCCCCGGGGCACCCGGTGAGCGCACCCACGAAGGGGGCGGAACGCGATCGCGTTCCGCCCCCTTCGTCCTCTTGTCGCACGCGGGCGCAGCCGCTTCACTGGCGAACCTCCCCCCACAGGAGAACACCGATCATCCGATCCGTTCACACACCGAGGGGTTTCTTCGTGACCGCCGTTCGCACCACCACCGCGATGACCGCCGTCACCGCCGCCGCCTGCGCCGTCGTGCTCGCCACCGCGATCCCGTCGTCGGCGATCAACTCGTACAACGCGGCGCCCGCCCCGGAGCGCACCGAGGTCGGCGCGCTCGTCGCGACCTGGGACGCCGACGACGACCCCGCGACGCCCGACCGCGTCGACTGGGTCTGCTCCGGCACCATGATCGACGCGGACACCTTCCTCACGGCCGCCCACTGCACGACGGACTGGCCGGAGAACGTGCGGTTCTACGTGTCGCTCGACCAGGACGTGCAGGCCGGTCTCGACCGGGCCGCCGCCGAGCACCCGGGCGACCCCGCCGCCGTTGCACGGAGCGTGGCCGTCGAGGGCACCGCGATCAGCCACCCCGCCTACCCCGGCCCGGCCTCCGACACCCACGACATCTCCGTGATCGAACTGCCGGCGAAGGCCGTGAAGGCCCGCTGGTCCTTCACCCCGGCGGCGCTCCCGAAGGCGGGCTCGCTGTCCGCCCTCGGTCCGCAGGGGCTGAACTCCACCTCGTTCCTCGTCGCCGGCTACGGCACGCAGGAGGCGGAGCGGGGGCCGGGCGGCCAGACCCATCCGGGCGGCGGGGTCCGCATGAAGGCGCCGGTGTCGTTCGACGCGCTCAACGACGCCTGGATCCGGCTCGCCATGACCGCGCCCCAGGGCAACGGCGGTGCCTGCTACGGCGATTCGGGCGGCCCCAACTTCGCGACGCTGGACGGCAGGCTGACCCTGGTCGCCACCACGATCACGGGCGACACCCCCTGCTACGCCACCAACGTCACGTACCGCCTGGACACCCCCGGCGCGCGTGACTTCCTGAAGCCGTACGTCCGACTCCCGTGATCCCCAGGCGACTTCGCCCGGCCGGGGCCGCGCTCGCCGCGGTCCTGGCCGGGTGCGCGCTGGCCCTCGCCGCGGGCGACGGCCGGGCGCCCGGTCCGGCGCCCGCGCCCCGCGCGAGCACTCCCGCGGACATCTGCACGAGCCTGGTGTCGTACTGGGTGAAGGAGGCCCTCAGGGGCAGTGTGTGGGCCGGACTTGACTGGGAGCAGAAGGGGCTCTCCAACGAGCAGTACGAGATCCACGACGACGTGCTCGTGGCGGCCAGGGCCGAGGAGCGGCGCGCCGGTCGCGAGGCGGCGGCCGGGCTCGCCGACCGGGAGTCGCGGCGGCGCTGCGAGGCGGCGAAGGGGGCCACCGGAAGTTCGGAGAACTGGCGCCCGCCGGGGGAAGGGACGACTCCCCCGGTCTCCCCGGGTGGCTGATATCCGCCGGACCTGCCGTCACCCTGCGTAACATCCGCGCAATGTTCGGGGCCGAAACCGCCCCGGGGCGGCGTCGGATCTTCGTCCGCTCAGATCAGAGGCCATATCCGCTATCCGGAGACCCTCACGAGGCCGCGGTCAGGACCGTGATCCTCTCAAGCCCCTTAGCGGAACTGGGGATTCTCACGATGTGAACACCGCCCAACCGACCGGTGTGCCCGAGTTTGCCCACCCGCTGCACACCGTCTCCACCCGTCGGCATAACAAGACAGTCACATCCTGACCTCGGCGCTCCCCGACCCTCCCCACCTGCGCCTAGAGTCACGGCCAGTCACCGCGCCGCCGGGCGCTTCCACTGCACGGCCCTGCTCGACCCCGTACGGCCCGGCATCGAAAACGGCACCTCTAGCTACACAGCTTCACGGCACCGCCTCAGCTTGAGGGGGCCGCGCCAGGGAAAGGATTCTTCGTGCGACACCGTTCTTTGCTCATCCTCACCAGCGTGCTCACCACGGGAGCGCTCACTCTCACCGCATGCGGTTCGCGTGACGACAAGGGCGGCAGCGACAACAACGCCGACGGTGGCGGCGTGACCGTCGTCATCGGCGTCGACGCACCGCTGACCGGCTCCCTCTCCGCGCTCGGCCAGGGCATCAAGAACTCCGTGGACCTGGCGGCCAAGACCGCCAACAAGAACAAGGAAGTCCCGGGCGTCACCTTCAAGATCGAGGGTCTCGACGACCAGGCCGTCCCCGCCTCGGGCCAGGCCAACGCCACCAAGCTCGTCGGCAACAAGGACGTCCTCGGCGTCGTCGGCCCGCTGAACTCCGGCGTCTCCCAGCAGATGCAGGGTGTCTTCGCCGCCGCCAACCTGGCCCAGGTCTCCCCGGCCAACACCAACCCGGCGCTCAGCCAGGGCGACAACTGGGGCAAGGGCGACTTCAAGCGCCCCTTCCCGACCTACTTCCGCACCGCCGCCACCGACGTGGTCCAGGGCAAGTTCGCCGCCCAGTACCTCTTCAAGGACGCCGGCAAGAAGAAGGTCTTCGTCGTCGACGACAAGCAGACCTACGGCGCCGGCCTCGCCGCGATCTTCTCGGACGAGTTCAAGCGTCTCGGCGGCCAGGTCCTCGGCACCGACCACGTCACCGTGAAGGAGACCGACTTCTCCTCCACCGCCGACAAGGTCAAGGCCTCCGGCGCCGACTCCGTCTACTTCGGCGGTCAGTACCCCGAGGGCGGCCTGCTCTCCGACCAGATCAAGAAGACCGGCGCCAAGATCCCCGTCATGGGTGGCGACGGCATCTACGACCCGGCCTTCATCAGCGCCTCCGCCGAGGCCAACGACGGTGACCTGGCCACCTCGATCGGCTACCCGGTCGAGAAGCTCGACACCGCCAAGAAGTTCATCGCGGACTACAACGCGGGCGGCTACAAGGACCCGTACGCGGCCTACGGCGGCTACTCCTACGACGCCGGCTGGGCGATCATCCAGGCCGTCAAGGCCGTCGTCCAGGCCAACGGCGGCAAGCTGCCGTCCGACGCCCGCGCCAAGGTCACCGAGGCCCTGGGCAAGGTCTCCTTCGACGGTGTGACCGGCAAGGTCTCCTTCGACGAGTTCGGCGACACCACGAACAAGCAGCTCACGGTCTACAAGGTCGAGGGCGGCAAGTGGATCGACGTCAAGAGCGACACCTTCAACCAGTAGTCGCCACCCCGGTACCCGTCCGGGAACCCCGCACCACTTGAACCAAGCCGCGCGAGGGCGCAAACAGCGCCCTCGCGCGGAGTCTTATCCGACAAGCTCATCGGAGGCCTGCGGTGAACGAACTGCCGCAACAGCTGGTCAACGGCCTGTCCATGGGAGCCCTTTACGGCCTCGTAGCCATCGGCTACACCATGGTGTACGGCATCGTCCAGCTCATCAACTTCGCCCACGGCGAGATCTTCATGATCGGCGGCTTCGGCGCCCTCACCACCTATCTGGCGCTCCCTGGCGGGACCCCGCTCCTGGTGGCGATACCGCTCATGATCATCGGTGGCGCGATCGCCTCCGTGGCCGTCGCGACCGCCGCCGAACGGTTCGCGTACCGACCGCTGCGCACCGCCCCCAAGCTCGCTCCGCTGATCACGGCCATCGGCCTGTCGATCGCCCTCCAGCAGCTCGTCTGGGGCTTCTACCCGAACGCCAAGGACAAGCGCAGCTTCCCCGAGTTCACCGGCGAGGCCTTCAAGATCACCGAAAGCCTGCAGATCCAGCGCGCCGACCTCTTCATCCTGGTCCTCGCCCCGCTCTGCATGCTGTCCCTGGGCGTCTTCGTCTCCAAGAGCCGCAGCGGCCGCGCCATGCAGGCCACCGCGCAGGACCCGGACACCGCCAAGCTGATGGGCATCAACACCGACCGCATCATCGTGATGGCCTTCGCCATCGGTGCCGCGTTCGCCGCCGTCGCCGCCGTCGCCTACGGCCTGGAGCGCGGTCAGATCGGCTTCGAGATGGGCTTCGTCCTCGGCCTCAAGGCGTTCACCGCGGCCGTCCTCGGCGGCATCGGGAACATCTACGGCGCCATGGTCGGCGGTGTGGTCCTCGGTCTCGCCGAGTCCCTGTCCATCGCCTACATCGAGGACATCCCCGGCATGCAGCAGCTCGGCGGCGGTGCCTGGTCCAACGTGTGGGCCTTCGTCCTCCTCATCCTCGTACTCCTCGTGCGGCCCCAGGGCCTGCTCGGCGAGCGCGTCGCGGACAGGGCGTGAGCACCATGACCGAGAACCTGACCAAGACCAAGGCCGCGCCGAACCGCGCCGCGCTGCTCTGGACGGCCGTCGGCGGCTCCGTCGCCACGGTCGCCAGCACCTTCCTCGCCTGGACGTGGACCACCGCCTTCCCGGGCAACCTCACGATCTACGGCAACCCCGCGCCGCTCCAGCTCCTCACCCTGGTGGGAGCGGTCCTCACCGCCCTCCACGCGCTCTCCGCACTCGGTGTGAAGGGCCTCGGCTGGCTGACCCCGGCCGGCGCCCGCAAGGCGCTGTGGATCATGGCCCTCGGCACCTTCGCCACCACCCTCTTCACGACGATCGCGATCGTCGTGGAGCTCGGCCTCCTGGTGGACCTGGAGCCCGGTGCCGGTGTCGCCGTCGTCGCCTCCGCCGTCCCGGCGATCGCCGCGTACCTCCTGCAGGACGACTCCCGCAAGGCCGCTCCCGCCAAGCAGCTGCCCTCGTGGGTCGAGATCCTGATCATCGTCGCGGTCTTCGCGCTCGGCCTGTTCGTCGTCACGTTCGGCATCGACACCGACGACTCGGAGCCGCAGCTCTTCATCGCGTACCTGATCCTGGTCTCCTTCTCCGCCGTCGCGCTGATCAAGTCCGGTCTGACCCAGCGGCTTTCCGCGATCACCGCACGGAACCGCCAGGTGGCCGTGACCTCGTCGCTGGTCGCCGCGATCGCCTTCCCGTTCCTGCAGCAGAGCGGCGACACGTACACGCTGATCGCGGTCAACATCCTGATCTTCGCGACGGTCGCGCTCGGCCTGAACATCGTCGTCGGCCTCGCCGGTCTGCTCGACCTCGGTTACGTCGCCTTCCTCGGCGTCGGCGCGTACACCGCGGCCCTGGTCTCCGGCGCCACCTCCTCCGCCTTCGGCGTGCAGTTCCCCTTCTGGGCGGCGGCGCTGACGGGCATGGCGGCCTCGCTGGTCTTCGGCGTCGTCATCGGCGCGCCGACCCTGCGACTGCGCGGCGACTACCTCGCCATCGTGACCCTCGGCTTCGGAGAGATCTTCCGCATCGCCATGGGCAACCTCGACGGCACCTCGGGCCCGAAGATCACCAACGGCCCGAACGGCATCCCGAACATCCCGCACCTCGAGTTCTTCGGGTACAACTTCGGCAAGCCCCACACCGTCCTCGGTGTCGAGCTGGGCGCGTACGCCAACTACTACCTGCTCATGATCCTCATCATGGCGCTGGTCGTGCTGGTCTTCGCCCGTGCGAGCAACAGCCGCATCGGCCGCGCCTGGGTCGCGATCCGCGAGGACGAGACCGCCGCCACCGCCATGGGCATCAACGGCTTCCGGGTCAAGCTGATCGCCTTCGCCCTCGGCGCGGCCCTCGCGGGCCTCGCGGGCACGGTGCAGGCGCACGTCAACACGACGGTGGTCCCGGAGAACTACGTGTTCGCCGGCCCCGTCCCGCCGAACTCCGCGTTCCTGCTCGCGGCCGTCATCCTCGGCGGCATGGGCACGATCAGCGGCCCGATCGTCGGTTCCGCGCTGCTCTTCCTGATCCCGGCGAAGCTGCAGTTCATGCAGGACTACCAGCTGCTCGGCTTCGGCCTCGCCCTGATCCTGCTGATGCGCTTCCGCCCCGAGGGCCTCATCGCCAACAAGCGGGCGCAGCTGGAATTCCACGAGAACGACGACCAGGTCGCCGTACCGGAACAGCGACAGTCCGAGGACGAGGGCGCTGACGCCGGCACGGCGAAGGCAGGGGCGTGAGAGCCATGACGACCACCACCACGGAAACCGCCACCGGCACCGTCACGGCCGCGCCGGTCCTGGAAGCCAGCGGCGTCACCATGCGGTTCGGCGGCCTGACCGCCGTCCGCGATGTCGACCTGACCGTCCGCGAGGGCGAGATCGTCGGTCTGATCGGCCCTAACGGCGCCGGCAAGACGACCTTCTTCAACTGCCTGACCGGTCTGTACGTCCCCACCGAGGGCAAGGTCAGCTACAAGGGGACGGTCCTGCCGCCGAAGCCGCACCTGGTCACCCAGGCCGGCATCGCGCGTACCTTCCAGAACATCCGCCTCTTCTCCAACATGACGGTCCTGGAGAACGTCCTCGTCGGGCGTCACACCCGGACCAAGGAGGGCCTCTGGTCCGCGCTGCTGCGCGGTCCGGGCTTCAAGCGGGCCGAGGCCGCGTCCCGCGAACGGGCCATGGAGCTCCTGGAGTTCGTGGGTCTGGCCAAGAAGGCGGACCACCTGGCGCGCAACCTGCCGTACGGCGAGCAGCGCAAGCTGGAGATCGCCCGCGCGCTCGCCAGCGACCCCGGTCTGCTGCTGCTCGACGAGCCGACGGCCGGCATGAACCAGAGCGAGACCCGCACCACCGAGGAACTGGTCTTCGCGATCCGCGACCGCGGCATCGCGGTCCTGGTCATCGAGCACGACATGAAGTTCATCTTCAAGCTCTGTGACCGCGTGGCCGTCCTCGTCCAGGGCGAGAAGCTCGTCGAGGGCACCTCCGAGGTCGTCCAGGGCGACGAGCGCGTCGTCGCCGCCTACCTGGGCACCCCGTACGAGGGCGCGCCCGGCGCGGAGGAGGCCGCCGAGGTCGAGGCCGCCGAGGTGGCGGCGGAGGCCGCCGGAGCCGCCGAGGCCGAGACCGACACTGCGGCCGACGAGGCCGAGGTCGAGGCTGCGGCCGAGGAAGCCGAAGCCGAGGTCGAGGCTGCGGAAGCCGAGGTCGAGGTCGAAGCTGCGGCCGAGGTCGAGGAAGCCGAGGTCGAGGCTGCCGACGAGGCCGACGAGGCTCCCGAGGCCGACGACACCCCCGCCGACGGGGCTCCGGCCGCCGACGCGGACAGCACCACCGAAGGAGACTCCAAGTGACCGCACTTCTGGAGGTCGAGGACCTCAGGGTCGCCTACGGCAAGATCGAGGCCGTCAAGGGCATCTCCTTCTCCGTCGAGGCGGGCCAGGTCGTCGCCCTGATCGGCACCAACGGCGCCGGCAAGACCACGACCCTGCGCACCCTGTCGGGTCTGCTCAAGCCCACCGGCGGCACGGTCACCTTCGACGGCCAGGTGCTCAACGGCATCCCGGCCCACAAGGTGGTCTCGCTCGGACTCGCGCACTCCCCCGAGGGCCGGCACATCTTCCCCCGGCTCACCATCGAGGAGAACCTCCAGCTCGGCGCCTTCCTCCGCAGCGACAAGGCCGGCATCGAGAAGGACATCCAGAAGGCCTACGACCTCTTCCCCATCCTGGGCGAGCGTCGCAAGCAGGCCGCGGGCACCCTCTCCGGCGGTGAACAGCAGATGCTGGCGATGGGCCGGGCGCTGATGTCCCAGCCCAAGCTGCTGATGCTGGACGAGCCCTCGATGGGCCTCTCCCCGATCATGATGCAGAAGATCATGGAGACCATCCAGGCGCTGAAGTCCGAGGGCATGACGATCCTGCTCATCGAGCAGAACGCGCAGGCCGCGCTCTCCCTCGCGGACTACGGGTACGTGATGGAGGTCGGACACGTGAAGCTGTCCGGCACCGGTCAGGACCTGCTGGTCGACGACGAGGTGCGCAAGACGTACCTCGGCGAGGACTGAGCACCTCCGATCCGCTCATGACGGAAGGCCCGCCCCACAGTGCTGTGGGGCGGGCCTTCTTCGTGCGGCCGTACGAGGGATGCGGCGGGACTACTGCTGTTCCCGGGCCGCCTTCTTCTCCTCGGCGTCCTCGATGACGGCCTCGGCGACCTGCTGCATCGACATGCGGCGGTCCATCGAGGTCTTCTGGATCCAGCGGAACGCGGCCGGCTCGGTCAGGCCGTACTGGGTCTGGAGGACGGACTTGGCGCGGTCCACCAGCTTGCGCGTCTCCAGGCGCTGGGAAAGGTCGGCGACCTCCTTCTCCAGGGCGCGCAGCTCGGCGAAGCGGGAGACGGCCATCTCGATGGCCGGCACCACGTCGCTCTTGCTGAAGGGCTTCACCAGGTACGCCATGGCGCCGGCGTCCCGGGCCCGCTCGACGAGCTCCCGCTGCGAGAAGGCGGTGAGCATGAGGACCGGGGCGATGGACTCGCCGGCGATCTTCTCGGCGGCGGAGATGCCGTCCAGGACGGGCATCTTGACGTCGAGGATGACGAGGTCGGGGCGGTGCTCGCGGGCGAGCTCGACGGCCGTGGCGCCGTCCCCGGCCTCACCGACGACCGTGTAGCCCTCTTCTTCCAGCATCTCTTTGAGGTCGAGGCGGATGAGGGCCTCGTCCTCGGCGATGACGACGCGGGTCGTCAGCGGCGGGACGTGCGACGCCTCGGCGTCGTCGGCGGGCTGGGGCGACTCGGGGGCGGTCACGGGGGCTCCTCGTTCAAGGCCTCTTCCAAGGCGGATACAGCTCACCAAGAGCCTACCTAGCTGCGGTATGGTGGACGCGCAGAGGGTCAGGGGAAACCTTTGATTCCGCGGGCCCCGGTAGCCCAATTGGCAGCAGGCAGTGGATTCAAAACCCACACAGTGTCGGTTCGAGTCCGACCCGGGGCACTTTTTCCTTCGATTCGAAGGTCGACAGGGTGGGAAGTGATCGTCACCCACATGCGTGAAGCCTAATCATCTACGCCGTACGGCTGGAACGAAGCGGCCACGATCGCCCACATGTACGACGTCGAAACCCGTAAGCAGGCATTGGCTCTTGTCGCCCAAGGCCGGAGCCTCAATTCCGTCAGCAAGGAGACGGGGATCTCCCGCGCCTCCATCCGCAGTTGGCAAGGGCGTATCGAACCTCGCTCCCGTGTATTCGCGCCCTGCGTACGGTGCCGTTCGCTGCCGGGCCCGCCGGACGCCGCTGATGCGTACGCCTACCTCCTCGGACTCTATCTCGGCGACGGATACATCAGTCAGCCCCGCCAACACCGTGTTGCGAGCCTGCGGATCACTCTCGACGACGCCTGGCCCGGCGTGCAGCAAGAAGCCCAGGCGTCCTTACATGCGGTGCTTCCGGGCAACTCGATCTGCTGGGTCCGGAAGGTCGGGTGCCATGACCTCAAGGTGTACTCCAAGCACCTCACCTGCCTCTTCCCGCAGCACGGGCCGGGCAAGAAGCACGAGCGTCGCATCGCCCTCGAAGCCTGGCAGCAGGAGATCGTCGACCTGCACTCGTGGGACTTCATCCGAGGACTCATCCACTCCGACGGGAGCCGGATCACGAACTGGACGACCCGGCTCATCGGCGGCGAGCGGAAGCGGTACGAGTACCCCCGTTACTTCTTCACCAACTCGTCCGCCGACATCATCGGACTGTTCACCGACGCCCTGGACCGCGTGAACGTCGAGTGGAAGCCAGCGAACCAGTCGCGCACCGCGCAGAACATCTCCGTCGCCCGCAAGACCTCCGTCGCGCTCATGGACCGGCACGTCGGCCCCAAGCACTGACCCCTAGGTCAGCGGGTCTCCGATGTGGTGGACCCGGACGAGGTTCGTCGAGCCGGCGACACCCGGCGGGGAGCCCGCCGTGATGACCACGATGTCGCCCTTCCGGCAGCGCCCGATCCGCAGCAGTTCCTCGTCGACCTGGGCCACCATCGCGTCCGTGGAGTCGACGTGCGGACCGAGGAAGGTCTCGACGCCCCAGGTGAGGTTGAGCTGGGAGCGGGTGGCCGGATCCGGGGTGAAGGCCAGGAGCGGGATCGGCGAGCGGTAGCGGGAGAGCCGCTTGACCGTGTCGCCCGACTGCGTGAACGCCACCAGGAACCTGGCCCCCAGGAAGTCGCCCATCTCGGCGGCGGCGCGGGCGACGGCGCCGCCCTGGGTCCGGGGCTTGTTGCGCTCGGTGAGCGGCGGCAGGCCCTTGGCGAGGACGTCCTCCTCGGCGGCCTCGACGATCCGGCTCATGGTGCGCACGGTCTCGATCGGGTAGCGGCCGACGCTGGTCTCGCCGGAGAGCATGACGGCGTCCGTGCCGTCGATGACGGCGTTGGCGACGTCGGAGGCCTCGGCGCGGGTCGGCCGGGAGTTGTCGATCATCGAGTCGAGCATCTGGGTCGCGACGATGACCGGTTTGGCGTTGCGCTTGGCCAGCTTGACCGCCCGCTTCTGGACGATCGGAACCTGTTCCAGGGGCATCTCGACGCCCAGGTCGCCGCGGGCGACCATGATCCCGTCGAAGGCGGCGACGATCTCCTCGATGTTCTCGACGGCCTGGGGCTTCTCGATCTTGGCGATGACGGGAAGCCGGCGGCCCTCCTCGTCCATGATCCGGTGGACGTCCTCGATGTCGCGGGCACTGCGGACGAAGGACAGGGCGATGACGTCGGCGCCGATGCGCAGCGCCCAGCGGAGGTCCTCGACGTCCTTCTCGGAGAGCGCGGGGACGGAGACGGCGACGCCGGGCAGGTTGAGGCCCTTGTGGTCGGAGACCATGCCGCCCTCGACGACGAGGGTGTTCACCCGGGGGCCGTCGACGGAGGTGACCTCCAGGGTGACGCGGCCGTCGTCGACGAGGATGCGCTCGCCGGGGGTCACGTCCGCGGCGAGGCCGGGGTAGGTCGTGCCGCAGCAGTGGCGGTCGCCCTCGGTCGGTTCGACGGTGATGGTGAACTCGTCGCCGCGTTCAAGGAGTACGGGACCTTCACGGAACCGGCCGAGGCGGATCTTCGGGCCTTGAAGGTCGGCGAGGACGCCGACGCTGCGGCCGGTCTCGTCGGCGGCTTTGCGGACGCGCTGGTAACGCCCCTCGTGCTCGGCGTAGCCGCCGTGGCTGAGGTTGAAGCGGGCCACGTCCATTCCGGCCTCGACCAACGCCTTGATCTGGTCGTATGTTTCGGTGGCGGGCCCAAGGGTACAAACGATTTTCGCTCGGCGCATGGGTCGAGCCTAGGGCTTACCCACGGGTAGGAAGTTGGCTCGGCATGACTACTCAACAACCTTTCCGTGAAAGCTTGTTGACAAGTCTTGAATCTGTGCGCGGGGGTGCTCCGATGAGCGATTTCCGCGCCCCCGGAGCTCCCGTCTCAGAGTGCGGGCGGTCGCATCGTGAAGCGCGCCACGACCTCGGCCGTCACGGTCTGCCGCTGCGGTTCGAGGTCCAGCGGCGGGGCCTCGCCGACCCCCTCGGCGGCGAACGCGACCGGCGCGCCGGCGAATCCGGCGGACCTCGGCAGTCCGGGCCCGCCGACCCCGGCGTCCGACAGTTCGAGGAGTGAGGAGAGGGAGGTGCCCAGCGCCTCCGCGTACGCGCGGGCCCGCCGCACCGCCTCCGTCACGGCGAGCCGTCGCGCCTCCGCGTACGCCGGCGACTCCGGTCTGAGCGCCCACCAGGGACCGTCGACGCTCGTCATCTCCAGGTCGGCGAGCCGGGTCACCAGCTCGCCGAGCACCGTGAAGTCGGTCAGCTCGGCCGTCACCCGCACCCGGCCCGCGTAGGCGTGCACGCGCTCGCCGCGGCCGCGCCTGCCGAGCTCCGGCGCGATCGTCAGCCGGCCCGTCTCCAGCTTCTCGACCGCCTCCCCCGCCGCCTTGACCAGGTCGATGACCTGCGCGTTGCGTCGGGTCAGGTCCGCGAGCGTCGCCGCCCGGTCCGTGCCGCGCGCGGAGACGGTCAGCCAGATCCGGGCGAGCTCCGGGTCGACGTCGAGGCGTCCCTCGCCGCGGACCGTCACCTGCGGTGCTTCCGGGGTCGCGTGTTCCTGCGTCACGTCCTGATCCTCCGTATTCGGTCACGATCGTCCACCGAACACTTTCCCACTCCGTAACCCGAAAGGTCTGTTGTCGGTGTGGGCGTCTGGGCCAGAATCTACGCGCGTTGTGCGCCGCGTTCGGCGCGGACGCCACAGAACCAAAGGGGAGAAACACATGCCGCTGAACCGCAGGACGTTCCTGGAGCGCTCGGCCGCCGCCGGGGCCGGAGTGGCCATCGCCGGAGCCGTCGCCGCCCCCGCCGAGGCCCACGGCGCCGACCGCCCGCGTCCCCGCAAGCGGTACTCCTTCACCGTGATGGGCACCACCGACCTGCACGGCAACGTCTTCAACTGGGACTACTTCACGGACAAGGAGTTCGACGACAAGGCCCACAACGACATCGGCCTCGCCAAGATCTCCACCCTCGTCGAGCAGGTCCGCGCCGCCAAGGGCCGCCGCAACACCCTCCTCATCGACGCCGGTGACACCATCCAGGGCACCCAGCTGTCCTACTACTACGCCAAGGTCGACCCGATCACCCGGACCGGCGGCCCGGTCCACCCCATGGCCCAGGCCATGAACGCCATCGGCTACGACGCCGCCGCGCTCGGCAACCACGAGTTCAACTACGGCATCCCGGTGCTGCGGAAGTTCGAGGAGCAGTGCGACTTCCCGCTGCTCGGCGCCAACGCCCTCGACGCCAAGACCCTGCGCCCGGCGTTCGCCCCGTACAGCATGCACCGCCTGTGCACCCCGCACGGCAAGGACGTCAAGGTCGCCGTACTGGGCCTGACCAACCCGGGCATCGCCATCTGGGACAAGGCGAACGTCACCGGCAGGATGGTCTTCCCCGGCCTGGAGGAGCAGGCCGCGAAGTGGGTGCCGAAGCTGCGCTCGATGGGCGCCGACGTGGTCGTCGTCTCGGCGCACTCCGGCTCCAGCGGCACCTCCTCGTACGGTGACCAGCTGCCGCACATCGAGAACGCGGCCGGGCTCGTCGCCGAGCAGGTCCCGGGCATCGACGCCATCCTCGTCGGCCACGCGCACACCGAGATCCCCGAGTACCGCGTCACCAACAAGGAGACCGGCAAGGAGGTCGTGCTCTCCGAGCCGTTGAAGTGGGGCCAGCGCCTCACCCTCTTCGACTTCGACCTGGTCTGGGAGAAGGGCCGCTGGACCGTCGAGAAGGTCGGGGCGCAGGTCCTCAACTCCAACACGGTGGCGGAGGACCCGGAGATCACCGGGCTGCTCGCGGACGAGCACAAGAAGGTCGTCGCGTACGTCAACCAGGTCATCGGCACCTCGACGACGGCCATGACCACGGCCGACGCGCCGTGGAAGGACGAACCGATCATCGACCTGATCAACGTCGTCCAGGCCGACACCGTGAAGGCGGCCCTCGCCGGCGGCGCGTACGCCGGTCTCCCGGTCCTCTCGCAGGCCTCCTGCTTCTCCCGCACGGCCCGGATCCCGGCCGGCGAGATCAGCATCAAGGACGCCGCCGGCCTGTATCCCTTCGAGAACACCCTGGAGGCGCGTCTCCTGACGGGCGCGCAGCTGAAGGACTACCTGGAGTACTCCGCGAGGTACTACGTCCAGACCGCGGCCGGCGCGCCGGTGGACACGGCGGCGCTGACGAACGCGGGCGGGACGCCGGACTACAACTACGACGCCGTGTCGGGTCTGACGTACGAGATCGACATCGCGAAGCCGGCCGGGCAGCGCATCACCGGCCTGTCCTTCGAGGGCAAGCCGCTGGACCCGGCCGCGAGGTTCGTCCTCGCGGTCAACAACTACCGGGCGAGCGGCGGCGGCGCGTTCCCGCACGTCGCCGGCGCCCAGCAGCTGTGGGCGAACTCGGACGAGATCCGCAACACCATCATCCAGTGGGTGAAGGCGAAGGGCACGGTCGACCCGGCCCTCTTCGCGTCGGTGGGCTGGAAGCTGACCCGGGACGGCGTGCCGGTGTTCTAGCACCTCTCGGCGGCGGGTCCGCGTGCGTCGTACAGGAGGATCGCCCACCGCGGTCCTCCGCGCGGTCCCGCCGTCGGGGCAGGAGCCGGTCCCGCACGTCACGGCCCCTGCCCCGACCGGAAAGGTCGCCACATTCCCGACGGCGACCACTCTGCCCACAGCCGGGCGGGATTCGACCGAGACCGGGTAGAGACCCGGGGTCCATACGCTCCAACTCGCTTTGAACGGACATCACTCAGCGAGGAACGGAGACCACCCGACCGTGTCCGAACCGGACGAATTCCGCAGTGACCCCACCGTCCTGATGTGTCACCAGGCGCTCGACGAGTTCATCACCGTCGCCGTCGGGCAGTACCAGCTCATCACTCCCGAGGCTCCCCTTCCCTGCTTCGCGCTCCTCCTCGGCAGCGCCGAGGGCGCCACGCTGAACGTCGAGCACGTCGCCTTCGGCCGCAACGCGCGCACCTCGGACCCGGCGGCCCGCAGGGAGTTCAGCGACGCGATCGTGCCCCGATTCGGGTCCGCCTACGAGAACGAGCACCGGGGCTGGTGGGTCGACTCCGCCGATCTGCTCAGGATCTCGAAGAAGGCCGACGCCCTCGGACTCGACCTGCTCGGTTCCATCCACATGCATCCGGACTGGCACCGGATAGGCCCGCCGGGAGAACGCGCGTGCGTCCTCAGCGAGCAGCCGACGCCCATGGACCAGTACGTCTTCGGCAACACCGCCTGGCCCCTCAACATCATCTGCTACCTCGAACGCCGCGGTGACGTCTTCTATCACGCCCTCGCGGCCTGGGCCCCGCCGACCACGGGGAACCAGTGCGCCGAGATCCCGCTGCGTGTCCGCACCCGAACCCCCGTGGGGATGTGATCCGACCATGACCACCCATGACGACGACGCCTGTATCCGGGCCCTGTGGGCCGACATGACCAGCGGCTGGGCCGCGGGCGACGCCACGCTCTTCGCGGCGGGCTTCGCCGAGGACTGCGACTTCACCACCGTACGAGGAGACAAGCCGGCCGGCCGCGCGGGCATCGAAGCCGGTCACGACCGGCTCTTCCGGACGTCGTACGCGGCGACCCTCCTCGACGCCCGGATCCGCGCCATCCGGTACCTGCGGCCCGACGTGGCGACCGTCGAGGCCGAGTCCACGATCACCGGCGCCGACGAAGCCGTGCTCGCCACCACGCACGCCCTGGCCGTCGTCGAGCGGACCGACCGCGGCGACGGCCCCGCCTGGCGGATCATCGCCTTCCACAACATGATCCCGGCCGCCGCCGGATGATGTCGGAGGGCGCCCTGGCGGCGGCCGGTCAGTGCTTCCGGGCGTCCTCGCCGTCCGGCACGGAGGTCCGTCGCCGGGCGTGGCCCGCGTCCGCGATTGCCCCCGTCACACGTTCTGTGTGAGGGGCGTGAGCTTCCGGTCCTGCGCCGGGATGCTCGGTGCCTCCCGCGGCTCCAGGCCGAAGCTGGTGAAGGCGGTGCGGCGCGGCAGCGGGTACGGCTCCTTGCCGCTGACCGCGTTGAGGATCGTCGCGCTGCGCCAGGCCGCGAGACCCAGGTCCGGGGCGCCGACGCCGTGCGTGTGCTTCTCGGCGTTCTGGACGAAGACGGAGCCGGTCACGGACGGGTCGAGGACCAGCCGGTAGTGCTCGTCGACCCGGGCGCGCCCGGCCGAGTCGTGGCGCAGGTACGGGTCGAGCCCGGCGAGCATCCGGTCCACCGGGCGCTCCCGGTAGCCGGTGGCCAGCACGACGGCGTCGGTGGTGAGCCGGGAGCGGGTGCCCTGCTGCAGGTGCTCCAGATGGAGCTCGACCTGGGTGGTCGCCACCCGCCCGGCCGTGCGGACCCGCACCCCCGGGGTGAGGACGGCGTCGGGCCAGCCGCCGTGCAGGGTGCGGCGGTACAGCTCGTCGTGGACGGCGGCGATGGTGTCGGCGTCGATGCCCTTGTGCAGCTGCCACTGCCGGGGCACGAGGTCGCCGCGGACCGGTTCGGGCAGGGCGTGGAAGTAGCGGGTGTAGTCGGGGGTGAAGTGCTCCAGGCCGAGCTTGGAGTACTCCATCGGGGCGAAGGCCTCGGTACGGGCCAGCCAGTGGATCCGCTCGGCCCCGGCGGGGCGCGACCGCAGCAGGTCGAGGAAGACCTCGGCGCCCGACTGCCCCGAGCCGATGACGGTGACGTGCCCGGCGGCGAGGAGCGTGTCGCGGTGCGCGAGGTAGTCGGCGGAGTGGAAGACGGGGACGCCGGGGGCGTCGGCGAGGGGCTTGAGCGGCTCGGGGACGTACGGCTCGGTGCCGACGCCGAGGACGACGTTCCGGGTGTAGGCGCGCCCCAGGGCCTCGGCCCCGCCGTCCGGGTCGACCTGGGTGAAGTCGACCTCGAACAGGCGGCGCTCGGGGTTCCAGCGGACCGAGTCGACCTGGTGGCCGAAGTGGAGGCCGGGGAGCCGCTCGCTGGCCCAGCGGCAGTAGGCGTCGTACTCGGCGCGCTGGATGTGGAACTTCTCGGCGAAGTAGAAGGGGAAGAGGCGTTCGCGGCTCTTCAGGTAGTTGAGGAACGTCCAGGGGCTCGCCGGGTCGGCGAGGGTCACCAGGTCCGCGAGGAACGGGACCTGGAGGGTGGCGCCCTCGATGAGGAGGCCGGGGTGCCACTGGAAGGACGGCTTCTGCTCGTAGAAGGCGGCGGCGAGGCCACCGGGCACGCCGTGCGCGAGGGCGGCGAGCGAGAGGTTGAAGGGGCCGATGCCGACGCCCACCAGGTCGTGGGGCTGGTCGAGGTCCTGCTGAGGGGTGCTGCCGGTCATCGGTGCGTGCTGCCTTCCACGAGGGTGATGAGTCGAGCCAGGTCGCCGGGGGTGGCGTGGGGGTTGAGCAGGGTGGCCTTCAGCCAGAGGCGTCCGTCCGCCCCGGCGCGGCCGAGGACGGCGCGGCCCTCGGCGAGGAGGGTGCGGCGGATCGCGGCGGGGCCCCCGTCGGTGGAGGTGACGCCGGCCCCGGCGGCGGTCGCCGCGGTGGGGGGCCCCGGGCGGCGACCGCCGCCGGTGGGCTCCGGGACGCCGGCGTCGCCGGCGGGTCCGGGGGCGGTGGCCGGGCGGAAGAGGACCGTGGTGAGGGTGGGGCGGGCGCGGAGTTCCAGGCCCGGGGTCTTCTCCACGAGGTCGGCGAGGTCCTGCGCGCGCTCCATGCAGGCGTCGACGAGCGCGCCGAGGCCGTCGCGGCCGAGCGCGCGGAGGGTGACGGCGGTCTTCAGGACGTCGGGGCGGCGGGTGGTGCGCAGGGAGCGGCCCAGGAGGTCGGGCAGGCCGGCCTCGGTGTCGTCGTCGGCGTTGAGGTAGTCGGCGGTGTGGCCGAGTACGGCCAGGTCGGCCGTGTCCCGTACGGCGAGGAGTCCTGCGGCGGCCGGCTGCCAGCCGAGCTTGTGCAGGTCCACCGTGACGGTGCGGGCCCGGTCGAGGCCGTCGAGGAGGTGGCGGTGCGTCCGGCTGAAGAGGACGGGGCCTCCGTAGGCGGCGTCGACGTGGAGCTCGGCCCGGTGGGCCGCGCACACGTCCGCGAGGGCCGGGATCGGGTCGATCAGCCCCTCGTCGGTGGTGCCGGCCGTGGCGGCGACGAGGACGGGGCCGTCGAGGCTCCGCAGGGCCTCGGCTAGGGCGGCGGGGTCGAGGGTGCCGGTCGGGGTGGGCACGGTGACCGGTTCGGGCAGGCCGAGGAGCCAGGCCGCGCGGTGGAAGGAGTGGTGGGCGTTGGCCCCGACGACGGTGCGGACGCGGCCGTGCCGCTCCCTGGCCAGGAGCAGGGCGAGCTGGTTGGACTCGGTGCCGCCGGTGGTGACGAGCGCGTCGGGGCGGCCGGCCGCCGGGTAGACCTCGGCGGCCAGCGCGGCCGTGACCTCCGCTTCGAGGGCGGAGGCCGCGGGCGCCTGGTCCCAGGAGTCCATCGACGGGTTGAGCGCGGACGCCGCCAGGTCGGCGGCGACGGCGAGTGCCAGGGGCGGGGTGTGCAGGTGGGCGGCGCAGAGCGGGTGGGCCGGGTCGGCCGCGCCTTCGGCGACGGCGCGGACGAGGGTGCGAAGGGCCTCGTGCGCACCGGTGCCGTGCTCGGGGAGGACGGGTCCGAGGGCCGCCGTTCGTGCCGCCACGGCCTCCGGGCCGCCGGACGGGAGGGGGCCGCCCCTGGCCCGCGCTCCGTCGTGGAGGGCGTCGAGCACGGTGTCCAGGAGGGGGCGGAGGGCCTCGGCGCCGGAGCTGCCTCCGGCGAGGGGTGGGGGTGCGGCACGCATGGACGACAGCGTGGCGGGCCCCGGTGGGGCCTGTCCCGGGAGTCCGCGGTTGTGACCCGAACGGGGGACACGGCCCTGGCGCGTGGAGGGCGTACCCCCTGGTCGGAGGTACGCGTAGGGCTCGGGAGGACGAGGTCCTTCCGAGCCGCTGGTCGTGCTGTCCCCCGGCGCCCGGGCAGCGCGCCGGGCGCCGGGGGGTGGTGACGTCAGGCCGTGCGGACCGCGAGGGCGCGGCGCAGGTCGTCGAGCTGGTCGACGAGCTTGCGGTGCAGGGCGGGGATCACCGTGTCGTCGTCGAGGTGGGACTCGCCGAGGGCGAGGGACTCCGCGTCGACGGCGTGGAACGGGAAGGCGTAGCGGCCGGCCGCTTCGGCCATGGCGGGGCCGCGGCGGGCGCCGAGCGCGGTGGCGTCGGCGTAGTAGCGGGGCACGTACGCGCGGACGAGTTCGGCCTGCTCCGGCTGCCAGAAGCCCTGGGCGGTGGCGGTGAAGAGGTAGTTGGACAGGTCGTCCGTGTCGAAGAGGGCCGCCCAGGCCGCGGCCTTCGCCGCCGGGTCCGGGAGGGCGGCGCGGCAGCGGGCGGCGCCTTCCTCGCCGGTGGCGCTCGGGTCCCGCTCCAGTTCGGCGGCGATGGCGGCCTCGTCGGTGGCGCCGAGGACGGCCAGCCGGGCGAGGATGCGCCAGCGCAGCTCGGGGTCGAGTTCGGGCCCGCCGTGGACGGTTCCCTCCTCGAGCCAGGAGGCGATCTTTTCGGGGGTGGTGGCGCTGTCGATGAAGGTCCGTACGGCGGTGAGGCGGAGGCCGGGGGACTCGCCGTCCTCGGTGCGGCGCAGCAGCGCGCGGGCGATCTCGCCGATCTTCGCGAGGGCGGCGGGGCGCTCGTCCTCGGTGACGTACCGGTCGGCGATCTGGGTCCGCGCGAAGCCGAGGACGCCCTGGAGGAGGGCGAGTTCGGTCTCCTCGGGCAGGTGCGCGAGGGCGGTGTCCAGGTACGTGGCGGGGGCGAGGTCGCCGTCGCGGACCATGTCGCGCAGGGCGTTCCAGATCACGGCGCGGGTCAGCGCGTCGGGGATGCGGGAGAGGCCGCGCAGGGCGGACTCCTCGGACACGTCGTCGAAGCGGAGCTTGGTGTAGGTGAGGTCCTCGCCGTTGAGGACGACGAGGGCGGGGCGCGGGCCGGTCAGCTCGGTGGGCGCCTCCTGCGGTACGTCGATCTCGCGGCGCTCGCGCGGCACGAGGTCGCCGGAGGGGTCCCGGTCGTAGACGCCGACGGCGATGCGGTGCGGGCGGCTGCCGGCGCGGTCGACGGTGAGCTGCCAGCTGGTGCCGGCGCCGTCGAGGCGGGGGGTGAGGGTGTCGACGCCGGTGGTGCGGAGCCACTGCTCGGCCCAGCCGTGGACGTCGCGGTCGGTGGCGGCGGCGAGGTTGTCGATGAAGTCGGCGAGGGTGGCGTTGCCGAACCTGTGGCGCTTGAAGTGGATGTTGATGCCGGCGAGGAAGTCCTTCTCGCCGAGCCAGGTGACGAGCTGGCGGAGTGCGGAGGCGCCCTTGGCGTAGGAGATGCCGTCGAAGTTGAGGAGGGCGGAGGCGGTGTCGGGGACGGCCTCCGGGTCGGGGGCGACGGGGTGGGTGGAGGGCCGCTGGTCGGCCTCGTAGCCCCAGGCCTTGCGGGCGATGCCGAAGTCGACCCAGGTGTCGGGGAAGAGGTCGGAGCAGGCCTCGTTGACGGTCTGGAAGCCCATGTACTCGGCGAAGGACTCGTTCAGCCAGATGTCGTCCCACCAGCGCAGGGTGACGAGGTCGCCGAACCACATGTGGGCCATCTCGTGGGCGATGACCATGGCGCGGGTCTGCCGCTCGGTGACGGTGACGGCGGAGCGGAAGACGAACTCGTCGCGGAAGGTGACGAGTCCGGGGTTCTCCATGGCGCCCGCGTTGAACTCGGGGACGAAGGCCTGGTCGTACGAGTCGAACGGGTAGGGCTCGTCGAACTTCTCGTGGTAGCGGTCGTAGCAGGCCTTGGTGACGGCGAGGATCTCGTCGGCGTCGGCGTCGAGGTGGGCGGCGAGGGAGCGGCGGCAGTGGATGCCGAAGGGGAGGCCGGCGTGCTCGGTGCGGACGCTGTGCCAGGGGCCGGCCGCGACGCACACGAAGTAGGTGGAGAGCAGCGGGGTGGCGGCGGCCTGCCAGCTGCCGTCGGGCTGCTGCTCGGTGATGCCGTTGGAGAGGACGGTCCAGCCCTCGGGGGCGGTGACGCCGATCTCGAAGACGGCCTTCAGGTCGGGCTGGTCGAAGGCGGCGAAGACGCGCTGGACGTCCTCCATGAAGAGCTGGGTGTAGACGTACGACTCGCCGTCCGTCGGGTCCTTGAAGCGGTGCATGCCCTCGCCGGTGCGGGAGTACCGCATGGTGGTGGCGACGCTCAGGGTGTGCTCGCCCTCGGTGAGGCTCAGCGGGAGCCGGTTGCCGTCGAGGGCGGCGACGTCGAGGGGCTCGCCGTCGAGGAGGGCGGAGTGGAGGGTCTCCGGCTTGAGTTCGACGAAGGTGTTCCCCGCGGCGCGGGCCGTGAAGCGGATCAGGCTCTGTGACGCGAAGGTCTCGTCGCCGGTGGTGAGGTCGAGGTCCACGCGGTAGTGGTGGACGTCGAGGAGCTGGGCACGGGTCTGCGCTTCGTCGCGCGTCAGTACGGACATGGGCCCTATGCTGCCCGATGCCTCCCGCCTGGGGCAGGGGTGGTGCGCTATCGGCTCAACAGGCGCGTCCCGGGCCGATGGTGCTGATGCGCCGGCCTCGGGCGGGTACGCGTGCCGGTCACCGGCGTCAGGTGAGTCCCGTGCCGTTGACCGGCCTCGGGCGGGTACCCGTGCCGGTCGCCGGCTTCAGGCGAGTCCCGTGCCGTTGACCGGCCTCGGGCGGGTACCCGTGCCGGTCGCCGGCTTCAGGCGCGTCCCGTGCCGTTCAGGTGGGCGAAGGCGGCGGTGATCCGCGGGCGGTCGTAGCCCGCGGGGCCCGCCACGCCGCTGGAGAGCAGGGTGTGGAGCAGGACGCGGGCCTTGGCGGGGTCGAGGGGGCCGGCCGGGATCAGTCCGTGGTGCAGCAGGTCGTGTTCCGAGCCGGGGCCGCGGTAGGTGTGCGAGAGCGTCGTGCCGCCGCCCGTACGGGACGCGAGGACGACCGGGATGCGGCGGGCGATGTCGGCCAGCGGGTCGACGAGCCAGGTGGGGGCGTGGCCGGCGCCGAAGGCGGCGACGACGAGGCCCTGGAAGCGGTCGTCGACGGCTTCGAGGAGTTCGCCGCGGTCGCCCTGGGAGAGCGTCACGAGGGCCACCCGTACGGACGGGTCGAACCGCAGCGGGCAGAGCGCGGCGGGGGCGGCGGGGCGGAGCAGGATCCGGGGCTCGCCCTCGACGACGCTGCCGATCGGTCCCGCGCCGGGCGAGGCGAAGGCGGCGACGGAGGTGGTGTGGGTCTTGCGGGCGAGGCGGGCGGTGTGGATCTCGTCGGCGAGGACGACGAGGACGCCGAGGTTCCGGCAGGCGGGGTCGGCGGCGACGGCGAGCGCCGCGGCCAGGTTGGCGGGGCCGTCGGCGCCGGGCAGGTCGGGGCGGCGCATGGCGCCGGTGACGGCGATCGGCTGCTCGGTGGTGCAGAGCAGGTCGAGGAGGAAGGCGGTCTCCTCCAGGGTGTCGGTGCCCTGGACGACGACCACGCCGGAGCCGTCGGCGACGGTCTTGCGGACCTCCTCCGCCAGGTCGGCGAGGTCCTCGTGGGTGACGGAGGAGCTGGGGACGCGGCGGAAGTCACGGACGACGACGTCCTCGGGCGCGCCGAGTTCGGCGAGGACCTCCCGGCCGGTCATCCGGGCCGCGTCACCGCCGCGCGCCGAGATGGTCCCTCCGAGGGTGAAGACCGTGACGCGGGCCATCAGCGTGCTCCGTCCGCAATCGTCTCGTGGTGGCGGATGACCTCGGCGATGATGAAGTTGAGGAGCTTCTCCGCGAAGGCCGGGTCCAGTTTGGCGCTCTCGGCGAGTTCCCGCAGCCGGGCGATCTGGCGGGCCTCGCGGGCGGGGTCGGCGGGCGGCAGCTGGTGCTCGGCCTTGAGGACGCCGACCTGCTGGGTGCACTTGAAGCGCTCGGCGAGCATGTGCACGACCGCCGCGTCGATGTTGTCGATGCTCTCGCGCAGCCGGGTCAGCTCGGCGGTGACGGTCGGGTCGATCTCGCTGGTGTCGCTCATGATCTGCGAGCTTAGACGGATCTCGGCAGGATGGTGGGCGGGTGTTCGGGATCCGGAACGCGGTCGCTCCAGCCGCCGTGCACGGAACGTCCCTGCTGCTCGCGGAAGCGGATGGGCGCGGTGCCGACGCGGCGGGTGAAGAGCCGGGAGAAGTAGGCGGGGTCGTCGTATCCGACGCGCCGGGCGACGGCGGCGACGGGCAGCTCGGTGGCGGCGAGGAGTTCCTTGGCGCGGCCGAGGCGGACGGTGAGCAGGTAGTCCTTGGGGCTGCACCCGGCGGCACGGCGGACGGCGGTGCGCAGCTCGGCGGGGGTCATGCCGTGCCGGGTGGCGTGGTCGGCGACGGAGAGGGGCTGGAAGGCGTCGCGGGCGAGGGCGGCGAGGACGGGGTCGCCGTCGGCGTTGGTGTCGGCGCGGGCGCGCCGCAGGGCGACGAGGAGTTCGTGGACGGCGGCCCCGGTCTCGACTTCCAGGAGCGGGTTGCCGGGGCGGGCGGCGCGGGCGATCCGGCCGATGGCGGCGCGGGCGGGGGCGGCGTCGGAGAGGGGCACGACGGGCCGGTCGGGTTCGATGTAGCCGAGTTCGGTGTACGTGGCGGTGGCGGGTCCCGAGAAGTCGACGAAGGCCTCGTCCCAGCCGGTGCCGGGGTCGGCGCCGTAGTGGTGGGGGACGCCGGGGGTGAGCCACAGCAGCGCGGGGGCGGTGACGGTGGCGCGGCGGCCGTCGGCGCCCAGGTACCAGCCGCCGCCCGCGGAGACGACGACGGCGACGTGGTGGTCGAGGGTGCGCGGGCCGACGGTGGGCAGGGTGCCGTGCTGGAGCCCGACGCCGAGGCAGACGAGGCCGAGCCGGTGGTGGACGGGGCCGGGCGTGAAGTAGCGCATCCAGGTGTGGTACATCGCCGGGCCTCCGTAACGTCCAAACTGCGACGATCTTTGTCCATGGACCGGCTCGCCGCCAGGGGGCGAGGGTGAGGCCATGAGCACGTTCGCTGTGGGTGACGAGGACTTTCTGCTCGACGGGCGGCCGGTGCGGCTGCTCTCGGGGGCGCTGCACTACTTCCGGGTGCACGAGGGGCACTGGGAGCACCGGCTCGGGATGCTGCGCGCGATGGGCCTCAACTGCGTCGAGACGTACGTCCCCTGGAACCTGTACGAGCGGGAGCCCGGCCGGTACGGGGACGTGGCGGAGCTCGGCCGGTTCCTGGACGCGGTGCGGCGGGCCGGGATGTGGGCGATCGTGCGCCCGGGGCCGTACATCTGCGCCGAGTGGGAGAACGGCGGCCTGCCGCACTGGCTGACCGGTCCGCTCGGGCGGCGGGTGCGGACGCTGGACCCGGGGTTCCTGGCGCCGGTGGAGGCCTGGTTCCGTCGGCTGCTCCCGCAGGTGGTGGAGCGCCAGGTCGACCGGGGCGGCCCGGTGATCCTGGTCCAGGTGGAGAACGAGTACGGGAGCTACGGCAGCGACCGGGGCTATCTGGAGTGGATGGCGCGGCTGCTGCGGGACCGCGGCGTCGCTGTGCCGCTGTTCACCTCGGACGGGCCCGAGGACCACATGCTGACGGGCGGGTCGGTGCCGGGGGTGCTCGCGACGGCGAACTTCGGTTCGGGGGCGCGGGAGGGCTTCGCGACGCTGCGGCGCCATCGGCCGTCGGGGCCGCTGATGTGCATGGAGTTCTGGTGCGGCTGGTTCGACCACTGGGGTACGGAGCACACGGCGCGGGACGCGGCGGACGCGGCGGACGAGCTGCGGGAGATCCTGGAGTGCGGGGCCTCGGTCAACCTGTACATGGCGCACGGCGGCACGAACTTCGCCGGCTGGGCGGGCGCGAACCGGACCGGCGGGCTGCACGACGGGGTGCTGCGGCCGACGGTGACCTCGTACGACTACGACGCCCCGGTCGACGAGGCGGGCCGGCCGACGGAGAAGTACCGCCGCTTCCGCGAGGTGCTCGCCGCGTACGCGGACGGGCCGCTGCCGGAGGTCCCGGAGCCGCCGGCCCGGCTGGCCGCCCCCGTGGCCGGCCTCTTCGACGGCTGGGCGCCGCCGGACGCGGTCCTGGAGGTCCTCGGCGGCGAGGAGTCGCTCACCCCGGTGCCGCCGACGTTCGAGGAGCTGGGGGTGGACCGGGGCCTGGTCCGCTACCGGGTGTCCGTGCCGGGGCCCCGGCAGCCGTACCCGCTGGGCGTCACGGGGCTGCGGGACCGGGCGGTGGTGTACGTCGACGGGGTTCCGGCGGGGGTGCTCGACGGCGAGGAGGCGCGGCTGGCCGAACCCGTGGCGGGTCCGGCGGTCGTCGACCTGTGGGTGGAGTCCCTCGGCCGGGTCAACTACGGGCCGCGGCTCGCCGAGCCGAAGGGGATCACCGGCGGCGTCCGGCACGAGCGGCAGTACCTGCACGGGGTACGGGCGCGGGGCCTGCGCCTCGACGCCTTCGAGGCGGCGGCGGTCGACAAGGTGCCCTTCGGGCCGCTGCCGGCCGCCCCGGGCCCCGGTCTGTACCGCGTGACGATCGGGGTCGCGGGCGCCGGCGACGCCGAACTGCGGCTGCCGGGCGCCACCCGCGGCTTCGTCTGGGTGAACGGTTTCTGTCTGGGCCGCTACTGGTCGGCCGGTCCTCAGGACGCCCTCTTCGTGCCGGGCCCGGTGCTGCGGGAGGGCGCGAACGACGTGTGGGTCCTGGAGGTGGAGGGCGCCGCGGTGTCGGTGGAGCTGTCGGCGGTGGCGGCGGCGGCCGGGCCGCGGGAACCGGCGGCAGCGCTCTCGGCGGAGCCTGCCTGAGCCGGGAGCGGCCCCGGATCGTCCGGCGGGTCACCCGCGGGCAGCGCGGACGGGCGGCGGGGTCGCCGGGGCCTCGGCTCGCTCTTCGGGGTCGGCCCGGGTCAGCGGCGACGGGCGGCTCGGCGACCGCCCCGAGTGAATCCGACGGCACCGACGGCCTTCGGGCGACGAGGAGTACCGCGCCTCCTGCTGTGCGGGACTTCGGGCCATGGCCCGGGTCGCAGCAGAGCCCCGCACACCCAGCGCGATCCGACCACCGGGGTTGATACGGGCCCGGGGTTTCCCGCGGCCCTTGTCAGGGTCCCGGAGGTGGACGCCACGGCGAACGCGCTCCGTTGGGCCTCGTGGTGCGGAAAGTCCCGCCTGGCTGCACTTTCCGGCCGGGCCTCAGGGCCTGGCCGGACGGGGCCCTGGTCCGGGTGCGGGACGAGGGGGTGTCCCGGGACGAGGGGGTGTCCCGGGACGAGGGGGTGTCCCGGGACGAGGGGGTGTCCCGGGACGAGGGGGTGCCCCGGGACGTGGTCGCCCCGGGGCACTGCCGTCGTCGGGTTACAGCGTGGCCGCGGCCGACTTGATCGCGGCGGCGAAGGTCGAGACCTCCGTGTAGACGCCGGGGTAGCCGGCCCGCGCGCAGCCCTCGCCCCAGCTCACGATGCCGACCTGGATCCAGGCACCGGTGTTGTCCTTGCGGAACATGGGGCCGCCGGAGTCACCCTGGCAGGTGTCGACCCCGCCCTCGTTGTAGCCGGCGCAGATCTCCTCGCCGGGGACGAGGGAGCCGCCGTACGCGGCCTGGCACTCGGCGTCCGAGACGAACGGGACGGTCGCCTTGCGCAGGTAGCGCTGCTGGCCGCCGCCCTCGCGGGTGGCGCCCCAGCCGGCCACGGTGAACGTGCCGCTGTTGTACGCGGTCGTCTCGGCGATCTTCAGGTTGGGCAGCGAGGTGATCGGCGAGGCGAGCTTGATGAGGGCCCAGTCCTTGCCCGTGCCGTTGTAGCCGGGGGCCTGGTAGACCTTGGTGGACCTGACCTTGATGGCGCTGCTCGACTGGAGGTCCACGACCCCGGCGGTGGCGGTGATGCCGGTGTTGGTGCCCGATCCGCTGACGCAGTGGGCGGCGGTGAGGACGACCTGGGGGGTGATCAGGGAGCCGCCGCAGCCCATGGACAGCCTGACCATCCAGGGGAACTCGCCCTGGGCGGCGCGCGTGCCGCCGACGACGGGCGCGGGTGCGGCGGAGGCGGACGTGGTGGGCTGGAGGCTGACGGCCGCCAGGACGACGGCGCCGGCGGCGGCCAGCTTCTGGAGCGTGCGAACCACGCGGTTCTGCTTCATGTGCCTGCCTTCTCTCGTGGGGGGTTGCCCTCGGCGAACGCTGACATGCGCCCGTCAAGGCATGTCCGGATTATGGACAGCGCCCAACTGCCGCCACAAGAAAGCCTTTTCGGCCAGCACCGCCGCAGGGAACGTACAGTGGAAACAAGGGAGAATCCGGTATGCCGAACCGTCACGAGGCCGACCGTGTCACCCACGGCTTCCCGCACCGCGCCACCGTCCGCGCCTCGCTCACCGCGCTCTACCGCCGCCTCTCCCCCGACGGCGTGCACCGCTACCCGGCGAGCGTGCCGGCCGCCGCCGTCGCCCTCGGCGACGACGAGGACCTGCACCTCGGCACCCAGCGGGTGGCCCACGCCCTCGTCCGCCACCTGCAGCTGCCCGAGGCCCGCATGGTGGTGAGCTTCCGGCCCATGGAGCACGCCGCGACCGTCGAGCTCACCGCCGGGCCCGAGTACTTCGTGGAGCTCAACGACCGCTTCCGCACCCGCCGCAGGGACATCGGCGCGGCCCTCGCCCACGAGATCACCCACGTCCTGCTGCACCGCCTCGACCTCGGCTTCCCCCGCACCGCCGACAACGAGGTCCTCACCGACGTCGTCGCCGCCTACCTCGGCGCCGGCTGGCTCCTTCTCGACGCCTACCGCCGCGACGGCGTCGAGAGCCAGAAGCTCGGCTACCTGACCCCGGAGGAATTCGGCTACGTCCTCGCCAAACGCGCCGACGTCTTCGCCGAGGACCCCTCCCCCTGGTTCACCAGTGCCGTCGCGTACGACGCGTGGGTACGCGGCCGGGCGCAGGCGCACCGCGAACGCACCCCGCCCCCGCTCGCCGACGCCCGGCGGCTCGACCGCCGCCGCTACGACTGGGAACGCCGCCGGGGCCGCGCCTCCACCGGCGCCCCCTACGCCTTCGACGGCGGCGCCCCCGCCACCGGCGTCACGTTCCCCTGCCCGGTCTGCTGCCAGCGGCTGCGCGTCCCGGCGGGACGGACCCTGCGGGCCCGGTGCGGGGTGTGCCGCACCGTGCTCGACTGCGCGACCTGACGGTGCCCGGGATGCCCGGGGATTCCGGGCATCCGCCGAACGATGACGCCCCGTCAGAACGGATACAGCCGCCTCACCGCCTTCAGCAGGGTGTCCAGGGTGCTGCGGGCGGCCGTCCTTCGGTAGGCGTGGCGCGACCAGATCGTCGGCAGCACCACCCCCACGAACACCAGCAGGACAGCGAGCGCCACCAGCAGGCCCACGGGCCCGAGAAGGTCGATCACCTCGCTCAGCGGGGACGCGCTCGTCCCGGTCCGGGTCTCGGTCGACATGCGGACACTCCCTTCGTTCGTGCGTCACAGGAGATACGGGAGCACCCTCCGCCGCGTTCAGAAGCGGCGGTGGGAACCGGGGGAAAGTGCCGGACCCGCCCCGTCGCCGCAGGCCACGGCATGGCCTGGGGCCGGAATCCGGGGCGATCCGGGGTGACTTGGGGTACGCCCGGGCACCGTGAGGACCCGGCCGCCGGGTCGCCACCGGGAGGGTGTGCCGTGGACCAGGGGAACGAGGCGCGACACCGCCACCCGGCTCGCCTGCGCGCTCCACCGTGACGTCGCCGCCGTCCTCGCGTACGCGCGCTTCGTCCGGTCGCCCGACAGCCGGATCGCGGCCCTCGCCGTCCTACGCGAGCGGTGGCGGGACGACCCCTCGGTCACACAGGCGATCACGGCCTGTGCCGTGCACGACGAGCAGGCGGCCGTACGCGGAGCCGCTCTGTCCGCCCTGACGCTCCGGGCCACCGACGGCCGACCGGAAGCGGAGCCGCGCTCGTTCGTGGGGAGCCGTGCCGCCCACGATCCCGCGCCAGGCGTACGCGACGAGGCCCTCGACCACCTGCTGCGGGCGTACCCGGACGCGCGGAGCCGTCGCTTCTTCGAGGAACGGGCGGTACGCGACCGCTTCGACGCCGTCCCTGCCCACACCGACCCCACGGTCCGGGCGAAGATGCGCCGCGTCCGTCTCCTCCGGGACGCTCCCGAGCGCGCTGCCCCCACGGTGTTCCACGACCGCCTGTCGACCGGACTCCGCCGCCTCCTCAAGGTGAGGACGCGGGCGGGCTCCGGGCCGGGGGCCCGAGCGAAACGATTTGCGCCAAGCGCCGACGGCGGGTCAGGGTCGGGGCATGAGCACGTTGTTCGACGCCATTCGGGACGGGGACGAGGACGGGGTCGTACGGGCCCTGCGGGGCGGGGCCACGCCCGAGGACCGGGAGGACGGGGAGAGCGCGCTGTACCGGGCGGCCGTCGACGGCGGGGCCGGCATCGTCCGCTTGCTCCTCGCCGCCGGGGCGGACCCGGGACGGCGGAGCGGCGAGGACGACGGTGATCTGCCGTTGTGCGGGGCGGCGTGCGGTGGGCACGCCGAGGTGGTGCGGGCGCTGCTCGCGGCGGGCGCGGAGCCCGATCAGGAGGAGTCGTACGGGTTCACGGCCCTCACCTGGGCGCTGCGGCTCGGGCACGCCGACACGGCGCGGGTGCTGCTGGAGCACGGGGCCGATCCCGACCGGTGCGGCCCCGACGGGCTCGTCCCGCTCGTGGCGGCGGCGAGGCGCGGTTCCTCCGCGTGTGTGCGGGCGCTGCTCGACCACGGGGCGCAGTCGCGGGAGGCGGCGCTGCGGGAGGCGCGACGGTGGATCGGCGTCGACATGGCGGCCGAGCTGCGGCGTGGTCTGGTCGCGGGGAACGAGGGCGGGGAGACGTACGAGGCGGTGGTCCGGCGGGTCCGGGAGGACGGCGGCGTGACGGTGTGCGTCGAGCTGCTGCGGGAGAACGGCGCTCCGGGACGCGGCGACGACCGGCACACCGGCCATGCGGCGATCGCGACGCTCCTGGAGTCGGCGCTCGGTCTGCGGACCCCGCACGAGGAGTTGGCGGCGCGGGCGCTGCGCTGCGGCGATCCGGAGCTGGACGACTGGACGACGGCGGTGGAGGAGCTGGCGGGGCGGGCCGACGAGGAGACGTTCACGGCGGCGACGGGCTGGTGCGCGTACCGGGACCCGCTGCGCCGGGCACTGGGCGCGCGGGTCCTCGGCGCGCTGCCCGGCTTCCGTGCGAGCGCGGTCCCGGTGCTGCGGCGGGTCGCGGCGGAGGCCGTGCCGCCGGCCCGTGAGCCGTTGCTGTCGGCGGTCCTGTCGCTGGGCGCGTGCGGGGACCCGGCCGCCGTGCCCGAACTGCTCGCCGCGGCGGGGCATCCCGGCGCGGCCGTACGGCGGGCGGTCGCGGCCGCGCTCACCGGGATCGTCCCCATCGGGCACGGCGAGGCGGTCGGGGTGCTCCTCGCGCTCAGCCGGGACGGCGACATCCGCGTACGGGACTGGGCGACGCTGGCGCTGGCCGAGCTGCCGGACGACACCCCGCTCGTACGGGAGGGGCTGGCGGAGCGGCTCGCCGACGACGATCCGGAGACGGCGGCCGAGGCGGCGCGGGGTTTGGCGATCCGCCAGGATCCGCGGGCCGTCGACGCCCTGTCGTCGATCCTGGCGGACGGCGCCGCCGACGGCGCGGCGCGTGAGACCGCGCTCGCCGCCCTGGAGTACGTCCACGATCCGAGGGTCAGGACCCGTCTGGAGTGGACGACGCCTCGGCGGGGGTGACCGGCGCGGGGCCGCCTCCCGGCCGGAATAGGCCTCTGCGGCGGTGGGTTGCACCCGGATATGCGACCTGATCCGGAACAGACCGGCGGCCTCCATCCCCTCCTGGCGGAACGATTCAGCCCTTACCGGTTCGACCCGTCGGCCGCTGTCGACGATCGTTCCCTGGACCTGCTGCTGGAAGCCGCCCGGTGGGCGCCGTCCGCGGGGAACTCCCAGCCGTGGGGCTTCTTCGCGAGCCGGCCCGGTGAGCCGGGGCACGAGCGGGTGGTGCCGCACCTGGCGCCCAGTTCGGCCCGGTGGGCGAAGGACGCGGGGCTGCTGGTCGTGACGCTGGCGCGTCGCCGTGTCGACGACACGGAGCTGCAGTACTCCGAGTTCGCCGACTACGACCTGGGCCAGGCGATGGCCCACATGACGGTCCAGGCCCAGGCGATGGGGCTGGCCGCCCACCAGTTCCGGGCCTTCGACATGGACGGCCTCACCAAGGAGTTGGACCCGGACCCGGGATGGGCGATCGTCTGCATGGCCGCCGTGGGAAGGGCCGCCGGGGAGCCGCCGGAGGCCCGCGAGCGGCGCAGCGTCGCCGATCTGCTGTCCGCTCCCTGGTCGTCATCGGAACGGTGACGCGGCACCCCGGCGGACCTTCCCTACGGAGGCGGTCCGGTGACGCGGCACCCCGGCGGACCCTCTCTACGGAGGCGGTCCGGTGACGCGCCCCGGCGGACCCTCCCGACGGAGGCCGTACGTCACTCCCCCTCGGTGACCGCCGTACGGGGAAGGCGCAGGCTGAGTACGGCGCACAGGGCGTAGGCCGCGAGGACCCAGGGCATGGCGGCCTTCAGGGAGAGGTCGGCGAACCAGGCGGTGCCGATGGCGGCGGCGCCGAGGGCTCCGCCGAACTGCTGGGCGGTGGTGAAGACGCCCGAGGCTCCGCCGGCGAGTTCGGCGGGGGCGGCCGAGAGGACGATGCCGACGAGCGGGACGACGAGGAGGCCGAGGCCGGCGCCCGCGACGACGAGGCCGGGGGCCAGGGGCCAGGCGCCGGTGTGCACGGGGGCGGCGGCCTCCATGGCGTACCAGACCCAGCCGTAGCCGGCCGCCATGAGGAGGGCGCCCGCGGTGGGCACGTACCGGCCGAGCCTGACGGCGAGCGGCTCGGCGGCCGGTGCGGTGAGGAAGCCGCCGGCGGAGAAGGCGGCCATCAGGACGCCCGCCTGGGTCGGGGTGTAGCCCTGGCCGCCCTGGAGCCAGATCGCGAGGACCAGGAAGAAGCCCTGCATGCCGAAGGCGAAGAGGAGCTGGACGGCGAGGCCGTACGAGAAGGCGGGGACGGTGAACATCCGCCGGGGCAGCACGGATCCGCGTACGGCGACCCCGGTCACCGCGGCCGCGCCGGCGGCGAGGAGGGCCCAGCCCCAGAGCGGCCAGCCCCAGCTGCGGCCCTGGACGAGCGGCAGGACGACGGCGACGAGTCCGGCGGCGAGGACGAGGCTGCCGACCAGCGGGGGCCGGGCGGCGGTGTGTTCGCGGGTGGCCGGGACGAGCACGACGGCGGCGGCCAGGGTGAGGAGCGAGACCGGCACGTTGACGAGGAAGACGCTGCGCCAGCCGAGCCCGAAGAGGTCGGCGTCGGTGAGGAGACCGCCGAGCAGCAGCCCGATCGCCGAGGCGAAGCCGGCCACCGCCCCGTACATCCCGAAGACCTTGCCGCGGTCCTTGCCCCGGAACAGACTGTGGAAGGAGCCGAGCACCTGCGGCATGAGGACGGCGGCGGTCACTCCCTGCACGGCACGGGCGGCGATCAGCTGGCCGGGGCTCTGCGCGAGGCCGCAGGCGAGGCCGGCGAGGCCGAATCCGGCCGTGCCGGCGAGGAAGAGCGCCTTGCGGCCGTACCGGTCGCCGAGCCGGCCGGCGACGACGAGGGTCGCGGCGAAGCCCAGGAGGTAGGCGGAGACGGTCCACTGGAGGGCGCTCTCGGAGGCGCCGAGTCCGTGGCCGAGCGAGGGCAGGGCGACGTTGACGATGGTGACGTCGACCAGGTCCATCAGTGCGGCGACCATCATGACGACGGCGGCGGCCCAGCGGCGCGGGTGGACGGTGTACGGGTCGCCCGTGGCGGTGGTGACGGTCGTGGCGGTCGTGGACATCTCGACCCCTCCTTTTATTTCGTTCGGCCTAACGAAATAAAAAGTGGCACGACCGCGCCTCTGATCGCAAGTCTTTCGTTCGGCCGAACGAAATGAATTTTGTTAGGCTGCCGCCATGCCCACGAGCGAGCAGCCGACCGACCAGGACACCGCGCGACGCGCCGAGGTCGTCGCCGCCCTCACCGCCGCCGGCCGGGACTCCAGCGCCGCTTCCGTCGCCTTCCACTCGGCGATCGCGGCGCAGCAGGACCTGGGGGCCACCGAGACCAAGACGCTCGACCTGCTCGAACGGCACGGCCCCCTCACCGCCAAGGAGCTGGCCGAACACTCGGGCCTCGCCCCCGCCTCCGTCACCGGTCTCGTCGACCGCCTCGAACGCAAGGGCTTCGTCCGCAGGGTCAAGCACCCCACCGACAAGCGCCGGGTACTCGTCGAGCCCCGCCCCGAGAAGCTGGCCGAACTCGCCCCCCTCTTCGACGACTGGGCCCGCGAGGTGCACGAGCTGTACGGCGAGTTCACGACCGAGGAGCTGGCCACGGTGACCCGCTTCCTGACCGGCGCCACCGCCCGCCAGCGGGCCGCGACCCGACGCCTCGCCGAGGAATCGCCGGACACGCCGTAGGACCCGGCCGGACACGGCGGGCCGTCCGCGCGGCCTCCCGGAACACGGCGGGCCGTCCGCGCGGCCTCCCGGAACACCGCAGAGGCCGCGAGGAGACCGCCCGCCGGGGGACTTCCGCGCGCCCCGCGCGCGCCGGCTCGGGCGGGGCGCGCACGGCACTCCCCTCCTGCCCCGCGGGCTGCTACCTTCCTCCTCGAGCAGCCACCTAACAAACATTTGGTCGAAGGTCGGCTGCCCGCGCACCCGTGGGTCCCGGCCTCCTCGGGCCGGTGACCCCCTCGCCTCCGCGGGCCCGTCCGCCCACGGCTGCCCCACCCGAGTCCGTCAGTCGTACGCCCTCGTTCCGTACGTCCGTCAGTCCGTAAAGGGAGTCCAGCCATGCCCCTGTCCCGACGCGCGCTGCTCACCGCCGGCGGCGCCGCCGCCCTGCTCGCGGCCGCCCCGGCCCCCGCGACCGCGCGCCCCGGCCCCCGGGCCGCGAGCTCCATCCGGCACGTCCCGCTCCAGGGCGCGGTCAACGTCCGCGACCTCGGCGGACACCTCACCTACGACGGCGCCCGGGTCCGTCACGGGCTCGCCTTCCGGGGCGACCACCTCGGCAGACTCACCGACGCCGACGTCGCCACGCTCGGCGGGCTCGGCCTCGGCTCGGTGGTGGACCTGCGGATCCCGCTGGAGGTCGGGTACGACGGCGCGGACCGGCTGCCGGCCGGTACGGTCCCGGTGGCCCGGCCCGTCACCGACAACGGCCTGTTCGGGCAGCTGCTCGCAGCGATCGGCTCACGCGACCCGGTGCGGCAGGAGGAGATGCTCGGCGGCGGGCGGGCCGCCGCGTTCATGACCGGCGTCTACCGGACCTTCGTCACCGACGCCGCGAACCGGGCGGCCCTCGCGACCACCCTGCGGGACTTCGCCGATCCCCGCCGGGGTCCGCTGCTCGTGCACTGCACGTCGGGCAAGGACCGCACCGGCTGGACGAGCTGGCTGCTGCTGACCCTGCTCGGGGTGCCCGCGAGCTCCGCCCGCGCGGACTACCTGGCCTCCAACACCTTCCGCGCCGCGTACGACGCGCGGGTGCGGGAGGGACTCAAGCAGGGCGGGCTCATGCAGAACCCGGAGCTGATCGTGCCGCTCCAGGAGGTGCGGACGGAGTATCTGGACGCCGCCCTCGACCAGGTCCGCACCTCCTACGGGAGCCTCTTCCGTTACGTGTCGGTCGGCCTCGGCCTCGACCCGCGCGAGCTGCCGGCGCTCCGCGAACGGCTCGTGCTCGGCGCCTGACGCCCACCACGCCCCGCACCGGCGCCGGAGGCGGCGGCCCTGCCGGCACCCGCGCCGGCGCCGGAGGCGGCACCGCGCCCGGTTCCCGCGCCGGAACCCCGGCCCGCACCCGCACCCGCGCCCGCGCCCCGGCCCGAGCCGGTGCCGGTGCCGCGGCCCGCGCCGGACGCCGTACGGCCCGCTCCGGACGCGCCGCGCCCGGAGCCGCCCGTGGCGCCGGAACCCCGGCCCGCGGCCGTACCGGAACCGGCGGGGCGGCCCGCACCCGCGGCCGTACCGCCGGACCCGCCGCGGCGGCGACGGCCGCCACCGCTGCCGGACCCGGCCGCGGAGCGCGGCGGGGTGGGCTGCGGGGTCTCGATGACGACGGGGACGCCCGAGGGCTCCCGGGCGCCGGTCAGCTCGACCAGCTCCTCGTCGCTGGACTTGATCTGCGCCGTGCGGGGGCTGATGCCCGCGTTCGACATCAGCCGGCCCATGTCGCGCTTCTGCTCGGGCAGGACCAGGGTGAAGACACTGCCGGACTCGCCGGCACGGGCGGTGCGGCCGCCGCGGTGCAGGTAGTCCTTGTGGTCGATCGGCGGGTCGACGTTCACGACCATGTCGAGGTCGTCGACGTGGATGCCGCGCGCCGCCACGTTCGTCGCGACGAGCGTGGTGACCTGACCGGTCTTGAACTGGTCCAGGGTCCGGTTGCGCTGCGGCTGCGAACGACCGCCGTGCAGGCCCGAGGCGCGGACGCCGTTGGCGAGGAGCCGCTTGACCAGCCGGTCCACGGACCGCTTCGTGTCCATGAAGAGGATCGTCCGGCCGTCGCGGGCCGCGATCCGCAGCGTGACGGCCTTCTTGTCGGTCTCGTCGGCCACGTACAGGACGTGGTGCTCCATCGTGGTGACCGCGCCGGCCGACGGGTCGACGGAGTGCACGACCGGGTCGTCGAGGAACATCTTGACGAGCTTGTCGATGTTCCGGTCGAGCGTGGCCGAGAACAGGAGCCGCTGACCGCCGGGCTCGACCTGCTTCAGCAGCTTCGTGACCTGCGGCAGGAAGCCCATGTCGGCCATCTGGTCGGCCTCGTCCAGGACGGTGATCGCGACCTGGTCGAGCCGGCAGTCGCCCCGCTCGATGAGGTCGTGGAGCCGGCCGGGGGTGGCGATGAGGACCTCGACGCCGCGCCGCAGCGCGGACGACTGCCGGGAGATCGACATGCCGCCGACGACCGTGGTGAGCCGCAGCCGCAGCGCCCCGGCGTACGGGGTGAGGGCGTCGGTCACCTGCTGGGCGAGCTCGCGGGTGGGCACCAGGACCAGCGCGAGGGGCGCGGTCGGCTCGGCGCGGCGACCCGCGGTGCGGGCGAGGAGCGCGAGCCCGAAGGCGAGGGTCTTGCCGGAGCCGGTGCGTCCCCGGCCGAGCACGTCACGGCCGGCCAGCGAGTTCGGCAGCGTCGCCGCCTGGATCGGGAACGGCTCCGTCACGCCCTGCTCGCCGAGGATCCGCAGCAGGCCCTCGGGCATGTCGAGGTCGGCGAAGGAGGCCACCGCGGGCAGCGCGGGCGTCACCGTCTCCGGCGGCGTGAACTCGCTCGGCGGCGGGGGTGCCGTGGGACGGCGGCCGCCGCGGGAGCCCTTCGGCTGCGACGTGGACTTCGTCTGGGTGCTGCGGGGGCTGCGCTTGGAGCGTTCGGAGCGGGTCATGCGTGCCTTCCTGGCCGGTGCTCACGGCACAGCCAGGGCCCGCACCTGCACGGTGCGGGCCCCGGCTGCTCTACCCGGAACACGCGATACGGGCCCCGGCTGTCTCTCCCGGGGCGATCGAAACGAGCCCCGGACGTCTCTACCGGAACAATAGTGCGCCTCAGGACCTTCCCGCCCCGCCCAGCCGATGCCCGGACGGATCAGACCGGGCCAGAGCCGCCCGACGTGTCCCACTTCACAGCGCCACCCCCACCCGTGACGCCCCGGCCCCGCCGGAAAGACGCCCGCCCGGCGGGGCCGGGGCCGTACGGCGACCGTCCGGGGACCACGGGGACCCAGGGCATACGACGACGGGTCGAGGGGACCCAGGGTGCACGACGGATCGCGGGGACCGGAAATCTAGGGCTGTACGGCGATCCCGTCCAGGACCATCGACAGGTACTGGCGGGCGATCTCCTCGGGGCTGTGGCGGCCGCCGGGCCGGTACCAGGAGGCGGCGACCCAGACGGTGTCGCGGACGAACCGGTAGGTGAGACGGACGTCCAGGTCGGCGCGGAACACCCCGGCCGAGACACCGCGCTCCAGCGTGCCGAGCCAGGCCTTCTCGAACCTGCGCTGCGAGTCGGCGAGGTACTGGAAGCGGGGCTGGTCGGTGAGGTGCCGGGACTCCTTCTGGTAGATGGCGACGGCGGCGCGGTGCCGGTCGATCTCGCGGAAGGACTCGGTGACGAGGGCCTCGATGGTCTCGCGGGGTCCGAGGCCGGCGGCGAGGACGGCGTCGTACCCCTCCCACAGCTCGTTCAGGAAGCTGGAGAGGATCTCGTCGAGCATCGACTCCTTGGAGTCGAAGTGGTAGTAGAGGCTGCCGGCGAGCATCCCGGCGGCGTCCGCGATCTTGCGGACGGTGGTGGCGTTGTACCCCTGGGCGGCGAACACCTCGGCCGCCGTGTCGAGGAGTTCACGGCGCCGCTCGGGCCCGCCGCTCACCTGAGTCTTCTTCTTGCTGGCAGTGTTCGGCACGTGCCCATTCTGGTCCCCCGCGGGCCGGACCGGCGCCCGGCCGTCCGCGGGCAGCCTGTGGGCCGTCCACCGGCCGGCCCCGGTGCGGCGGACCGGCCGCACCGCCCGCACCGCCTGCACCGGACGGCCCGGGCGGTCAGTGCGGCCAGTGGGTCAGGCGGTCAGTGAGCCAGTGCGGTCAGGCGGTGGCCGCTCGCTCCGCCGAGCTGCGCTCGACGCAGAACTCGTTGCCCTCCGGGTCGGCCAGGGTCGCCCAGCCGGTGCCGTCCGGGTTCCTGCGGTCGTCGAGGAGGGTCGCGCCGAGGGCGAGCAGCCGCTCGATCTCCTCGTCGCGGGTGCGGTCCTGCGGCTGGAGGTCGAGGTGGACGCGGTTCTTCACCGCCTTGGGCTCGGGCACCTGGATGAAGAGGAGGCCCGCGCCGGCCGACTCGACGAGCGCCTCCTCGTCTCCCGGCCGGTCGTCGTCGGAGACCTTGGAGTCGAGGACGCCGGCCCAGAAGGTCGCGAGGGCGTAGGCGTCGGCGCAGTCGATGGTCACGTGTCGCACGAGAGAACTCATGGCCTCATGCTCGCCCGCGACCATGCGGGCGGGCCACCGGATTCCCGCCTCTCCGCCGGTGAAGTCCGGTTCCCGCCGTCGCTCGCCGCGACGAGGCCGTGCCCGGCCGGCTCACGAACGGACGATGCCCTGGGCCCGGGCCGCGGCGAGCCAGGCGGGGAACTCGGAGACGATCCTGTCGTACAGTTCCGCGTCCGGGACGCGGTGGGGGTCCTGCCCCGCGTGGAAGAAGCCTGCGTTGTCGACGGGTCGCTTCGCCGGCACGGCCAGCTCGTCGAGCCTGCGCAGGAACTCGAACTGCCGGCTCGCGGGGTCGCCGAAACCGATGAACTGCCAGAAGATCGGCAGCCGGGCCGCCTTGCAGACGTACCGCTCGGCCGCCAGCTTGTTGATCGGCCCCCCGTCGGTCTGGAAGACGACGAGCGCGGGGGCGGTGGAACCGCTGTCCAGGTAGTGGTCGATGACGGCGTCCATGGCGAGGTGGTAGCTCGTCTTGCCCATGTGGCCGAGCCCGGAGACGATCCGGTCGATCCTGCCCGCGTGGTCGTCCAGCCGGATGTCGGTCTCGGCGTCGATGTCGGTGGAGAAGAACACCACCGGCACCCGGCCGTCGTCGTCGAAGTGCGCGGAGAGTCCCAGCACCCGGTCCGCGAGCGCCTGCACGCTCCCGTTGTTGTAGTACGGCTTCATCGACCCCGAGTAGTCGACCACCAGGTAGACCGCGACCCGCTGCCCGCTGATCCCGTGCCGCTGGAGCGAGTCCCCGGCCGACTTGTAGAGACTGACCAGCGCGGGCGCGGTCTCCTCGACCTTCCGCAGGCTCAGTGCCATGGACGTTCCCTCTCCCACTCCTCGATGTCCGCGAGCATGGCGTCGGCCAGGTCGCGCTCGGCCGCGCGGTACCGCCCGCCCAGCTGAGGGTGCCGTCCGTGGCGGACGAAGAGACCGTGCCGGGCCTCCCGGCGACCGGCTGGGCAGTCTACGACCCTTCCCTCCCCCGCCGGTGACTGCGGGAAGTGTTCCGATCAGGCAGGACGGCCACGCCGAGAACGAGGACCACACCGGCATGCTCTCGCCCCAACAGCGCCGAACGGCAGGGGCGTTCTGAAATCATGGACGTCCAGGGGTGCCGTTCAGGGGAGTTGGGGGGTACGGGTGAACCCGACCACGGACATGTGCGCGGACACGGGCGCGGACACGACCGAAGAGCCCGCCGCCGCGCCGGGACCGGCTGCGCAGGTACGGACGACTCTTCGAGCTCACCCTTCCCACCACCGCAGGAGGCCCGCGCACATGAGTTCCACCGTTCCCTACCGCGTCACCGACCGGCCGTTGACCTCGCCCGTCACCACGTTCCTGTGGGAGTCGCGGGGGGAGGGGCGGGTGGAGGCGTCGGGTGAGTGTCCGGAGTGCCGGTGTGTGACGGTGCGGGTCTGGGAGGACGTGCAGTACGTGACGAAGGGGCCGGGGTCGTCGCGGGGGCCGGCGGTGGAGGACGCCGCGCCGCGGTACGCGCGGTGCGCGTGCGGGACGTGGCACGTGGACCGGCCGACGGGGGTCGAGCAGGGGTGCGGTGCGTCGTTCTGGATCGCGCCGCCGCCGCGGGGGGCCGCGCGGTGAGCGAGTTCACGCCCGCGGAGTTGCGGGAGGCCGACGAGCGCGTGCTGGCGATGGCGAAGCCGGAGGAGCAGCTGAGGGCGGCGCTCGCGCAGGCGGAGGGGTACCGGAACTTCCTGACGACGCTGACCGGGCTGCTGACGGTGGTGTTCGTGCTGAAGGGCCAGGAGAACCTGAGCAGGATGACCACCGGGCCGAGGTGGTGGGTGATCGGTCTACTCACCGGGGCGTTCCTGCTGCTCGTTCTGGCGTCGTGGCTGATGGTGTCGGCCGTGCACGAGCGACCGGGGCGGAAGCTGCGGTCGGGTGCGGAGGATCTGCTGCGGTACGAGAAGCGGCGGGCCAGGGCCGTGCGCCGGATGACCGGGTGGGCGCGGTGGATGGGTCTCGTGGGGGTTCTCGCGGTGTCGGCGGCGTCGCTGATCACGTGGATCTTCCCCGGGAAGAGCTGAGCGCGGGAGAAGAGCCGAGAGCCGGAAGGGCTGAGGACGCGCATCGGCGCCCACCCAGTCGTCCGGTCGGGGACATTCGGGGGGCGCCGCGCTCAGTTCCGCACGTCGTTGTACGGGACGTTGTGGGGACCGATCAGACCATCAGGGAACGGTCCGTCGGGCGGATCGGGGCCGGCAGGGAGCTGGCTCCGGTCAGGTAGCGGTCCACGCCGCGGGCGGCGGAGCGGCCCTCGGCGATGGCCCAGACGATGAGGGACTGGCCGCGGCCGGCGTCACCGGCGACGAAGACGCCATCGACGTTGGTGGCGAAGTCCGCGTCACGGGCGATGTTACCCCGCTCGTCGAGGTCCAGACCAAACTGGGAGACGAGGCCGTTCTCCACGTCGGTGCCGGTGAAGCCCATGGCGAGGGTGACCAGCTGGGCGGGGATCTTGCGCTCGGTGCCCGGCTTCTGGGTCAGCTTGCCGTCGACGAACTCGACCTCGACGAGGTGGAGGGACTGGACGTTGCCGTCCTCGTCGCCCTCGAAGTGGGTGGTGGAGACGGAGTAGACCCGCTCGCCGCCCTCCTCGTGGGCGGAGGTGACCTTGTAGAGCATGGGGAAGGTCGGCCAGGGCTGGCCGGGGTTCCGCTCCTCGCCCGGCTTGGGCATGATCTCCAGCTGCGTGACCGAGGCCGCGCCCTGGCGGTGGGCCGTGCCGACGCAGTCCGCGCCGGTGTCGCCACCGCCGATGACGACGACGTGCTTGCCCTCGGCGGTGATCGGCGGGGCCACGAAGTCGCCCTCGACGACCTTGTTGGCCAGCGGCAGGTACTCCATCGCCTGGTGGATGCCGTTCAGCTCGCGGCCCGGGACGGGCAGGTCGCGGGCGGCGGTGGCGCCGGCGGCGATGACGACCGCGTCGTAGCGGTTGCGGAGCGCCGTGGCCGGCATGTCGCGGCCGATCTCGACGCCGGTGCGGAACTTGGTGCCCTCCGCGCGCATCTGCTCGATGCGGCGGTTGATGTGCCGCTTCTCCATCTTGAACTCGGGGATGCCGTACCGGAGGAGGCCGCCGATGCGGTCGGCGCGCTCGTAGACGGCGACGGTGTGGCCGGCCCGGGTGAGCTGCTGGGCGGCGGCGAGACCGGCCGGACCCGAGCCGATGACGGCGACGGTCTTGCCGGAGAGGCGCTCGGGCGCCTGCGGCTTGACGTCGTTGGCGTCCCAGGCCTTGTCGATGATGGAGACTTCGACGTTCTTGATGGTGACGGCCGGCTGGTTGATGCCGAGCACGCACGCCGACTCGCACGGAGCCGGGCACAGGCGGCCGGTGAACTCCGGGAAGTTGTTGGTGGCGTGCAGGCGCTCCTGCGCCGCCGACCAGTCCTCGCGGTAGGCGTAGTCGTTCCACTCGGGGATCAGGTTCCCGAGGGGGCAGCCGTTGTGGCAGAACGGGATGCCGCAGTCCATGCAGCGGCCGGCCTGCTTGCTGATGATCGGCAGCAGGGAGCCGGGGACGTAGACCTCGTTCCAGTCCCTGACGCGCTCGCCCACCGGTCGGGTCTGGGCGACTTCGCGCCCGGTGGTCAGGAAGCCCTTGGGGTCAGCCATGGGACGCAGCCTCCATCATCTTCTCGGTGGTCTCGGTCTCGGAGAGACCGGCGAGCTCAGCGGCGTCCTTGGCGGCGAGCACTGCCTTGTACGTGGCGGGGATGATCTTGCTGAACCGGGCCGCCGCGGCGTCCCAGTCGGCGAGGAGCTTCTCGGCGACCGTGGAGGCGGTCTCCTCGAAGTGGCGGCGCACGACGTCGTGCAGCCAGGTCTTGTCGGTGTCCGACAGGGCCTCGATCGCCTCCAGGTTGCCGGAGTTGACGTTGTCCCGGTCGAGGTCGATCACGTAGGCGACACCGCCGGACATGCCGGCCGCGAAGTTGCGGCCGGTCTCGCCGAGGACGACCGCCGTGCCGCCGGTCATGTACTCGCAGCCGTGGTCGCCCACGCCTTCCGAGACGACCAGGGCGCCGGAGTTGCGGACGCAGAAGCGCTCGCCGGTGCGCCCGCGGAGGAAGAGCTCGCCGCCGGTCGCGCCGTATCCGATGGTGTTGCCCGCGATGGTCGAGTACTCGGCCAGGTGGTCGGCGCCGCGGTCCGGGCGGACGATCACGCGGCCGCCGGAGAGGCCCTTGCCGACGTAGTCGTTGGCGTCGCCCTCCAGGCGGAGGGTGACACCGGCCGGCAGGAAGGCGCCGAACGACTGGCCGGCGGAGCCGGTGAAGGTGATGTCGATGGTGTCGGCCGGGAGGCCGGCGCCACCGAACTTCTTCGTCACGTGGTGGCCGAGCATGGTGCCGACCGTGCGGTTGATGTTGCGGATGGCGACCTGGGCGCGGACCGGCTGGGCCTCTTCGGCGGTGGCCGCGTTCAGGGCCTCGGCGGCGAGCTGGATCAGCTCGTTGTCGAGGGCCTTCTCCAAGCCGTGGTCCTGCTCGATCCGGGCGTGGCGGACAGCGCCCTCGGCCAGCTCCGGCACGTAGAAGAGCGGCTCCAGGTCGAGACCCTGCGCCTTCCAGTGGGTGACGGCGCGGCTGGTGTCGAGCAGTTCGGCGTGGCCGACGGCCTCTTCGAGGGTGCGGAAGCCCAGCTCGGCGAGGAGCTCGCGGACCTCTTCGGCGATGAACTCGAAGAAGTTGACGACGAACTCGGCCTTGCCGGAGAAGCGGTCGCGCAGGACCGGGTTCTGGGTGGCGATGCCGACCGGACAGGTGTCCAGGTGGCAGACGCGCATCATGACGCAGCCGGAGACGACGAGCGGCGCGGTCGCGAAACCGAACTCCTCGGCGCCGAGGAGGGCGGCGATGATGACGTCGCGGCCGGTCTTGAGCTGGCCGTCGGTCTGGACGACGATCCGGTCGCGCAGGCCGTTGAGCAGCAGGGTCTGCTGGGTCTCGGCGAGGCCGAGCTCCCAGGGGCCGCCCGCGTGCTTGAGCGAGGTCAGCGGGGAGGCGCCCGTTCCGCCGTCGTGGCCGGAGATGAGGACGACGTCCGCGTGGGCCTTGGAGACACCGGCGGCGACCGTGCCGACGCCGACCTCGGAGACCAGCTTCACGTGGATGCGGGCGACCGGGTTGGCGTTCTTGAGGTCGTGGATCAGCTGGGCCAGGTCCTCGATGGAGTAGATGTCGTGGTGCGGCGGCGGCGAGATGAGGCCGACGCCGGGCGTCGAGTGACGCGTCTTGGCGACCCACGGGTAGACCTTGTGGCCGGGCAGCTGGCCGCCCTCGCCGGGCTTGGCGCCCTGGGCCATCTTGATCTGGATGTCGTCCGCGTTGACCAGGTACTCGCTGGTGACGCCGAAGCGGCCGGAGGCGACCTGCTTGATCGCGGAGCGGCGGGCCGGGTCGTAGAGGCGGTCCGGGTCCTCGCCGCCCTCACCGGTGTTGGACTTGGCGCCCAGCTGGTTCATGGCGACGGCGAGGGTCTCGTGCGCCTCGCGGGAGATGGAGCCGTACGACATGGCGCCGGTGGAGAAGCGCTTGACGATCTCGGAGACCGGCTCGACCTCGTCGAGGGGGATCGAGGGGCGGTCCGAGGTGAGGCCGAAGAGGCCGCGGAGCGTCATGAGGCGCTCGGACTGCTCGTTCACCCGCTCCGTGTACTTCTTGAAGATGTCGTACCGCTTGGTGCGCGTGGCGTGCTGGAGACGGAAGACGGTCTCCGGGTCGAACAGGTGCGGTTCGCCCTCGCGGCGCCACTGGTACTCGCCGCCGATGTCCAGGGCGCGGTGCGCCGAGGGGACGCCGGAGACGGGGTACGCCTTGGCGTGGCGGGCGGCGACCTCCTTGGCGACGACGTCGAGACCGGCGCCGCCGATCTTGGTGGCCGTGCCGTTGAAGTACGTGGCGACGAAGGTCTCGTCGAGGCCGACGGCCTCGAAGACCTGGGCGCCGCGGTAGGAGGCGACGGTGGAGATGCCCATCTTGGACATGACCTTGAGGACGCCCTTGCCGAGGGCGTAGATCAGGTTCCGGATGGCCTGCTCGGGCTCCAGGCCCTCGATGAAGGTGCCGGCGCGGACCAGGTCCTCGACGGACTCCATGGCGAGGTACGGGTTGACCGCCGCGGCGCCGTAGCCGATGAGCAGGGCGACGTGGTGGACCTCGCGGACGTCGCCGGCCTCGACGAGCAGACCCACCTTGGTGCGCTGCTTGGTGCGGATGAGGTGGTGGTGGACGGCCGCGGTGAGCAGCAGCGAGGGGATCGGCGCGTGCTCGGCGTCGGAGTGCCGGTCGGAGAGCACGATGAGGCGGGCGCCGCCCTCGATGGCGGTGTCGGCCTCGGCGCAGATGGCCTCGATGCGTGCGGCGAGGGCGTCGCCGCCGCCGGAGACGCGGTAGAGGCCGGAGAGCGTCGCGGCCTTCATGCCGGGCATGTCGCCGTCGGCGTTGATGTGGATGAGCTTGGCCAGCTCGTCGTTGTCGATCACCGGGAAGGGCAGGGTGACGCTGCGGCACGACGAGGAGGTGGGCTCGAGCAGGTTGCTGCCGGGGCCGAGGGAGGAGCGGAGGCTGGTGACCAGCTCTTCGCGGATGGCGTCCAGCGGCGGGTTGGTGACCTGCGCGAACAGCTGCGTGAAGTAGTCGAAGAGCAGCCGCGGGCGGGCGGACAGGGCCGCGATGGGCGAGTCGGTGCCCATGGAGCCGAGCGGCTCGCCGCCGGTGCGTGCCATCGGCGCGAGGATGACGCGGAGCTCTTCCTCGGTGTAGCCGAAGGTCTGCTGGCGGCGGGTGACCGAGGCGTGGGTGTGCACGATGTGCTCGCGCTCGGGGAGGTCGGAGAGCTCGATCTCGCCGGTTTCCAGCCACTCCGCGTAGGGGTGCTCGGCGGCGAGGGCGGCCTTGATCTCGTCGTCCTCGACGATGCGGTGCTCGGCGGTGTCGACGAGGAACATCTTGCCGGGCTGGAGGCGGCCCTTGCGGACGACCTTGGCGGGGTCGATGTCGAGGACGCCGACCTCGGAGGAGAGGACGACGAGGCCCTCGTCGGTGACCCAGTAGCGGCCGGGGCGCAGACCGTTGCGGTCGAGGACCGCGCCGACCTGGACGCCGTCGGTGAAGGTGACGCAGGCCGGGCCGTCCCAGGGCTCCATCATCGTGGAGTGGTACTGGTAGAAGGCGCGGCGGGCCGGGTCCATGGTCTCGTGGTTCTCCCACGCCTCCGGGACCATCATCAGGACCGCGTGCGGCAGCGAGCGGCCGCCGAGGTGGAGCAGCTCCAGGACCTCGTCGAAGGAGGCCGAGTCGGAGGCGTCCGGGGTGCAGATCGGGAAGATCCGCTCCAGCGCGCCCTCGCCGAAGGCGGTGGACTCGAGCTGGGCCTCGCGGGCGGTCATCCAGTTCCGGTTGCCCTTGACGGTGTTGATCTCACCGTTGTGGGCGACGAAGCGGTACGGGTGGGCCAGCGGCCAGCTGGGGAAGGTGTTGGTGGAGAACCGGGAGTGGACCAGGGCCACGGCGGTGGCGCAGCGGCGGTCCGACAGGTCCGGGAAGAAGGGCTCGAGCTGGCCGGTGGTCAGCATGCCCTTGTAGACGATGGTGCGGGCGGAGAGCGACGGGAAGTAGGTCGCGGCCTCGCGCTCGGCGCGCTTGCGCAGCACGAACGCCTTGCGGTCCAGCGCGATGCCCGTGTTCTCGCCGTCGGCGACGAAGAGCTGGCGGAAGACCGGCATGGTGGCGCGGGCGGAGGCGCCGAGCAGCTCGGGGGCGACGGGGACCTCGCGCCAGCCGAGGACGGTGAGGCCCTCTTCCGCGGCGATCGTCTCGATCCTCGCGGCGGTCTCGTCGGTGCCGTCCTCGGGGAGGAAGGCGATGCCGACGGCGTACGCGCCGGCCTCGGGGAGCTCGAATCCGGCGACCTCGCGGAGGAAGGCGTCCGGGACCTGGAACAGGATGCCGGCACCGTCACCGGAGTCGGGCTCGGAGCCGGTGGCGCCGCGGTGCTCGAGGTTGCGCAGTACGGTCAGCGCCTGCTCGACCAGCGCGTGGCTGGCTACACCGGTGAGGGTGGCCACGAACCCGACACCACAGGCGTCGTGTTCGTTACGGGGGTCGTACATCCCCTGCGGAGCGGGGCGACCGTCCATGGGCGACCAGGCGTCGGAACGCATCGGCTCTCCCGTCGTCGTCGTGGCATATGCAGATGCCGAGGGACGACGTTGGCCCTCCGCGAAATTTCGTGCAGGTTACATGATGGCTGGCTTCTCGCGAAGCGGATAGCGCATTCCAGCATGCGGACACCGCCGATACGGAGCGGTGGTGTGGGTTCACCTGTGGGGTGCGGGGGCAGGGACTGTCCCGCGGGGACGGATCGATGGAGTCGGAGGATCTCCGGAGGCTCCGGCGGTCCGTCACTGGGCGGGCATCGTTGCCCGCTCACGGGGGCATCGTTGCCCCACTGACGCTCATGCCTCATTCCCGTTGGTCACGAGTTCGAAACCGCCGGGTAACCGGCTACATATGTGGCGTCCCGCATAGTGTCTCATCGCTGCGGGGGATCGGACCAGGGAGATACGTCACAGCCGATCCGCCCCCTACGCCCGGAAAAGTCGCCCCGAAATGACGGAAAGGCCCCTCCAGGGGGCCCCTCGGTCTTCTGTACGGGTACGGAATCCGCGCCGCCGCGGATACGGGATCCACCCCGCCACGGAATCCGCACCGGGCCCGCACAGGCACGGAGCGGGCGCCGGGCGGACGCCGGGCGGGCGCGGCTACAGGGCCGCCCCGAAGAGCATGCCGAGCCCGTACGTGACGGCCGCGGCGGCGCCGCCGAGGACGAGCTGGCGCATTCCGCTGAAGAACCAGCCGCGGGCGGTCACCCGCGCCACCAGCGCCCCGCAGGCGAAGAGGCCGAGGAGCGCGAGCAGCACGGCGGGCCACAGAGCGGTCGCGCCGAGCAGGTACGGCAGCACGGGGAGCAGCGCGCCGAGCGCGAAGGAACCGAAGGACGAGACCGCGGCGACCATCGGCGACGGCAGGTCGTCCGGGTCGATGCCGAGCTCCTCGCGGGCGTGGATCTCCAGCGCCTGCTCGGGGTCCTTCGACAGCTGCATCGCGACCTCGCGGGCGAGCGCGGGCTCGACGCCGCGCGAGACGTAGAGCGCGGCGAGCTCCTCCATCTCGTCGACCGGGTGCTTGCGCAACTGGCGGCGCTCGACGTCCAGTTCCGCCTGGACGAGCTCGCGCTGCGAGGCGACGGAGGTGTACTCGCCGGCGGCCATCGAGAAGGCGCCGGCCGCGAGTCCGGCCAGGCCGGTGATGACGAGGGTCTGCGAGGAGACCGAACCGCCCGCGACACCGGTCATCAGGGCGAGGTTGGAGACGAGTCCGTCCATCGCGCCGAACACCGCCGGGCGCAGCCAGCCGCCGTTCACGTCCCGGTGGGTGTGGTTGTCCCGGTGGGCCTCGTGCAGTGGCGCCTGAGCTTCGATGATGGACATGGCTCTCCCCTCGTTCCGGCGGGCAGGGATACACCCGCCGCCCCCAACACCCTCGAAAATACGCCCGATGTAAGGGGTCCGCCAGCAAGGCAGGCCGTACTTACTAAGGCCGCCCTCACCTGGGGTACCGGATTCTGGCGCGGTGTCAGCCGGGTGACAGAGACGTTTCTTCGGCGAGTTCGCGGCCCGCGGTGGCACAGATGCAGGCATCGGGGCGCCGACCGCGCGCCCCACCCGAGGAAGGGGCCGCGAGATGGTGACCACCACGGCATGCGACACGCGCGAACGGGCGAGGGGGGCGCTCCTCGGCCTCGCCGTCGGCGACGCGCTCGGCGCGCCCGCCGAGAACATGCGCCCCTCCGAGATCCGCCGCCGCTGGGGCCGCATCGAAGGCTTCGTCACGGACAGCCCGGCCGGCACCGACGACACCGAGTACGCGGTCTTCTCCGCCCTCCTCCTCGCCCGCCACGGCTCGGCCCTCACCGTCCAGCACGTCGAACGGGCCTGGCACCACTGGATCGCCGACCTCGACGAAGGCCCCTTCCGCGGCGCCGGGTTCTCCGAACGCGGCACCCTGGAGAACCTCCGCCGGGGGCTCGCCGCCCCCATCTCCGCCCAGCACCGGCACGCCTGGAGCGACGGACTCGCCATGCGCGCCGCGCCCTTCGGCGTCTTCGCCGCCGGCCGCCCGGCGGAGGCCGCCCGCCTCGTCGCCATCGACGGCAGCGTCAGCCACGACGGCGAGGGCATCTACGGCGGCCAGGCGGTCGCGGCGGGCGTCGCCGCGGCGATGGGCGGCGCGGGCGTGACCTCCGTCATCGCCGCCGCCCTCTCCGTCGTACCGATGGACTCCTGGACCGCGCGCTCCCTGCGCCGCGCGGTCGTCGCCGCCCAGCGCGTCCAGCCCGACCCCCTCACCCGCGAACGCCAGGTCCGCTCCGCCGTCGTCATCGGCGGCTACCCCTGGACGGACCTCGCCCCGGAGGCGGTCGGCCTCGCATTCGGCGCCTTCGCCGCCGCCCGCGGCGACTTCCGCACGGCCGTCCTCACCGCCGTCAACATGGGCCGCGACGCCGACACCACGGCCGCCGTGGCCGGCGCCCTCGCCGGTGCGGCCGGCGGCCTGGGCTCCATCCCGCACGACTGGGCCTCCGCCATCGCGCCCGTGACGGGCAGCTGCCTCCCTTCCATGCGCGGCTACCACGTCCTCGACATCGCCGACCTCCTCACCCCGGAAGCAGACGCCTGATGAGCGCAGACCTGACGAACGCCACCTCTGCCCCCACCTCGGCCACTGCCGCCGACACCGCCCCCGACCCCGCTGTGGACCATCGCCCCCCAGGGCGGGGCGGGTGGGCACAGCCCGCGTCGCCGGGACCCGGCCCCGTGCTCGGTGTCCCACAGGACGCGCCTCCCGCCGCCCCCGTCCGCGGCACCGGCTCATGGGGCGGCCCCCAAGAGGGCCCGCACCGCCCCGAGGCCCCGCACCGCCCCGCCCGCGACGCAGTCGAGGGCCTCCTCCTGGGGATCGCCGCGGGCGACGCCGCAGGATGGCCGGCCGCCCGCCACCGCGCCGCCCGCATGCCGGAGTGGACCCGCCGTCTGACCCGCGAACTCGACACCTTCGCGGAGCAGAACGCGACGACGACCCTCCCCGTGCCCATCGCCCTCAACCAGCCCCCCGAGCCGCTCCGTCTCGGCCCATCGGACGACGCCGAGTGGGCGGTGTTCACGGCCGAGGCGGTCCTCGCCTCGGCGGGACCGGTCTTCGCGGGCCTCCCCCCGGAGCGCCGGCTGCGGGCCGCCGTGGACCTGGCGTGGAACGCCCTCGCGGGCCAGGTCGCCGCCGCGGCCGAGCGCGCGCCCGAGGTCGAGTCGGCCGTGCTCCCCCTCCGCGCCCGGATCTCGGTCCGCGCGGGCCTCGGGAACCTCGCCACCGGTCTGCGCCCGCCCGCCACCGGTCACGACAACCCGCACTTCTTCGACGACGCCGCCTGCGTCCGCGCCGCGGTCCTCGCGGTCGTCCACCCCGGCGACCCCCGCGCCGCCGCCGAACTCGCGGAGTTCGACGCCCGGTACACGCAGGACGGCGACGGCGTGCACGGCGCCCGCGCGACGGCGGCGGCCGTCGCGGCGGCGCTGGGCGGGGCGTCGGTCGACGAGGCCGTCGGGGCGGCGATCGCCGAACTCCCGCCGGTCACCGAGATCGGCCGCAACGCCCGGCACGCGCTGAAGCTGGCCGAGACCGCCGGTTCGGCGTTCGAGCTGGTCCCGCTCCTGGAGCACCAGATCGTGGACCACGTCTACAGCTACGGCATCGCCGCCGCCGAGACCGTCCCCGTCGCCCTGGCCCTCGCGACCGCCGCCCGGGGCGAGATGACGTCGGCGGTACCGGCCGCCGCCTGCCTCTCCCGGGTCGCCGACTCGGCGCCGGCGCTCGCGGGCGCGCTCACCGGCGCGCTGGGCGGCGGCCGTTCGGTCCCGCCGAGCTGGCGGGAGGCCTGCCGGACGCTGGCGGGCTGCGCGCTCCCCAGGCTCGCGGGTACGGACCTGGTGGAACTCGCCGGGCTGCTCGGAGCCACGGAACCGGACATCCCAGGTGGACAATTCCGACATGACACCCACACAGGACGTGCTCGCGCCGGACGGACCCACACTGGATGACCGGATCACCGGAAGCCTCGTCGGGGCCGCCGTCGGCGACGCCCTCGGCGGCCCCGTCGAGGGCTACACGCCGGAACAGATCCTGGAACGCCACGGCGGCCGCGTCACCGGGATCGTCGGCCCCTGGAACGGCGGCGACTGGCGCACCGCCCGCCCCATCGCCCCGTACCACAAGGGCGACGGGCACGTCACCGACGACACCTTGATGACCCACGCCCTGATCAGGGTGTACGAGAAGGTCCGCGGCCACCTCGACGCGTACGCGGTCGCGGACCACCTCGTGCCCGAACTGATGGGCTCCCCCGTCTGGATCCCCGAGCTGGAGGCCGAGGCGCTCCCGCTCCAGCGGATCTTCCTCGCCGAGAAGTGGATCGTGACCCGGCTCCACTACGGCCATGTCGACCCGCGCGAGGCGGGCGCCGGCAACGTCGTCAACTGCGGCGCCGCGATGTACATGGCGCCCGTCGGCCTGGTCAACGCCGGCCACCCCGCCGCCGCCTACGCCGAGGCGATCGACCTCGCCGGCGCCCACCAGTCCTCGTACGGCCGGGAGGCGGCCGGTGTCTTCGCGGCCGCCGTCGCGGCGGCCTGCTCCCCGGGCGCCACCCCGGCCTCGGTGGTCGGCGCGGCCCTCTCGCTCGCCAAGGACGGAACGCGCGCGGCGATCGAGGCGGTCGCCGAAGTCGCCGACGGCCACACGGACTTCGAATCCGCCCTCACCCCCCTTCGCAGGGCCGTGGCCCCCTTCGACTCGGTCGGCCCCGACTACCGCTCCCCCTCGCTCGGTGCCCGCCGTCCCTCCCGCCTCCACTCCATCGAGGAACTCCCGATCGCCCTGGGCATGCTGCTCGTCGGCGAGGGCGACTTCCGGCGTACGGTCCTTGGCGCCGTCAACTACGGCCGTGACTGCGATTCGATCGCCACGATGGCCGGCGCGATCGTCGGCGCCCTGCACGGCGAGTCCGCCGTGCCCCCCGAGTGGGCGAAGCGGGTGGCGGAGGCCAGCCGACTCGACCTGCAGGCCCCGGCGAGGGCGCTGACCACGGTGGCCCGCGAGATCTTCGCCCGCGACACCGCGCTGCGGCGCGCCCACGAGTCGGCCTTCGCGACGCTGACGAGCGCGGACCGGTGAGCCTCCGCCTGACCTGGGTCCAGCCGGAGGACCTGGTGGGCCACGAACTGCGGCAGGCCGCGGAGGACGGCCGCGACGCCCGCGCCCTCGCGGCCCGCTGGACGGCGGCGGGGGGCCCGCCGGCCCCGGAGTCCGCCGGGGCCTCCGAGACCTCCCGCCCGCACCTCCGTCTCCTGGCCGAGGACCTCCTGGACGCCCTGGCGGCCCTCCCCTCCCCCCTCGCGAAGCGGGAGCCCGCCTCGCTCTCCGGCATCCGGGCCCTGGCTGCGACCGGCCGCCCCACGGCACCGGGTGCCGGGCCCGCGGCACGGGGCGGTGGGCCCGCGGCACCACGGGACGTCGGGCCCACGGCGCCGGACGCCGCGCTCCTCGGCCGCCTGCACGCCGCCTGGCTGGGCCGCGCCGCCGGCTGTCTCCTCGGCAAGCCCGTCGAGAAGCTCCCCCTCCCCGCCATCCGCGCGCTCGCCCGCGCCGCCGGCAACTGGCCCCTCACCACCTGGTTCACCGCCCGCGGCGTCCCGCCGGAGCTGCTCGCCGCCCATCCCTGGAACCGCCGCTCGGCCGCCTGCTCGCTGGCCGAGAACATCGACGGCATGCCCGAGGACGACGACCTCAACTACCCCCTCCTCAACCTGCTCCTCCTCCAGCGCCACGGCCGCGGCTTCACCACCACCGACGTCGCACGCCTCTGGCTCGACGAACTCCCCGCGGGCCGCACCTTCACGGCCGAGCGCGTCGCCTACCGCAACCTCCTCGACGGGATCGAACCCCCGCTGACCGCCGTCCACCGCAATCCCTTCCGCGAGTGGATCGGCGCCCAGATCCGTGCCGACGTGCACGGCTGGACCCACCCGGGCGACGCGGTGGCCGCCGCGGAGCAGGCCTACCGGGACGCGGCCCTCACCCACACGGGGAACGGGGTGTACGGCGCCATGTTCGTCGCCGCGACCCTGGCCACGGCGGCGGCCGGCACCGCCGACGTGCACCGGGCGCTCGACGCCGGCCTGGCGGTGATCCCGCCGCGCTCGCGGCTGGCGGCGGCCGTCCGGCTGGGCATCGCGACGGCCCGCGCCACACCCGACTTCGACGCCGTCGTGGACCGGCTGCACACCGAACTCGGCGGGTACCACTGGGTGCATGCCGTCCCCAACGCCGCCGTGCTCGCCGCCGCCCTCACCCACGGCGACGGCGACTTCTCCCGCACCATCTGCGCGGCGGTGTCGGGCGGCTGGGACACCGACTCCAACGGCGCCACCGCCGGTTCGGTCGCCGGCCTCCTGGCCGGGCACCCCGACCGGCTGCCGGAGCGGTGGACCACTCCCCTCAAGAACCGACTGGCGACGTCGGTCCCGTCCTTCGACGGCATCGGCTTCGACACGCTGGCCGAACTGACACACACGGAGGCAGTACGCCCATGACCAGCATCGTCGTGCTCGGCAGCACGAACATGGACCTGGTGGCCTACGTGCCGAGGGCCCCAGCCCTCGGCGAGACGGTCACCGGCCGCGCGTTCCGCACGATCCCCGGCGGCAAGGGCGCCAACCAGGCCGTCGCCGCCGCCCGCGCGGGCGCCGAGGTCGCGATGATCGGCGCGGTCGGCGCGGACGACTTCGGAGTACGGCTCCGCGCCACGCTGGAGCACTGCGCGGTGGACACCGACCTCCTGCGCACCGCCGAGGGCGCCTCCGGCACGGCCCACATCGTCGTCGACGACGAGGGTGGCAACGCGATCGTCGTCGTCCCCGGCGCCAACGGCGCCGTCACCTCCCTCAGCCACGGCGACGAGGCCCTCATCGGCACCGCCGACACACTGCTCCTCCAGCTCGAACTCCCCCTCCCCGTCGTCGTCGAGGGCGCCGTCACCGCCCGCCGGCTCGGCGTCCGCACGGTCCTCACCCCCGCCCCGGCCCAACCGCTCCCTCCGGAACTCCTCGCCGCCACCGACCTGTTGGTGCCCAACGAGCACGAGGCCGCCACCCTCACCGGACTCACCGACCCCCACGCGGCGGCCCAGGCCCTGCTGCGGTACGTCCCCGAGGTGGTGATCACCCTGGGCGCGGCCGGCAGCCTGTACGCGGCCCGCGACGCCGAGCCGGTCACCGTGCCCGCCCCCCGGGTCCGCGCGGTGGACACCACCGGCGCCGGCGACACCTTCGTCGGCGCCCTCGCGGTCGCCCTCGGCGAGGGCAGGCCCGCCCCGGAGGCGCTCGCCTGGGCGCAGACCGCCGCCGCGCTCTCCGTCCAGCGCGAGGGCGCGTCGACCTCGATGCCGTACCGCGTCGAGATCGAGGCGGCCTTCCTCTCCCCCGACATCCTGGAGGTCGACTCCGCATGACCGTCCACGCACCGGCCGCCACACCGGCGAGCCCCGCCTCCCCCACCGACGGAGCGCCGCTCCACGGGCTGCGCGTCCTTGACCTGGCCACCCTCTTCGCCGGCCCGCTCGCGGCCATGATGCTCGGCGACTTCGGCGCCGACGTCGTCAAGGTCGAGCACCCCCGCAAGCCCGACCCGTCCCGTGGGCACGGCCCCGCCAAGGACGGCGTCGGTCTCTGGTGGAAGGTCCTCGGCCGCAACAAGCGGACGATCACCCTGGACCTGTCGTCCGCCGGCGGCCGCGACACCCTGCTCGCGCTGGCCGCCGACGCGGACGTGATCGTGGAGAACTTCCGCCCCGGCACCCTGGAGCGCTGGGGTCTGGGCTGGGAGGAGCTCTCCACCGTCAACCCGCGGCTGGTCCTCGCCCGGGTCACCGGCTTCGGCCAGTTCGGTCCGTACTCCCACCGTCCCGGCTTCGGCACGCTCGCCGAGGCCATGAGCGGCTTCGCCGCCATCACCGGCGAGCCCGACGGCCCGCCCACCCTGCCCCCCTTCGGCCTGGCCGACTCGATCGCCGCCCTCGCCACCGCGTACGCGGTGATGACCGCGCTCACCGCCAGGAACACGACCGGCCGCGGCCAGGTCGTCGACATGGCGATCATCGAACCGATGCTCTCCGTCATCGGACCCCACCCCCTCTGGTACGACCAGCTCGGCTACGTCCAGCCCCGGACCGGCAACCGCTCGCGCAACAACGCCCCGCGCAACACGTACCGGACCGCCGACGGTTCCTGGGTCGCCGTCTCCACCTCCGCCCAGTCGATCGCCGAGCGCGTGCTGCGTCTGGTCGGCCGCCCGGAGCTGATCGACGAGCCGTGGTTCGCCGACGGCACGGGCCGGGCGGCGCACGCGGACGTCCTGGACGAGGCCGTCGGCTCCTGGATCGCCCGCCACACCCGCGACGAGGCGATGGCGGCCTTCGAGAAGGCGGAGGCGGCCATCGCCCCCGTCTACGACGTCCGGGACGTCGTCACCGACCCGCAGTACCAGGCCCTCGGCACGGTCACCGAGGTGCAGGACCCCGAGCTCGGCCCGATCAAGATGCAGAACGTCCTCTTCCGGCTCTCCGAGACCCCCGGAGCCATCCGCTGGCCCGGCCGTCCCCACGGCGCGGACACCACCGACGTCCTCACCGAACTCGGCCTCACCCCCGCCGAGATCGACGACCTGCGGGAACGGGGTGCGGTATGAGCGGCGGCACCGTCGGCGTCGACCGTCTCGCCCGGACCCGCACGCCCCTCACCTGGCTGTACGCCCCCGGCGACCGGCCCGAGGTCGTCGCCAAGGCCCTGTCGTCCGGCGCCGACGTCGTCATCGTCGACCTGGAGGACGCGGTCGCCCCGCACCGCAAGGCGTACGCCCTCGACGCCACGGCCGATCTGCTCGCCGACGCCCACCCCGTCCCGGTGCACGTCCGCGTCCACTCCTGGCGCGACATCCCCACCCTGGCCCCCCTCCCCGGCCTCCGCGGTCTCCGTGTACCCAAGGTGACACACGCCACTGACATCCACCGGATCGCCGGCCTGGCCCCCGGCCTCCCCCTCTACCCGCTCCTGGAGAGCGCCCTCGCCGTGGAGCACGCGTACGCCATCGCCGCCGCCCACCCGGCCGTGCGCGGCGTCGCCCTCGGCGAGGCCGACCTCCGCGTCGACCTGGGGGTGCGGGAGGACGCCGGACTCGACTGGTCGCGCGGCCGGGTGGTGGTCGCCGCCCGCGCTGCCGCCCTCCCGCCCCCGGCCCAGTCGGTCCACCCCGACATCGGCGACCTGGACGCCCTGGCCGCCGGCTGCGCCCGGGGCCGTGCGATGGGCTTCCTCGGCCGGGCGGCGATCCATCCCCGGCAGCTCCCGGTCATCGAGCGGGCCTATCTGCCCACCGCGCAGGAGGTCGACGCGGCGCGGGAGGTCGTCGCGGCGGCCGTGACCGACCAGGGCGCCCTGGCCCTGCCCGACGGCCGGTTCGTCGACGCCGCGGTGGTGGAGGGCGCCCACCGCGTCCTCGCCCTCGCGTCCCGCGCCGTCTGACCCGGCACGCGAGAGGGCCGCCGGAACCTGTCGGTCCCGGCGGCCCTCTCGGCAGCGGAAGGATCAGCCCTTGGCGGCCGACCCGGCGCCGTTGTCGGCACCGTGTTCCTCGTTGTCGGCGGCTTCGTGCGGGGTGGTGTCCTCGGACTCGCCGTCCACCGGCCCGTCCGCGGCGGCGGCGTCCTGCCCGGACTTCTCGTCCGTGGCGTCCGTGACCTCCGTGGCGGCCCTGGCGTCCTTCTCGGCCGCCCTCGGCTCCACGATCTCCTCGCGGCCCGGCCGCAGGCGCGACGAGACGACGATGTAGACCACCGCGAGGACGAAGACGACGATCGCCGTCCACACGTTCAGCCGCAGGCCGAGCACGTGGTGCGCCTCGTCGACGCGCATGTACTCGATCCAGCCGCGGCCGGCGCAGTACGCGGCGACGTACACCGCGAAGGCCCGTCCGTGGCCGAGCTTGAAGCGGCGGTCGGCCCAGATGACGAGGAGAGCGACGCCGACGCACCAGAGCGACTCGTACAGGAAGGTCGGGTGGTAGAGCCCGGCCTCGCGGTTGGTGCCCTCGGTGATCTTCAGGGCCCAGGGCAGGTCGGTCGGCCGGCCGTAGAGCTCCTGGTTGAACCAGTTGCCCCAGCGGCCGATGGCCTGGGCGAAGGCGATGCCGGGAGCGATGGCGTCGGCGTACGCGGGGAGCGGGATGCCCCGGCGGCGGCAGCCGATCCAGGCGCCGACGGCGCCGAGCGCGATCGCGCCCCAGATGCCGAGGCCGCCCTCCCAGATCTTGAAGGCGTCGACCCAGTTCTCACCCTCGCTGAAGTACAGCTGGTAGTCGGTGATCACGTGGTACAGGCGTCCGCCGACGAGGCCGAAGGGCACCGCCCAGACGGCGATGTCGGCCACGGTGCCGGCGGTGCCGCCCCGGGCGATCCAGCGCTTGTTGCCGTACCAGACGGCGACGAAGACACCGATGATGATGCAGAAGGCATAGCCGCGCAGCGGGATCGGTCCGAGGTGGATCACGCCGGTCGACGGGCTGGGAATGTAGGCAAGGTCCATGGCAGGACCGACGCTACCCTGCCGGGCGGGCGGGACGGCAGCCCACCCGGCAACGTATGGGTAACTAACCCCGCCGGGAGCGGCTCAGCCGGCCGAGGGAGAGGCCGTGCCGGGCTTCTTGCCCTTGTTGGCCTCGGCCACCCACTTCTTCAGGTTCTCCGGGGAGATCTGCTCGTTCCCCTTGGTCGGGAAGATCGACTCGCCGTTGAGGAGGACCGTGGGCGTGCCGCGGAAGCCGCCGTTCTGGAAGGCCTCGTTCGACTTCACGACCCAGCTGTCGTGCGTGCCGTCCTGGACGCAGCTGCGGAAGGCCGGCGTGTCGAGCCCGGGCACCTTCGCCGCCAGCTCGACCAGCTTGTCGTTGTTCCCGAAGGCGTCGTCCGTCTCCGGGGGCTGGTTGGTGTAGAGCGTGTCGTGGTACGCGGTGAACTTCCCCGCGTCCTGCGCGCACGCGGCCGCGTTCGCCGCGCGCAGCGAGCCGTTGCCGCCCATGTTCCCGTCGATGAGGGTGGCGAGGTGGTACTCGGCCTTGAGCGCGCCGGAGGCCTCCAGCTCGTGGATGGCGCCCCGCATGACGTTCTCGAACTGGGCGCACGCGGGGCAGCGGAAGTCCTCCCAGATCGCGAGCGTCGAGGGGGCGTCCGTCCGGCCCGTGGGGATCGCGGGCTTGTCGCCCTCGATCGATCCGGTCGGCGCGACCACCGGGCCCGCCTTGTCGGATCCGCCGTCCTTGTCGCCGCTGGCGGCGATCACCCCGACGACCGCGGCGAGGCCGAGCACTCCGACCACCGCCGCCGACACGATCAGGACGCGCCGCTGCTTCTCGCGGGCCTTGTCGCGCTCGCGCTGCTGCTGGAGGCGCTCCCGCGCGCTCCGGTTACCGTCACCACGGTTCTTCTCGCTCACGCCTCAGGAACGAACCGGGGAGGCACGTACGTGCCTCCCCGGTCTCAGATCCACCCATACGGGTTACGAAACGCGGCGGACACCCTCGGCGAGTTCGCCCGCCAGTTCCCTTACGGCGGCGAGTCCGGCGGCCTCGTCGCCGTCCGCGTCGAGGATGCGCTGCACGAAGGCGGAGCCGACGATGACGCCGTCGGCGAAGCCGGCGACCTCCTTGGCCTGGGTGGCGTTGGAGACGCCGAGCCCGACGCAGACCGGCAGTTCGGCGGTGGCCCTGGTACGGCGGACCAGGTCCGCGGCCTGCTCGCCGACCGACTCGCGGGTGCCGGTGACGCCCATCAGCGAGGCGGCGTAGACGAAGCCGGAGCCGACCGACGTGATGGTGGCGAGGCGCTCGTCCTTGCTGCTGGGCGCGACGACGAACACGGTGGCGAGACCGCGCTTGTCGGCGTGCTCGCGCCAGACCGCGGACTCCTGGACCGGCAGGTCGGGCAGGATGCAGCCCGCGCCGCCGGCCGCGGCGAGCTCCTCGGTGAAGCGCTCGATGCCGTACCGGTCGATCGGGTTCCAGTAGGTCATGACGAGGACCGGCTTCCCGGTGGCCTCGTGGGCCTCGCGGACCGTCCGCATGACGTCGGCGATCTTGACGCCGCCGCGCAGGGCGATGTCGTCGGCGGTCTGGATGACCGGCCCGTCGAGGACCGGGTCGCTGTGCGGGAGGCCCACCTCGACCACGTCGGCGCCGCCGTCGAAGGCCGCCTTGATCGCCGCGATGCCGCCGTCGACGGTCGGGAAGCCGGCCGGCAGGTACGCGATGAGCGCGGCCCGGTTGTCGGCCTTCGCCTTGGCGAGGGTGTCGCTCAGCAGCTGGATGTTCCCGGTCGTCACTTGGAGCCCTCCCCGTCGTACAGCCCGAAGTAGCGGGCGGCCGTGTCCATGTCCTTGTCGCCGCGCCCCGAGAGGTTCACGACGAGCAGCGCGTCCTTGCCGAGCTCCTTGCCCACCTCCAGGGCCCCGGCGAGGGCGTGCGCCGACTCGATCGCCGGGATGATGCCCTCGGTACGGGAGAGCAGCCGCAGCGCCTGCATGGCGGCGTCGTCGGTGACGGCCCGGTACTCGCCGCGCCCGCTGTCCTTGAGGTAGGCGTGCTCGGGGCCGATGCCGGGGTAGTCGAGTCCGGCCGAGATCGAGTACGGCTCGGTGATCTGGCCCTCCTCGTCCTGGAGGACGTACGAGCGCGAGCCGTGCAGGATGCCGGGCTCGCCGGCGGTGAGGGTGGCCGCGTGCTCGCCGGTCTCGACGCCGTGGCCGGCCGGTTCGCAGCCGATCAGGCGCACGCCGGCGTCCGGTACGAAGGCGTGGAAGAGGCCGATGGCGTTGGAGCCGCCGCCGACGCAGGCGATCGCCGCGTCGGGCAGGCGTCCGGCGCGCTCCAGGATCTGGCGGCGGGCCTCGACGCCGATGACCCGGTGGAAGTCTCGGACCATGGCGGGGAAGGGGTGCGGGCCGGCCACGGTGCCGAACAGGTAGTGCGTCCTGTCGACGTTCGCGACCCAGTCGCGGAACGCCTCGTTGATGGCGTCCTTGAGGGTGCGGCTGCCGGACTTCACCGCGATGACCTCGGCGCCGAGCATGCGCATCCGGGCCACGTTCAGGGCCTGGCGCTGGGTGTCGACCTCGCCCATGTAGATGGTGCAGTCGAGGCCGAACAGGGCGCAGGCGGTGGCCGTGGCCACGCCGTGCTGTCCGGCGCCGGTCTCGGCGATGACCCGCGTCTTGCCCATGCGCCTGGTCAGCAGCGCCTGGCCGAGCACGTTGTTGATCTTGTGCGAGCCGGTGTGGTTCAGGTCCTCGCGCTTGAGGAAGATCCGGGCGCCGCCCGCGTGCTCGGCGAACCGGGGCACCTCGGTGAGGGCGCTCGGGCGGCCCGTGTAGTTGACCATCAGGTCGTTGAGCTCGCGCGCGAACTCGGGGTCCGCCTTCGCCTTGTCGTACTCGACGGCGACCTCGTCCACGGCGGCGACCAGGGCCTCCGGGATGAACTTGCCGCCGTAGTCGCCGAAGTAGCCCTCGACGGTGGGGACCTGGCCCTCCAGGTCCGGAATGAAGAACTCGCTCGACATGCGGATGCTCCTCGCGGGGCGGGCGCCCCGGGATACGTGTGGTCGGTGGTCACGTTATGCGCGCGAGCCCCTCGCGTACGGCCCCGCCACGTTCTCGGCGACGGTTCCGCCGGGGGCGGTGCCCACCCTCGTGCCCGCCGCTCCGGGCTGTGCCCCGCCCGTGGTGAGCGGTCCGCCGGGGCGGTGCCCGCCCTTGTGCCCCGCCCGTGGTGGGCGGTCGTTCCGCTGGGGCGGAACGGGTGGGCACAGCGGGGCGGCGCCCCTTGCCGGGCCCAGGCTTCCGGGCCTGTACCCGCGCCCGGTGTGCGACGCCGCAAAGGTGCGGGCCCGGGCACGAGGGGCGGAGGCGCCGCCGAGGGCGCCGTCCCGTGTGCCCACCCGTCCCGCCCAGCGGGACGATCACCCACACGGCAGCGGGCGAAGGCCCACACGACGGTGGGGCGCGGGCTCACAAGGGCGTGGGCGAGGGCCCACGGGTGGCTAGGCGGAGGGGAGAGAGGTGCGCGCGAGGCGCGGGCGCCATCGCATGCCGTTGACCTGGCCCGGCTCGGAGCCGATGACGTAGCGGACCCGGCGGCCGTGGACTCGGCGGGCGGGCGCGCGGCAGCCGCGCGGGCGGCAGCCCCTGGCCAGCGGGGCGTGCTTGGAGACGGGGGCCGCGGCGGTACGGAGCCGGCCGCGACGGCCCGAGGCGTCCGCGGGCACGACCGGGCCGCCCGGGGCGGGGCCCTGGGCGGTCGGCGTGGCGCGGACGGGGGTCATGGCGGGGTCAGCTCCGGCCGTGGCGCAGGGCCGGGTGGGCGCCGGCGGCGACCAGGTCCGCGACGGCGGCCTTCGGGTCGCGTCCGGTGACGAGGGACTCGCCGACCAGGACCGCGTCGGCGCCGGCGTTGGCGTACGCGATGAGGTCGTGCGGGCCCCGGACGCCGGACTCGGCGACCTTGACGATGTGCGCCGGGATCTCGGGGGCGACGCGCTCGAAGGTGGAGCGGTCGACCTTGAGGGTCTTGAGGTTTCGCGCGTTGACGCCGATGATCCGGGCGCCCGCGTCGACGGCGCGCTCGACCTCGTCCTCGTCGTGGACCTCGACCAGCGGGGTCAGCCCGATGGACTCGGCACGCTCGATGAGGGAGACGAGTGCCTCCTGCTCCAGGGCGGCGACGATGAGGAGCGCGAGATCCGCTCCGTACGCCCGGGCCTCCCAGAGCTGGTAGGCGGTGACGATGAAGTCCTTGCGTAGGACCGGGATGTCGACCCGGGCCCGGACGGCCTCCAGGTCGGCGAGCGAGCCGCCGAAGCGGCGCTGCTCGGTGAGGACGGAGATGACGGCGGCGCCGCCCGCCTCGTAGTCCGCGGCGAGTCCGGCCGGATCGGCGATCGCGGCGAGTGCGCCCTTGGACGGGCTGGAGCGCTTGACCTCGCAGATCACCTTGACGCCGTCCCCGCGCAGTGCGGCGACGCCGTCCTTGGCCTGCGGCGCCTTGGCGGCGCGCTCCTTGAGCTCGTCGAGGGTGACCCGCGCCTGTCGCTCTGCGAGGTCGGCGCGTACGCCTTCGATGATCTCGTCGAGCACACTCACGCGAGGGGCCCCCTTCCGGGACGGTGATGATGAAACAGGTTCAGCCACTTCGATCCTATCCGCAGGACGGCTCCGGAATCGCATCGGCCGGAGCGGCGTCCCATCTGCTGGGACTCCCGTCGGGGTCCCCGAGCGCCCTGTGGCGGGGCTCAGGGGGCCAGCGCGGAGCCGAAGGGAAGGTTCCGGACCAGGGTGAAGAGGGCGAGGACGGCTCCGATCCCCCACCACCGGACCGGGGCGATCGCGAGGCGCATCGGCACCCCGCGGACGGCACGAATCAGCCAGAGGGCCATGACGACGGCGAAGAGTCCGTAGCCGACGACGGCCAGGGCGTTGGCGCCGAGGGCGGCCGGCAGGTCGCCGGTGACGAAGGCGTGGGCGCTGCGGAGTCCGCCGCACCCGGGGCAGTACAGGCCGGTGAAGCGGAGCAGCGGGCAGACGGGGTAGTGCCCGGGTTCGTTGGGGTCGACGGCTCCGACGTACGCGAACGCGGCGGCGACCCCCGCGAGCGTCCCGACCGGGGCGAGCAGCCTTCGCGCGAGCGGCCTGGACGACGCCGGCCCGGCATCACCCGGACCTGCGGACCACCCGTTCCCGGGCCACCCGCTCCCGGGTCCCGCCGCTGCGGGGCCCCCCGGTGGGGTGGGTTCACCCGGTCGGGTGGGGGGAGCGTCGGTCGCGGCGCCGGCCGTCGGGTGCGTGTCCACCCGGTGATTCTCGCCCGTGACGCGCGAGGGCGCAGCCCGGCACGGCCGGACTGCGCCCTCGGGTGCGTCGTGTCGCGTCAGGAACGGGCCCGCGCGGTCTCGGTGGCCGCTTCGCGGGCGGCGGCGACGGCCGCCGACTCCTTCGGCATGCCGAGGCCGGCCAGCTTCATCGCGCCGCCGACGATGCCGCCGAGGAGGATGACACCCACGCCGGCCCAGAAACCGGGCAGGTTGGCGGCCACCATGAAGACGCCGGCGATGCAGAAGCCGATGAAGGAGATGATGACACCGGTCCAGGCGGCCGGGGTGTGTCCGTGGGCGCTGCCCGCCATGAGTTGCTCCTCGTTGCAGTTGCTCGATGGTGAGGTCTCGCGTGCGCGGACACTCGGCGCTCATTGTCCCGCACGTGGGCACGCGAGGATGAATCGGGGGTGCCGGGACGATCACGCGTCGCGGTCGGTCCTCCTGTCAGCCGCCGTGCGTGGGGTCCTCGCCGCGGTCGAGGGCCTTCCACAGGTCCTCGGGCCGGTCGGGGTCGGTGGCGGGTGCCGTGCGGCCGCCGCGCGGGGTTGCGGAGCGCTCGTAGCGGCCGCCCATGGCCGGCCAGCTCTTGCCGAAGCGCAGGGCGAAGAGGCCGGCGAGCAGGATGAGGGCGGCGCCGGCGGCGGTCACGTACGGCCAGACGGTGTGGGTGAGGCCGGCCACTGCGGCGGCGGTGTCGCCGCTGATGCGGGCGGCCTCGGCGTCGAGGGCGGCGCTGTCGGAGGCGCCGAGGACCGCGGCGAGCGCGGCACCGGCGCCGCTGAGCGCGAGGAGCGCGGCGACGAGGGTGCGGCCGGTGCGGCGGACGGCGAAGACCGCGAAGAGGGCGGCGAGGCCGACGATCGCGAGCGCGGTCGGCACGCCGGTGACGGCGCCGCCGTCGGCCTCTACGGGGACGCTGCCGCCGCCGACGGACGCGGTGCCCTCGGCCCAGATCTGGCCGGCGGAGATCAGGACGACGGTGGCGCCGAGCGCGCCGAGGAGGAGGGCCGCGGCCAGGCTGCGGCGGCCGCCGGTGGGGACGGCCGCGCGGGCGGCCCGGGGCTGGGGTACGGGTACGGCACTCACGTACCCCACTATCCCCTACGTCCTCAGTTGTCGTTCATCCGGTTGGCGGTGTGGACGGCGCGGAGGACGGCCGCGGCCTTGTTGCGGCACTCGTTGTCCTCGGCGACGGGGTCGGAGTCGGCGACGACACCCGCTCCGGCCTGCACGTACGCGGTGCCGTCGCGGAGCAGGGCGGTGCGGATGGCGATGGCGGTGTCGGCGTCGCCGGCGAAATCGAGATAACCGACACAGCCGCCGTACAGGCCGCGCCGGGAGGGTTCGAGCTCCTCGATGATCTGCATCGCGCGGGGCTTGGGGGCTCCGGAGAGCGTGCCGGCGGGGAAGCAGGCGGTGAGGACGTCGAAGGCGGTCCGCCCCTCGGCGACCCGGCCGGTCACGGTGGAGACGATGTGCATGACGTGCGAGTACCGCTCGATCGACATGAAGTCGACGACCTCCACCGAGCCGGGCGCGCAGACCCGGCCGAGGTCGTTGCGGCCGAGGTCGACGAGCATCAGGTGCTCGGCGCGTTCCTTGGGGTCGGCGAGCAGTTCCTCGGCGAGGTCGTGGTCCTCCTGCGGGGTGGCGCCGCGGTGCCGGGTGCCGGCGATGGGGTGGACCATCGCCTGCCCGTCCTCGACCTTGACGAGGGCCTCGGGGCTGGATCCGACGACGTCGAAGCCGTTCTCGAAGCGGAAGAGGTACATGTACGGGGAGGGGTTGGTGGCCCGCAGGACCCGGTAGACGTCGAGCGCGGAGGCCGCGCAGGGGGTCTCGAAGCGCTGCGAGGGCACGACCTGGAAGGCCTCGCCTGCGCGGATGCGCTCCTTGATGTCCTCGACGGCGGCCTGGTACGCCGGGCCGCCCCAGAGCGCGGAGAACCGGGGGAGCTCGGAGGCCGGAAGGGCGGTGGGCGCGGTGGCGACCGGGCGGGCGAGGTCGTCCTGCATGGCGTCGAGGCGGGCGACGGCGTGCGCGTACGCCTCGTCGACGCCGGTCTCCAGGTCGTTGTGGTTGATCGCGTTGGCGATCAGCAGGACCGAGCCGTCCCAGTGGTCGAGGACGGCGAGGTCGCTGGTGAGGAGCATGGTGAGCTCGGGGAGCTCCAGGTCGTCGCGGCCGTGCTCGCCGATCCGCTCCAGGCGGCGGACGATGTCGTAGCCGAGGTAGCCGACCATGCCGCCGGTGAAGGGGGGCATCCCGGCGGAGAGGTCCCGGGGGGTGTGGAGGGCTTCGACGGTGGCGCGCAGGGCGTCGAGGGGGTCGCCGTCCGTGGGGACGCCGACGGGCGGGGTGCCGAGCCAGTGGGCCTCGCCGTCCCGGACGGTCAGGGTGGCGTCGCTGCGGACTCCGATGAAGGAGTAGCGGGACCAGGAGCGGCCGTTCTCCGCGGATTCGAGGAGGAAGGTGCCGGGCCGTTCGGCGGCGAGCTTGCGGTAGAGCCCGACCGGGGTGTCGCCGTCCGCGAGGAGCCTGCGGCTGACGGGGATGACGCGGCGGTCGGCCGCCAGCTTGCGGAACGTCTCGAGATCCATGGCGCCAGACCTTACTGGGATACGGGGAGCACGTCGGTGTCGAAGCAGGTCCGGGTGCCGGTGTGGCAGGCGGCCCCGATCTGGTCGACCTTGACGAGGACGGTGTCGGCGTCGCAGTCGAGGGCGACGGCCTTGACGTGCTGGACGTGGCCGGAGGTGTCGCCCTTGACCCAGTACTCCTGGCGGCTGCGGGACCAGTAGGTGGCGCGGCCGGTGGTGAGGGTGCGGTGCAGGGCCTCGTCGTCCATCCAGCCGAGCATCAGCACCTCGCCGGTGTCGTACTGCTGGGCGATGGCGGGGACGAGCCCGTCGGGGCTGCGCTTGAGCCGGGCGGAGACGGCCGGGTCGAGATTGCTGCTCATGGCGTCATTGTGCCGTGGTCCGGGGCGGTGTCCGGCCGGGCGTCCACTGGGCGGACCGGGCGTCCCGGTCGTACGCTGGCGAGCATGTCGACCCATGCGAAACGTGAACGGCTTCTGCTCGCCGATCTGTTGGAGGCGGCGGGCCCGGACGCCCCGACGCTCTGCGAGGGCTGGCGGACCCGGGACCTCGCGGCCCACGTGGTGGTGCGCGAGCGGCGGCCGGACGCGGCGGCCGGTTCCCTGGTACCGGCGCTGCGGGAGCGGCAGGACCGGGTGCAGGCCGAGTTCGCGGACAAGCCGTACGAGGAGCTGATCCGGCTCATCCGTACGGGGCCGCCGCGGTTCTCCCCGTTCACCATCAAGCAGGTGGACGAGGGGGCGAACGTCGTCGAGTTCTACGTCCACGCGGAGGACGTGCGGCGGGCCCAGCCCGAGTGGTCGGCGCGCGAGCTGGATCCCGTCTTCGCCGACGCCCTCTGGTCCCGTCTGGAGCGGATGGCCCGCCTGCTGGGTCGCAAGGCCCCCGTCGGCCTGGTCCTGCGCCGTCCGGACGGGCAGACGGTGGTGGCCCACCGCGGCACCCCGGTGGTGACGGCCTCCGGGGAGCCGGGCGAGCTCGTGATGTACCTGTACGGGCGCCAGGACTCGGCGAAGGTGGCCCTGGACGGGGAGCCGGAGGCGATCGAGCGGCTGCGGGAGACGAAGCAGTTGGGGATCTGAGCGGGCCGCTGCGGCGGAGCGGGGCCACCCGGCCACGCGGGGCCACTCGGCCACTCGGGGCCGCTTCGGCGGTTCGGGGCTACTCGGCGGAGCGGGCCGCTTCGGCGGTTCGGGGCTACTTCGGCAGTTCCGCGCGGCGGAGGGCAGGGACCAGAAGGGCGTACGCGCCGGACAGGGTGCAGACCGCCGCGCTGACGACGAAGACCGGGCCGGGGCCCCAGAGGCCGACGGCCGCGCCGGTGACCGGGAAGCTCAGCGGGGCGATGCCGAGGCTGCCGAGGCTGGAGACGGCGCTCACCCGGCCGAGGTAGGCGGGGTCGCACTCGGTCTGGACGAGGGCGTTGCAGAGGGCTCCGGAGAGTCCGGCGAGCAGGCCGATGGAGACCGCGACGAGGCCGGCGAGGGCCAACCCGGGTACGTGGGCGAGGGCGCCGATCGATACGGCTCCGAGCACCATGGTCCAGCCCATGACGGCGCCGGCGCGGGGGACGCGGCCCTTGACGGTCAGCAGCAGGGAGGCGCTGCCGGCGCCGGTGCCGAAGCCGGCGAGGACCCAGCCGATGCCGGCGGCGCCCCAGCCGCGCTGGTCGGACAGGACCGCGAGGCCGACGTTGAGGGGGCCGGCGAAGCCGAGGTCGGCGAGGAGGACGACGATCATCAGCGGGCCGAGCGTCCGGTGGCCGCGAAGGTGGCGCAGACCGGCGGCGAGGTCGCTCAGGGCGGTGCTGCCGGGCGCCCGCTCCTCGTGCGGCAGCGGGCGGAGCTCGAGCGCGCCGAGCAGGGGCAGGGACAGGGCGAAGAGGATCCCTGCGATGCCGAAGGCGGTGGCGGCGCCGCCGAGGGCGACGGCGAGCCCGCCGAGCGGGGCGCCGAGGACGGCGCCGAGCCGGTGGGCGAGGCCGCGCATGCCCTGGACGCGGGCGAGCTGGTCGTGGTCGGCGATGCGGGGCGGCAGGGCTCCGACGGCGGGCAGGAAGAGGGCGTCGACGACGCCGAAGACGAGGGCGACGGCGGCGAGCGCCCCGAGGCCGGGCCTGGTGAGGAACAGCGTCGCGGCGAGGCCGAGGACGACCAGGGCGCGGACGGCGTCGGAGGCGATGACGACCCGGCGGGGGCCGAGGCGGTCGGCGATCGCTCCCCCGACGAGCAGGAGCAGTGCGCGGGGCACGGCGGAGACGGCCATGACGAGCCCGGCCTGGGCGGGGGTGCCGCTGCTGACGGCCGTCCAGGAGAGGGCGAGGTAGTAGACGCTGTCGCCGAGGGTGGAGGCCGTGTAGGCGCCGAGCCAGCGCAGGACCTGGGGGCTGCGGTGGGCGGGGCGGCCTGCGGCGGCAGGGGCGGTCGCGGTCGTGGTCATGGTCGTCGCCCCTCAGCCTCGGTAGGGGAAGCCGTGGAGGTGGACGGCGACGTTCTCGCGGCCCTCGGTGTCGCCGGCGGCCTCGGCGGCGCGCGCCCGCTGGTCGTACTTCTCGAGGAGCGCGTCGAGTTCCGCGCCCAGGGCGGCGAGCTCGCCGGCGGTGAGGCGCGGCAGCCATTCGGAGCTGATCGCGGCCGAGCGCCATGCGTCGGACCAGGTGAGCCGCTCGTTCATGAAGCGGCGGTGGAGCTCGGTGCGCTGTTCGTCGAGGGTCCGGCCGACGGCGTCGCTCGCGGCGAGCAGTTCCGGGCTGTCGCGGACGTCCTCGTCGCGGATGCTCACCCCGTACGAGCTCGGCTGCCACCAGCGCTCGCGGCCGTCGGCGGACTGCGCCTCGGCCTCCTCGATGAGGCCGTGCTCGGCGAGCTTGCGCAGGTGGTAGCTGACGAGCGAGACGGCCTCGTCGACCTGCTCGGCGAGCTGGGAGGCGGTGGCGGTGCGGGCCACGAACAGGGCCCGGTAGAGGCGCATGCGCAGGGGGTGCGCGATGGCCTTCAGGGTGCCGAGGTCGTCGATGCGGCGGTTCTCCTGCGAGGTCATGTCCACGACCGTAGATACAAAGGAAAACTTGCGCAACATAATTTGCACAAAAAATCCTGCACGTTCGGGGAAGAGAGAGGGCCCCCGCGGGGGCCCTTCCCGGAAGCGGGACCTCCGGTCAGCGGACTGGGTGGCCCGCCTCCCTCAGCGCTTCCTTGACCTGCGGGATCCGCAGGTCGCCGAAGTGGAAGACGGAGGCCGCGAGCACCGCGTCCGCGCCCGCCGCCACGGCCGGCGCGAAGTCGGAGAGCTTGCCGGCACCGCCGGACGCGATCACCGGCACCGTGACGTGCTTGCGCACGGCCGCGATCATCTCGGTGTCGTAGCCGTCCTTCGTGCCGTCCGCGTCCATCGAGTTGAGCAGGATCTCGCCCGCGCCGAGCTCGGCGGCGCGGTGCGCCCACTCGACGGCGTCGATGCCGGTGCCCCGGCGGCCGCCGTGCGTGGTGACCTCGAAGGAGCCGGACTCGGTGCGGCGCGCGTCCACGGACAGGACGAGCACCTGGCGGCCGAAGCGCTCCGCGATCTCCTGGATCAGCTCGGGGCGCGCGATGGCGGCCGTGTTGACGCCCACCTTGTCGGCGCCGGCCCGCAGCAGCTTGTCGACGTCCTCGGCGGACCGGACGCCGCCGCCGACCGTGAGCGGGATGAAGACCTGCTCGGCGGTGCGGCGCACCACGTCGTAGGTGGTCTCCCGGTTTCCGGAGGAGGCGGTGATGTCCAGGAAGGTCAGCTCGTCGGCGCCCTCGGCGTCGTACAGCTTGGCCATCTCGACGGGGTCGCCGGCGTCCCTGAGGTTCTGGAAGTTGACTCCCTTGACGACCCGTCCGTTGTCCACGTCCAGGCAGGGGATCACGCGTACGGCGAGTGTCATGCGGCACCGCCTCCCTGTCCCCCGGGGCGGAACGCCTCGACCTCGACCTCGACGACCAGGCGCGGGTCGACGAAGCCGGAGACGATGATCATGGAGGCGGCGGGGCGGACGGCGTCGAACAGCTCCTTGTGGGCCCGGCCGACCTCCTCCACGTCCCGTGCGTGGGTGAGGTACATCCGGGTCCTGACGACGTGCTCGGCACCCAGACCCAGCTGCTTCAGCGCCCCGAGGGCCACGTCGAAGGAGTTGATCGCCTGGTCGTACGGCCCGCCGTCGGCGATCTGGCCGTCGACCACCGACGTGCAGCCGGAGACCAGGACCAGGCCGCCCGGCAGTTCCACCGCGCGGGAGTAGCCGAACTGCTCCTCCCAGGGCACGCCGGTGACGACCTTGCGCACGGAGTCGGTCATACGGCAGCCACCGCCGCGATCGCCTCTTCGAGGGTGAAGGCCTTGGCGTACAGCGCCTTGCCGATGATCGCGCCCTCGACACCGAGCGGGACGAGGCCGGACAGGGCCCGCAGGTCGTCCAGCGAGGAGACGCCGCCGGAGGCGACGACGGGCTTGTCGGTGGCCGCGCAGACGTTCTTCAGGAGCTCCAGGTTGGGGCCCTGCAGCGTGCCGTCCTTGGCGATGTCGGTGACGACGTACCGCGCGCAGCCCTCGGAGTCGAGGCGGGCCAGCGTCTCGTACAGGTCGCCGCCGTCACGGGTCCAGCCGCGGCCGCGCAGAGTGGTGCCGCGCACGTCGAGGCCGACGGCGATCTTGTCGCCGAACTCGGCGATGACCTTGGCGACCCACTCGGGGGTCTCCAGGGCGGCGGTGCCGAGGTTGACGCGGGTGCAGCCGGTGGCGAGGGCCGCGGCGAGCGAGGCGTCGTCGCGGATGCCGCCGGACAGCTCGACCTTGATGTCCATGGCCTCGGTGACCTGGCGGACCAGGTCGCGGTTGTCGCCGGTGCCGAAGGCGGCGTCCAGGTCGACCAGGTGGAGCCACTCGGCGCCGGCCCGCTGCCAGGCCAGGGCGGCCTCCAGGGGGGAGCCGTAGGAGGTCTCGCTGCCGGACTCGCCGTGGACGAGCCGGACGGCCTGGCCGTCGCGGACGTCGACGGCGGGGAGGAGTTCGAGCACGCTGTCGGACGACACAGTCACAGGGTTCCGATCCAGTTGGTGAGGAGCTGGGCTCCGGCGTCGCCGGACTTCTCGGGGTGGAACTGGGTCGCCCAGAGGGCGCCGTTCTCGACCGCCGCGACGAACGGCTCGCCGTGCGTCGCCCAGGTGACCTTGGGAGCGCGGATGTTCTTGTTGCCGACCTCCAGGGTCCACTCGCGCACCGCGTAGGAGTGCACGAAGTAGAACCGGGCGTCGGCGTCGAGGCCGGCGAACAGCTGGCTGTCGGCGGGCGCGTCGACCGTGTTCCAGCCCATGTGGGGGACGACGGGGGCGTTCAACGGCTCGACCGTACCCGGCCACTCGTCGAGGCCCTCGCTCTCCACGCCGTGCTCGATGCCCTGGGCGAAGAGGATCTGCATGCCGACGCAGATGCCCATGACGGGGCGGCCGCCGGCGAGGCGGCGGCCGACGATCCAGTCGCCGCGGGCCTCCCTGAGGCCCTTCATGCAGGCGGAGAAGGCACCGACGCCGGGGACGAGGAGTCCGTCGGCGTTCATCGCCCTGTCGTAGTCGCGGGTGATCTCGACGTCCGCGCCGACCCGGGCGAGCGCGCGCTCGGCCGAGCGGACGTTGCCGAAGCCGTAGTCGAAGACGACGACCTTCTTCGGGGAGGCCGCGCTCATGCCCACACGTCCAGCCGCAGCACGCCGGCGCCGAGGCACATCGCGGCGCCGAGGGCGACCAGCACGATCACGCCCTTGGGCATCTGCTGCTTGACGAAGGAGTAGATGCCGCCGAGCAGGAAGAGCCCGACGACGATCAGGATGGTGGAGAGGCCGTTCACGACTAGAGCGCGCCCTTCGTGGAGGGGAGGATTCCGGCCGCGCGCGGGTCGCGCTCGGCGGCGTAGCGGAGCGCGCGGGCCAGGGCCTTGAACTGGCACTCCACGATGTGGTGGGCGTTGCGCCCGTACGGGACGTGGATGTGCAGCGCGATCTGCGCCTGGGCGACGAAGGACTCGAAGATGTGCCGGGTCATCGTCGTGTCGTACGAGCCGATCATCGGCGCCATGTTCTCGGGCTCGGTGTGCACGAGGTACGGGCGGCCGGAGAGGTCGACGGTCACCTGGGCGAGCGACTCGTCCAGCGGGACGGTGCAGTTGCCGAACCGGTAGATGCCGACCTTGTCGCCGAGGGCCTGCTTGAAGGCGGCGCCGAGGGCGAGCGCGGTGTCCTCGATGGTGTGGTGCGAGTCGATGTGCAGGTCGCCGTCGGTCTTGACGGTCAGGTCGAACAGACCGTGCCGGCCGAGCTGGTCGAGCATGTGGTCGTAGAAGCCGACCCCGGTCGACACGTCGACCTTTCCGGTGCCGTCGAGGTCGATCTCGACGACGACGGAGGTCTCCTTGGTGGTGCGCTCAACGCGGCCTACGCGGCTCATCGTTCCTGCTCCTTCATCAGTTCACGGACCGCGTCGAGGAACGCGTCGTTCTCTTCGGGGGTGCCGGCGGTGACCCGCAGCCATCCCGGTACGCCGTTGTCCCGGACCAGGACGCCCCGGTCGAGGATCCGCCGCCAGGCCCCGTGCGTGTCGGGGAACTTCCCGAACTGCACGAAGTTGGCGTCGGACTCGGTGACCTCGTAGCCGATCGCCCGCAGCTCGGTGACGAGTCGGTCGCGCTCGGCCTTGAGCTGCTCGACGTACCCGAGGAGGGTGTCGGTGTGCTCCAGGGCGGCGAGCGCGGTGGCCTGCGTGACGGCCGACAGGTGGTACGGGAGGCGGACCAGCTGGACCGCGTCGACCACGGCCGGGTGGGCGGCGAGGTAGCCGAGGCGCAGTCCGGCGGCGCCGAAGGCCTTGGACATGGTCCGGGAGACCACCAGGTGCGGGCGGCCCTCCAGGAGCGGCAGCAGCGACTCCCGGTGGCTGAACTCCACGTACGCCTCGTCCACGACGACCATCGAGGGCTTGGCCGCCTGGGCCGCCTCGTACAGGGCGAGGACGGTGGCGGCGTCGACCGCGGTGCCGGTGGGGTTGTTGGGCGAGGTGATGAAGACGACGTCGGGCCGGTGCTCGGCGATCGCCTTCTCGGCCGCCGCCAGGTCGATGGTGAAGTCGTCGTTGCGCGGGCCGGAGATCCAGCCGGTGCCGGTGCCGCGGGCGATCAGGGCGTGCATGGAGTAGGAGGGCTCGAAGCCGATGGCGGTGCGGCCGGGGCCGCCGAAGGTCTGCAGCAGCTGCTGGAGGACCTCGTTGGAGCCGTTGGCGGCCCACACGTTCTCCACGGCGACCGGGTGCTTCCCGGTCCGGGTGAGGTAGCGGGCGAGCTCGGTGCGCAGTTCGACCGCGTCCCGGTCGGGGTAGCGGTTGAGGCCGCGGGCGGCCTCGGCGACCCGCTCCGCGATCCGGGCCACCAGGGGCTCGGGCAGCGGGTAGGGGTTCTCGTTGGTGTTCAGCTGGACGGGGACGTCGAGCTGGGGCGCGCCGTACGGCGACTTGCCGCGCAGCTCGTCCCGGACGGGGAGATCGTCGATTCCGGTCACTTGGTCTCCGGCACCTTCCATCCGAACCTGGCCTTGATCGCGGCGCCGTGCGCCGGGAGGTCCTCGGCCTCGGCGAGGGTCACCACGTGGTGGGCGACGTCGGCGAGCGCGTCGCGCGTGTAGTCCACGATGTGCACGCCGCGCAGGAAGGACTGCACGGAGAGGCCCGAGGAGTGGCAGGCGCAGCCGCCGGTGGGCAGGACGTGGTTGGAGCCGGCGCAGTAGTCGCCGAGCGAGACCGGCGCCCAGGGGCCGACGAAGATCGCGCCCGCGTTGCGGACCCGGTCGGCGACGGCGGCGGCGTCGGCGGTCTGGATCTCCAGGTGCTCGGCGCCGTACGCGTCGACGACCTTGAGGCCGTCGGCGAGGTCGCGGACGAGGACGATCGCGGACTGGCGGCCGGCGAGCGCCGGGACGATCCGGTCGTCGACGTGCTTGGAGGCGGCGACCTGGGTCTTCAGCTCGGCCTCGGTGGCGGCGGCCAGTTCGTCGGAGTCGGTGACGAGGACGGAGGCGGCCATCGGGTCGTGCTCGGCCTGGCTGATGAGGTCGGCGGCGACGTGGACGGGGTCGGCGGTGGAGTCCGCGAGGATCGCGATCTCCGTCGGGCCGGCCTCGGCGTCGATGCCGATGCGGCCCTTGAGGAGGCGCTTGGCGGCGGCCACGTAGATGTTGCCGGGACCGGTGACCAGGTTGACGGGGGCGCAGCCGGGCTCGTGGGCGGTGGACCCGGTGCCGTAGGCGAACATGGCGATGGCCTGGGCGCCGCCGGCGGCGTAGACCTCGTCGACGCCGAGCAGGGCGCAGGCGGCCAGGATCGTGGGGTGCGGCAGGCCGCCGAACTCCTTCTGCGGGGGCGAGGCGATGGCGACGCCTTCGACTCCGGCCTCCTGGGCCGGGACGACGTTCATCACGACGGAGGACGGGTAGACGGAGCGGCCGCCCGGCACGTACAGGCCGACGCGCTCCACCGGGATCCACTTCTCGGTGACCGTGCCGCCCGGGACGACCTGGGTGGTGTGGGTGGTGCGGCGCTGCTCGCGGTGGACCAGCCGGGCGCGCCGGATGGACTCCTCGAGGGCGGCGCGGACGGCCGGGTCGAGCTCGTCGAGGGCGCGGGTGACCGCCTCGGCGGGGACGCGCAGGCTCGGGACGCGGACGCCGTCGAATTTCTCCCCGTAGTCGATCACCGCGGCCGCGCCGTGATGCCGGACGTCCTCGCAGATCGGCCGCACCTTCTCCAGGGCGGCTTCCACGTCGAACTCGGCACGGGGCAGCAGGTCGCGCAGGGCGGAACCCTCGGGCAGGGTCTCGCCGCGCAGATCGATTCGAGAGATCACGGGTCAATTCTCGCAGACGGCCCATCCACGCCGGTGGCCCGTATCAACAGCTGATACATGCCAATCACTGACTGATACACGCCACAGTGGCGTCTTGTCGCCACACCTGACCGTTAGCGTTCAGCCCGTCACACAGCGGGAAGAACGGCTGTACGAATCCACGAATCCCGGTGTGAGAAATCGGTGGAGTCGTGGGAGCGGATCGTGGAAAGCGAGGGGGCGGCATTGACCGAGCCGCACGAGGACGGGATGCCGGAGGGCCTCACGGGTCCGGAGCGGGCCGTGTGGCGGGCGTTCCGCATCGGCAGGACGTGCGATCTCACGGAGGGGATCGCGGAGCGGGACGACCCGTTCAGGGAGCGGGAGTGGGAGTGGGGCGAGGAACGGAGCGTCCGCGCCGACGTGGTGGCGCTGCTGCTGCTCGCCGGGCCGCCGGCCCGGTCCGGGCGGGTGGCCGCGCTGAAGCTGCGCGGGGTGCGGATCACCGGCGTGCTGAACCTGGCGGGCGGGACGATAGCGCCGTACGTGGAGCTGCACGGCTGCCGCTTCGACGGCGAGGTGGTGCTGCCCGAGGCGCGCTTCGGGACGCTGCGGATGGTCGAGTGCGCGCTGCCGCGCCTCGAGGCGGCCCGGCTGCACACGGAGGGGGACCTGCACCTGCCGCGCTGCCGGGTGCGGCACGGCATCCGGCTGACGGACGCCCAGATCGGCACGGACCTGCTCATCAACCAGATCCAGGTGTGGCCGGACCGACGCGGCCGGGCGATCACGGCGGACGGGATGGTGGTGGCGCAGGACGTCCAGGCCGAGCTGATCGAGACGCACGGGGAGCTGAGCCTGCGCGGGGCGAAGGTCGGGGTGTCGCTCAGCCTGCGGGGCAGCGTGTTGCGCGGGGCGCAGGGCCGCCGCGCGCTGAACGCGCCGCAGCTGACGGTGGAGCGCTCGCTCTATCTGAACGCGGCGTGGGTGTACGCCGACTCCGGGGACTACTACTCCTCCTCCAGCTCCACGGCCACCCCGCCCTACGGGGTGACGCCCGCCCTGGGCACCCGGCGCAAACCCGTGGAGTGCCACGGCGGAGTGCGGCTCGACGACGGCCGGTTCGGGGACGCGGTGGACCTGCACCACGCCCGGTTCGTGCTGAGCGGGGCACGCCGCGAGGAGGTGTCGTTCCGCCGGATCGTCACCCCGGAGCTGCGGTTCAACGGCGAGCGGCCGGAGGAGGGCCGGGTCGTGCTGAACGGCGCCAAGGTCGTCACGCTGATCGACCTGTCGACCAGCTGGCCGGGTCCCGGCGGTCTCGCGATGGGCGGCTTCGCCTACGAGAACCTCGTGCCGTACGGGCCGTTCCCGCTGGCCCGGCGGCTGGAGTGGGTCGCGGCGGCGACCCCGGAGTACGCCCCCGAGCCGTACGAACGGCTCGCGACGGTCCTGCGCAACAGCGGCGAGGACGCCGACGCCCGGCAGGTGCTGCTCGCCAAGCAGCGGCGCAGACGGGAGACGCTCCCCATGGCCGGGAAGCTGTGGGGGTACCTCCAGGACTGGACGGTGGCGTACGGCTACCGGCCCGGCCGGGCGGCGCTGTGGATGGCGGTGCTGTGGGCGGCGGGCACGGTCGCCTTCTCGCACTACCACCCGATAGCCCTGAAGGGCGACGAGGCACCCGAGTGGAACGGCCCGCTGTACGCCCTCGACCTCCTGCTCCCGGTGATCAACCTCGGCCAGGACGGCTACTGGCGGCTGGAGGGCCTCTGGCAGTGGGTCGCGGCGGTGCTCATCCTCCTCGGCTGGATCCTCGCCACGACGGTGGCGGCGGGCGCCACGCGACTGCTGCGGCGCGGCTGACGGCCCGGCCGGCGACGGGTGCGGCGGCGCCGGGTGAAGGGGCGAAGGAGAGGCGGCGGAGGGCCCGGCCGGGCCGCCGCGCCCGGTGGACCCGGTGGGAGCCGGGGTGTGGGCCCGGTGGAATGAGGGTGAAAGGGCTGGGCAGGCGGGCGCGCGGGGTCGGGGCGCGATGGGAAAATACTTCGCACGATGGCCTTGCTCCGCGCCCTGGTCGGCGCCGTCCGCTCGGTCCGGCACGCGCCGCGGCTCACCGCGGGATTCGTGCCGGACGACGACGTGCTGCTCGACGCCCCGGACGAGCGGCTCGCCCCCGCCCTCGTCGCCGCCGCCCTCGCCGACCCGGAGCCCGCGGCGAAGCTGCTCGCCACCACCCGGGACTCCGGCGAGTGGGAGGACCGCGACCGGTACGTCACCCGGCTCGCCACCTTCGCGTACAGCAGGGACGAGTGGCTGACGCACTGGCTCGCCGCCGCGCCCCGCGACCCCGACGCCCTCCTCGTCACGGCGCAGCTCGCCGTCCGCAGGGCCTGGGATTCGCCGGCGCGGGCCGAGCGGCTGCGCGAACTCGCCCCGCTGATCGGCGCCGTCGCGGAGGGGGCGCCCCGGGACCCGGTGCCGTGGCGCCTCGCCCTCGACCACGCGCGCGGGGCGCACGCCGGGGACGCGGTCTTCGAGTCGCACTGGGAGCAGGCCGTGCGCCGAGCGCCGCACCACTACGGCTGCCACGTCGCGGCGCTGAAGTACCTCTCCGCGCAGTGGTACGGCTCGCACCGCGCCGCCTTCGACTTCGCCGAACAGGCCGCGGACGACGCCGCCGAGGGCTCGCTCGTGCGGGCGCTGCCGGTCCGCGCGGCCTACGACCGGCTGCGGGGGGAGCCCGCCGCGGACCGGTCGGTGCCGACCGCGCGGATCGACCGGGCCGTGGACCGCGCCCTGGCCCTGTCGGCGGCCTTCCCCGCGGGCGAGCGGTGGCCCGCCGAGGTCCGCAACCTGCTGGCGTACGTGCTGGTCGAACGGGCACGGTGGGACGAGGCCCGGGACGAGTTCGGCCGGATCGGCCCGTACGCGACCTCCTTCCCCTGGGGGGCCGCGCGGGGGGCCGTACCGGAGGACCCTTCCCCGGGCTCTCGGCTTCGCCCGGACAGGGGGGACCCCCTCCTCGGATTCCTGGCCGCGCGGGACCGCGTCCGGGTCGAGGTGGCCCGCCGGACACCGCTGTGGGAGACCGGAGTCGGACGGGCCGGACGAGGCGGGCGCGGCGGCCATTAGGCTTGGCCGCTGTGACCACCGCTCGCCTGCCTCTCTTCCCGCTCAACGCGGTGCTGTTCCCTGGCCTCGTGCTGCCGCTGAACGTCTTCGAGGAGCGTTATCGCGCCATGATGCGCGAGCTGCTCACGATCGACGAGTCCGAACCGCGCCGCTTCGCCGTCGTCGCCATCCGCGACGGCCGTGAGGTCGCGCCGACCGCCCCGGGCATGCCGGACCAGACGGCGCTGCCGGAGAAGGGCCCGGCCGCGGGCTTCGGCTCCGACCCGATCCAGTCCTTCCACCGGGTCGGCTGCGTCGCCGACGCGGCGTCGATCCGGGAGCGCGGTGACGGCAGCTTCGAGGTGATGGCCACCGGCACCACCCGGGTGAAGCTGCTCTCCGTCGACGCGAGCGGGCCGTTCCTGGTCGCCGAGGTCGAGGAGATCCCGGAGGAGCGGGGCGAGGAGGCCGGCACCCTCTCCGAGGGCGTGCTGCGGGCCTTCCGGAGCTATCAGAAGCGGCTCGCGGGGGCTCGGGAGCGCTCGCTGACGACGAGTGAGCTGCCCGACGACCCGTCGGTGGTGTCGTACCTGGTCGCCGCGGCGGCGGTGCTCGACACCCCGTCGAAGCAGCGGCTGCTCCAGGCACCGGACACGGCGACGCGGCTGCGCGAGGAGCTGACGCTGCTGCGCGCGGAGACGGCGGTGCTCCGCCACCTGCCGTCGCTGCCCGCGGTGGACCTGACGCAGGGCCCGACGTACCCGAACTGAGCCGGACCCCAGCGGGACGGACCCGAGCCGAGGATGAGCGCGTGACGAAGAAGCAGAAGAAGAACGGCGGAGGCACCCCGGCGACGGTGGCGCTGGCGGCGGCCGGCACCTCCTTCACCCTGCACGCGTACGAGCACGACCCGGCTTCCCCGTCCTACGGCGAGGAGGCGGCGGAGGCCCTCGGGGTCTCCCCCGACCGGGTCTTCAAGACGCTGGTGGCCGACGTCGACGGCGAGCTCACCGTGGCGGTCGTCCCGGTGGCGGGGCAGCTGGACCTGAAGGCGCTGGCCTCGGCGGTCGGCGGCAAGCGCGCGGCGATGGCGGACCCGGCGGCGGCGGAGCGCACGACGGGCTACGTCCGGGGCGGGATCTCCCCGCTGGGCCAGCGCAAGCGTCTGCGTACCGTCCTCGACGCCTCGGCCTCGGACCACGCGACCGTCTGCGTCTCGGCGGGCCGGCGCGGCCTGGAGGTCGAGCTCTCCCCCGCGGACCTGGCGGCCCTCACGTCGGCGGTCGTCGCCCCGATCGGCCGCGCCTGACGCTCGGCGCGGTCCTCTCGGGGACCCGGTCCGTCAGCTCGCGCCAGGACCCTGTCCGTACGGCTTGGGCTGGTCCCACGGCTCCGGTTCCGGGTCGCGGGGGCCGAAGGCGGCGGTCAGGGCGAGGTGCACGATCATCGCCGCCAGCGGCCAGGCCAGCATCGCGGCGGCGGCCATGTCCAGTTCGAGCGGCGCCTCGAAGGTGATGCCGGGGCCGACCGCCTTGGCGTGCGCGACGACGTCGTCGGTCGGGCCGAACGTCGTGCCGATGCCCCACGCGAGGAGTGAGCCGAGGACGCCGCCCAGGGCCAGGCCGAGCACCAGCGGGACGCCGCCCTTGCGGCGCAGCAGGAAGACGACGAGCGCGGCGACCGCGCCGAAGGCCAGGGCGAGGAGCACGAACGTGCCGTCCGCGCCGATCGCCGACTCCCCCTCGGAGTCGCGGAGGTAGACCCCCTTGCCGTCCGAGATGAGCAGGACGCGCGGGGCCAGGGTCAGCCACAGGATTCCGAGCACCGCGCCCGCGACCGCCGAGACGGCGGTCACCACGACGCCCTGGACGACCTCGGCGCCCGTGATCGGGTCGCCGGCCGGCCCCGGATGCGGCGGAGGCTGCGGGGGCCAGTCGGGGTCGTGGGGCGGCTGGTGAGGCGGAGTCAGGGGTGCGGTCACCCCGCCATCGTGCCAGGTGTCCCTGTGGCCCGCCTCAGCGGACGGCGGCCCGCCGGTACGCCCAGGTGGCGACGGCGAGGGAGAGGACGCCGACCACCGCGCACACGGCGAGGTCGAGACCGACGACCGCCCAGTCCGGGTGCGGGTCGAAGGTGCGGGCCAGGGCCTCCACGCCGTACGTCGACGGCAGCAGGTCCCGCGCCCAGCCGATCGGCCCGGGCAGCCGCTCCGCCGGCAGCACGCCGAGGAGCAGCGCCGCCGACATGCCGAGCTGGCCGAGCAGGGTGGCCAGCTCCGGCCGGGGCGCGAGCAGTCCGAGGGCGGCGCCCAGTCCGGCGAGCGCGGCCCCGGAGAGCGGGACGACGGCGGCGAGGACCCACAGGTGGCCGAGCGGAAGGCCGAACAGCACGGAGCCGGCGACGGCGGTGACGACCGTCCCGGGCACGGTGAAGGAGGCGTACGCCCCGGCCGCCCCGAGCACGACGGCGGCGGGCGGCACGGGCAGGGTGGCGTAGTGGTCGAGGCCGCCGCCGGCCCGCAGCTGCCCGAAGTACTGGGCGAGCAGGTTGAGCGCGACGAAGGCGACGACCAGGACGGTGGAGCCGGCCACGACGGCGCGTGCCTCGGTGCCGCCGTCGACGACCCCGCGCATCAGGACCATGATCCCGATGGACTGGAAGGTGGCCACGAAGAGCAGCGGGATGCGGGCGACCCGGGCCCGGGAGAGCTGCGCGCGGTAGACGGCGGCCAGGGAGGGCAGCAGCCGGGCGCGCGGGGCGAGGGGCGCGGCGCCGTCCTCGTCGCCGCGGGACCGGGGGGTCGGCGCGGCGGCCGGCAGGACCTCCGCGGGGACGGTGCTCACTGCGGGCAGCTCCTGACGGTGGCGTGCGGTACGTGGGGGCCGCGCGGGGCGCGGGGATCGCGGCGGGTCACGCCTTCACCAGCCCCTCGGTCGCCCCGCCCAGTGCGAGGTACACGTCCTCCAGGCTGGGGGTGGCCAGGGTGAAGTCGTCGAGGGCGGCGAAGGCGGCGCCGCCGGTGACGGTGGCGACGGCCGCGCGGGCGGCGTCGGGGGCGAGCCGGAGGTTCCAGCGCCGTCCGGTCTCCTGGGCCAGCGCGCGCAGCGCGGCGACCTCGGGGAGGTGGAGCGGGGCGGAGTCGCGCCAGACCAGTTCGACGCGGACCTCGCCGGCGACGCGTTCCTTGAGCCCTGCGGGGGTGTCGCAGGCGATGACCCGGCCGTGGTCGAGGACGGCGACCCGGTCGAGCACGGTCTCGGCCTCGATGACGTTGTGGGTGACGAGCAGCACGGTGGTGCCGTGCTCGGCGCGGCGCCGGTCGACGGCGGCCCAGACGGCCCGCCGGGCGACGGGATCCATGCCGGTGGTGGGTTCGTCGAGGACGAGGACGGGCCTGCCGCCGACGAGCGCGGCGGCGACGCAGGCGAGCCGCCGCTGTCCGCCGGAGAGCTTCTTGAGGGGGCGGGAGGCGAGTGCCGTGAGGCCCAGCTCGTCCAGGACGGCGTCGCGCTCGGCGCGGGCGTCGTGGGCGGTGAGGCCGCGGAGCCGCCCGGTGGTCTCGGCGGCGAGGGCGACGGTCAGCTCGTCGAGGGCGGTGGACTCCTGGCCGAGGTAGGCGAGGAGCCGGGACGCCCGCTCGGGGTGGCGGACGAGGTCGTGGCCGAGGAGCTCGACGGTTCCGGAGTCGGGGCGCATGAGGCCGGTGAGCTGGCGGACGAGGGTGGACTTGCCGGCTCCGTTGGGGCCGAGCAGCCCGAAGATCTCGCCGCCGCGCGCGTCGAGGCTGATCCCGTCGGTGGCCCGCACCTCGGGTGTCGCGGGCGTACCGCGCCTGCCGCGCGTGGCGGGGTACGTCTTGACCAGATCCCGCACCACGCACACCGTACTCACGGGGGAAGAGCCTACGGGGTCGCCGGGCCCGCACCGGGCGCGGGGGCGTGTTCGGCGGCGGCCCGGACGTCGATCTCGCGCCAGAACCCGGCCCGGATCGCGTACCGGTCGTGCTCGTCGATCTGGTCGTCCTTGTGGGCCAGCAGACCGAAGCGCGCGGCGTAGCGGAGGAGTTCGCCGTCGATGCGGTGCGGGATGCGGGGGTAGAGGGTGGACAGCTTCTGTACGTGGCTCTGCTCGGGCAGCCGCTCCATCCAGCGGCGGGCGAACACCTGCCCGACTTCGAACGGGTCGCCGCCGACGGTGGTGATGTCCTCCTCGCGGTCGGCCCAGCGCTGCTCGGCGCTGGTGAGGGTGGCGAGGGTGGGCAGGGAGGCGGTCTCGGCGGGTTCGCCGAGGGAGGGGGCGGGGCGCTCGATCCAGCCCCGGTCGGAGGACCAGCGGAGCGCGCTCGCGCCCTGCGGCACGGCGGCGAGGGACGTGGCCGGGGGCGTCGCCGGGGCGCCGGGGCCGCGCAGCCCGGCCAGGTCCTTGGGCGTGGGGACGCCCTTGCCGGAGGCCGGCGCGGGGAGCCCCGTGCCGTTGAGGTGGCCGTTGCTCCTCAGGTGGCCGTCCTCGCGCAGGTGACCGTCCTCGCGCAGGTGACCGCTGCCGGTGAGACGGCCGTCCTCGCGCAGATGACCGTCGTCGCGCAGATGGCCGTTGCCGTGGACGCGCTCGCCGTCACGGGCGTGGCCGCCGGCGCCGTGGTCGCGGTCGGCGGGGCCGCCGGACCCGCCGACCGGGGCGGGTCCGCCGTCGCGCGCGGCCGCGGCTTCCGCCGCCCGCTCGGCGGAGGCGGCGAGCGCGGCCTCGGGCAGCGGCGCGGAGAGGATCGCGGCGATCTCGGGGCGCGGGGCGGGCGGGGGCGCGCAGAGGCCGCTGAGGTCCTTGGCGCGGACGGCTCGGGTGATCCAGGCCCGGTCGAGCACCCGCCGTTCGTCGGCCTCGGCCACCAGGTCCTCGGACTGGTTGTAGTCGCCGTCGGCGGCCTGGACGGCCCAGAGATGGACGGCCACGCCGTGCTCCTTGGCCGACATGAGGCCGGGCAGCAGGTCGCCGTCGCCGGTGACGAGCACGATGTCGGAGCAGGCCCGGTTCCTGGCGAGTTCGGTGAGCTCGGTGTGCATGGCCGCGTCGACGCCCTTCTGCGCCCAGCGGCCCTCGCTCCTGGTCAGGGCGCCCAGCCGGACGGTGACCCGCGGCATCACGCGGAGCCTGCGGTGCTCGGGCTGGGGCACCCGGTCGGGGGCGCCGTCGAACCAGTAGATCCGCAGCAGGGGCAGGGCGGTCTCGGTCTCGGCGCGCTCGCGCAGCTGCCGGATCAGCGCGGCGTGGTCGACGGTGATCCTGGAGCGGGCCGGTTCCCCGGCGAGGAGACTGGCGGCGGCGCCCAGGAGGTAGCCGGCGTCCACCAGGACGACGCAGCGGTCCACGTGTTCCACCCTCTTTCGGGAGCCTCGGATGCGAAAGGGTGCTTCGGGTTTCCATCGAGTCTGCCCGACCGCCGGGGGCTTGACGGCCGGAACTGGATCATCGGCGTGGCGAATATCACCTCGGCTCGCCCCTTACGCTCCGTAATGATCCAACATGCGGCGGTTCATGCCGTATGTGAGTCTGACAGCGGCCCTGGCCCCTAGGTCCCTTTGAGGAGGCATTCCCATGGCCAAGAACCGCAACCAGAACCGCGGTCAGAAGCAGCAGTCCCCGGCCGAGCGCGGTGCGCAGCAGGCGCAGCAGTCCGCGTTCGAATCGCAGGCCGAACAGCGCGCCGCCCAGGTGACACCGGGCGACATGGCGCGCAAGGGCCGTCAGAAGCGCTTCGGCCACAACTGACGCCGCCCGACGGCAAAGGGGCGCGCCCGTGACGACGGGCGCGCCCCTTGCGCGTTCTCCTCGGGCGGGTCAGCCCGCCAGGCAGGACGGGCCGAGCAGCACCTTCAGGTCGCCGAAGAGCGCCGGGTCGGCGGTGACCCGGTGCCGGTCGAGCCGGAGGACGGTCGTGGTCCGGGGGCCCTGGAGCTTGATCCGCACCTCGGTGTTGCCCTTGTGGTGCTTGAGGATCTCGCCCAGCCGGGTGACCATCGGCGGGGTCACCTTCACCGTGGGGATGGTGAGGACCACCGGAGCGTTGGTCCCGGCGTTCGAGAGGTCGGGGACCATCAGCTCCATGGCGACGAGACGGGGGACGTCCTCGCGCTTGTCGAGCCGTCCCTTGACGAAGACGACCGTGTCCTCGACGAGCTGGGTGGAGACCAGCTGGTAGGTGGCCGGGAAGAACATGCACTCGATGGAGCCGGCGAGGTCCTCGACGGTGGCGATGGCCCAGGCGTTGCCCTGCTTGGTCATCTTGCGCTGGAGGCCCGAGATGATTCCGCCGATGGTGACGACCGCGCCGTCGCCGTGCTCGCCGCCGGTGAGCTGGGAGATCGCCGCGTCCGTCTTGTCGGAGAGGACGTGCTCGATGCCGAAGAGCGGGTGGTCGGAGACGTAGAGGCCGAGCATCTCGCGCTCCTGGGCGAGCAGGTACGACTTCTCCCACTCGACGTCGGAGAACTCGACGTCGAGGCCGAAGCCGGGCTCGTCGCTCGTCTCGTCGCCCATGCCGCCGAAGAGGTCGAACTGTCCCTCGGCCTCCTTGCGCTTGACCGCCACCACGTTGTCGATCATGGGCTCGTGGTGGGCGACCAGGCCCTTGCGGGTGTGGCCCATCTCGTCGAAGGCGCCTGCCTTGATCAGCGACTCGACGGTCCGCTTGTTGCAGACGACCGCCTCGACCTTGTCGAGGAAGTCCGGGAAGGAGGAGTACTTCCCCTTGGCCTTGCGCGACTTGATGATCGACTCGACGACGTTGGTGCCGACGTTGCGGACGGCGGAGAGGCCGAAGAGGATCACGTCGTCGCCCTGGGCGGCGAAGTTCGACTCGGACTCGTTCACGTTGGGCGGGAGCACCTTGATGCCCATGCGGCGGCACTCGTTGAGGTAGACCGCCGACTTGTCCTTGTCGTCCTTGACCGAGGTGAGCAGTCCGGCCATGTACTCGGCCGGGTGGTTGGCCTTGAGGTAGGCGGTCCAGTAGGAGACCAGGCCGTACGCGGCGGAGTGCGCCTTGTTGAAGGCGTAGCCGGCGAAGGGGACCAGGACGTCCCACAGGGCCTGGATGGCCTCGTCGCTGTAGCCGTTGTTCTTGGCGCCCGCCTGGAAGATGGTGAAGTTCTTCGCCAGCTCCTCGGGCTTCTTCTTGCCCATGACGCGGCGGAGGATGTCGGCCTCGCCGAGGGAGTACCCGGCGATGATCTGGGCGGCCTTCTGCACCTGCTCCTGGTACACGATGAGGCCGTAGGTGACCGCGAGCACCTCTTCGAGCGGCTTCTCCAGCTCGGGGTGGATCGGGGTGATCTCCTGCTGGCCGTTCTTGCGCAGCGCGTAGTTCGTGTGCGAGTTCATGCCCATCGGGCCCGGCCGGTACAGGGCGGACACGGCGGAGATGTCTTCGAAGTTGTCGGGCTTCATCAGCCGCAGCAGGGACCGCATGGGGCCGCCGTCGAACTGGAAGACGCCGAGGGTGTCACCGCGCTGGAGCAGTTCGAAGGTCTTCGCGTCGTCGAGCGGCAGCGCCAGGAGATCGATGTCGATCCCCTTGTTGGACTTCACCATCTTGACGGCGTCGTCCATGATCGTGAGGTTGCGCAGGCCGAGGAAGTCCATCTTCAGCAGGCCGAGCGACTCGCACTGCGGGTAGTCCCACTGCGTGATGGTGACGCCGTCGGTGTGCCGCACCCAGATCGGGGCGTGGTCGACGATCGGCTCGCTGGACATGATGACGCCGGCGGCGTGCACGCCCATCTGGCGGACCAGGCCCTCGACGCCGCGGGCGGTGTCGATGACCTTCTTCACGTCGGGCTCGTTCTCGTACATCGCCCGGATCTCGGCCGCCTCGCTGTAGCGCGGGTGGGAGGGGTCGGTGATGCCGTTGAGGTCGATGCCCTTGCCGAGGACGTCGGCGGGCATGGCCTTGGTGAGCCGGTCGCCCATGGCGTACGGGTAGCCGAGGACGCGCGCGGAGTCCTTGATCGCGTTCTTGGCCTTGATCTTTCCGTAGGTGCCGATCATGGCGACCTTGTCGGAGCCGTACTTCTCGGTCACGTACCGGATGACCTCGACGCGCCGGCGTTCGTCGAAGTCGATGTCGACGTCGGGCATCGAGATGCGCTCGGGGTTGAGGAAGCGCTCGAAGATCAGGCCGTGCGGGATCGGGTCGAGGTCGGTGATGCCCATGGCGTACGCGACGATGGAGCCGGCCGCGGAGCCCCGGCCGGGGCCGACGGCGATGCCCTGCTTCTTCGCCCACATGATGAAGTCGGCGACGACGAGGAAGTAGCCGGGGAAGCCCATCGAGATGATGGTGTCCATCTCGTACTCGACCTGCTTCATGCGGTCCTCGGGGATGCCTCCGGGGAAGCGGCGGTGCATGCCGCGCATGGTCTCCTCGCGGAACCAGCTGACCTCGGTGTAGCCCTCCGGGATGTCGAACTTCGGCATGAGGTTCTTCTCGACGAACATGCCGTCGGTGCTGACCTGCTCCGCGACCAGGAGGGTGTTGCGGCAGCCCTCCTGCCAGGCGTCCGAGGAGTCCACGGCGTACATCTCGTCGGTGGACTTCAGGTAGTAGCCGGTGCCGTCGAACTTGAACCGGTCGGGGTCGGAGAGGTTCTTGCCGGTCTGGATGCAGAGCAGGGCGTCGTGGGCGCCGGCCTCGTGCGCGTACGTGTAGTGCGAGTCGTTGGTGACCAGCGGCGGGATGCCGAGCTTCTTGCCGATCTCCAGGAGTCCGTCGCGGACCCGGCGCTCGATCTCGATGCCGTGGTCCATCAGCTCCAGGAAGTACCGCTCCTTGCCGAAGATGTCCTGGTACTCGGAGGCCGACTTGAGGGCCTCGTCGAACTGGCCGAGGCGCAGACGGGTCTGGAGCTCGCCGGAGGGGCAGCCGGTGGAGGCGATGAGCCCCTCCGACCACTTCGAGATGGTCTCCTTGTCCATCCGGGGCCACTTCTGCAGCCAGCCCTCGGCGTACGCGTCGGAGGACAGCTTGAAGAGGTTGTGGAGTCCGGTGGCGTCGGCCGCCCAGATCGTCTTGTGGGTGTAACCGCCGGAACCGGAGACGTCGTCCCGCTTCTGGTGCGGCTGGCCCCACTGGATCTTCCGCTTGTTGCGCCGGGACTCGGGGGCCACGTACGCCTCGATGCCGATGATCGGCGTCACCCCGGCCTTCTTCGCCGAGTGGAAGAAGTCGTACGCGCCGTGCAGGTTGCCGTGGTCGGACATCGCGATGTGCGTCATGCCCATCTCGTTGCACGCGTCGAACATGTCCTTCAGCCGCGCGGCCCCGTCCAGCAGCGAGTACTGGGTGTGGACGTGGAGGTGCGTGAAGGGCGGCTTGGTCACGGCGGGGGGCCTCCGGGAAACGGCGGACTACAGGCTGCGGACAGTCTGGGGGGACAGCGTGGAAGTCTACGTCGGCCGAGTGACGGACGGCGGGCACTCGGGGCTGGGGTCGCGCGTTGAGAGACCGGGAACACCTGTCCCGATTGTCGTGAACATTCTCGCAGCACGCCCTGTACCAGGAGGCACCTCGATGTCGGTCCCGCAGCCCACCGCCACGGAGCGCGGTGAGCACATCCTCGCCGTCTTCGACACCGCCTTCGGCGAGCTCCTCGCCGCCGACCCCGCGGCCTTCCGCGTGAAGTTCCGGAAGATGGCCGGCTCCGCCTTCGCCTTCTACCGGGGCACGGCCTGCCTGTTCTACGCGGACCTGGAGCGGGAGGCCCACGGCGGCCCCTACCTGGACGAGCGCACCGGCCGGGTCTGGATCCACGGCGACCTGCACGCCGAGAACTTCGGCACCTACATGGACGCCAACGGCCGGCTGATCTTCAACGTCAACGACTTCGACGAGGCCTACGTCGGCCCCTTCACCTGGGACCTGAAGCGCTTCGCCGCCTCGCTCGCCCTGATCGGCTACGCCAAGGCGCTCGGCGACGGGCAGATCACCGAGCTCGTCCGGATCTACGCCGCCGCCTACCGGGAGCGCGTCCACGCCCTGGCGACCGGCGCCAAGGGCGAAGAGGTCCCCGCCTTCACCCTGGAGACGGCCGACGGGGCGCTGCTCGGCGCCCTGCGCGAGGCGCGGGCGCTGACCCGCTTCGGGCTGCTCGACTCGATGACCGAGATCCGGGAGTTCGAGCGCCGCTTCTCGCCGGGCAGCGGCACCATCGAGCTGGACGCCGCCACCCGGTACAAGGTCCTGGCGGCCTTCGACGGCTACCTGGAGACGCTGCCGGAGTCCAGCCTGACCCGGCCCGACTCGTACCGGGTCAAGGACGTCGTCGGGCGGCGCGGGATCGGCATCGGCTCGGCCGGCCTCCCCTCGTACAACGTCCTCCTGGAGGGCAACAGCGACGCCCTGGAGAACGACGTCGTGATCTACCTCAAGCAGGCGCAGACCCCGGCGGTCTCGCGGCACGTCACGGACGCCGCGGTGCGCGGGTACTTCCACCACGAGGGCCACCGCACGGTGATCTCGCAGCGGGCGCTCCAGGCGCACGCGGACCCGTGGCTGGGCTGGACGGAGCTGGACGGCGCCGGGCAGCTGGTCGCCGAGGTCTCGCCGTACGCGGTGGACCTGGACTGGTCGGACATCGACGACCCGGAGGAGATCGCGGCGACCGTCGCGGACCTGGGCCGGGCGACGGCGACCATGCACGCGGCGGCGGACGACTCCAGCGGGCACTCCCTGGTGCCGTTCTCGACGGAGCGGGCCATCGACGCGGCGATCGCGGCCGACGAGGAGGGCTTCGCCGAGCTCCTGGTGGACTTCGCGCACTCCTACGGGGCCCGGGCGCGGGCCGACCACCAGATCTTCGTGGACCTCTTCCGCAACGGCCGGATCCCGGGCCTGTAGGGACGGGCGGGGCGGCCCACAGCTTGTCCTTAGGGACCTCTTACGGCTTCCCGTGGCACACTCCACGACGATGGACATGGCAGGGACGCAGCCGAGGACGCTGCGGGCGGCGTTCTTCACGGCACTGGTCGTGACGCTGTCCGTGGCGTCCCACGTGCTGCTCTCGGGCGTTCCGCTGCCACTGGGGACGGTCGCCCCCGTGGCGGTCGCCGTCTTCGCCGTGGCGTACGCGCTGGCCGGCCGCGAGCGCGGGTTCGGCCCGATCGCCGGGCTCCTCGTCCCGCTGGAACTGGCGGCCGACACGCTCTTCACCAGCGGCCAGGCGGTCTGTTACGGCCCCGCCGGCGGCCCGGTCGCCGGTTCGCTGCGCGCGGTGGGCGTGGAGGTCTTCTGCGGCGGCGCCGTGGGGACCCCGCTGCCCGGCGTGGTGACCCCCGAGGGCGGGGGTGCGGCAGCCCTGCTCGCCTCCCCCGACCCGGCGCTGCCGTGGCTGCTGCTCCTGGCCCACCTGGGCGTCGGTCTCTCGGCGGCGTGCTGGCTGCGCGGCGGGGAGCGGGCGCTGGTCCGGCTGGCCGGGGCGGTGGCGGCCTTCGCGTTCCGTCCGCTGCTCCTGGTGGCGGCCCTCTTCCGTGCGGGTGGTCCGGCGCCCCGGCGCGCCGCGCGGCCCGCGGACCGGCCGCGGCCCTCCCGCACCCGGCTCCTCGTGCACTCCGTGGGGCGGCGGGGACCGCCGCGCCCGGGCCTCGCCCTCGTCTGAGCGAGTCCCGCGGTTCCCCCTGCCTTCCCTCTTTCACGGAGATCACGATCATGAGTGCACGCAACAGCCAGTCCCACAAGGCCGCCGCCCGCGAGCGGCTGCGCGCGGAGCGCGAGCGCCAGGCGAAGAAGGACCGGGCGCGTCGGCAGCTCGTCGTCGCCGTCTCGGCCGCGGCCGTCCTGGCCGCCGCCGGCGGCATCGGCTACGCGGTGGTGCAGTCCGGCAAGCCGTCCCAGTGGGAGGCCGCGGCGGACGCGAAGACCGTCACGGCCCCGAAGAACACCTCGGGCACGAACGGCACGACGGTCGTCATCGGCAAGTCGTCCGCGAAGAAGACCCTGGAGCTGTACGAGGACTCGCGCTGCCCGGTCTGCGCGACCTTCGAGCAGTCGGTGGGCGCCACGGTCGAGAAGGACGTCGAGGCCGGCAAGTACAAGATCAAGTACGTCGGTGCCACCTTCATCGACAACGGCGTCCCGGGCGAGGGCTCGAAGAACGCGCTGTCGGCGCTCGGCGCGGCCCTGGACGTGAGCCCCGAGGCCTTCCTGAAGTACAAGGCCGCGCTCTACTCGACGCAGTTCCACCCGGAGGAGAACGACGACAAGTTCGCGAAGGACTCCTACCTCCTGGAGGTGGCGGACTCGGTGCCGGCGCTCAAGGGCAACGCCGCGTTCAGGAAGCACGTGGAGGACGGCACCTTCGACGCCTGGGCGATGAAGATGTCCGCGGCCTTCGACGCGAGCGGGGTGACGGGCACCCCGAGCCTGAGGATGGACGGCAAGCCGGTGACGGTGGCCGGCAGCGACAACCCGCCGATGACCCCGGCCGAGTTCACCACGGCGATCGACGCCGCCCTCAAGGCCTGACGCCCTCGCGCGCCCCGTCCTGCCCCGCCCCGGCCTTTCGGCCGGGGCGGGGCGACTTGCGGGCGACGAGTCGACGAACTTCCGGATTTCGCCTGCCCAAAGGCGCTACCCGTCAGTAATCTGACTGGCCGTGACCAGTCGTTTCATATCTCCTGCCCCCACCCGCCGCACGGTCGTGAAGGCCGCGGCCGTCACCGCCGTCGCGGCGCCCGCCCTCCTCGGCGCGGCCTCCCCGGCCCTCGCGGACGCCGGGGCACCCGTCTTCCTCCACGGCGTCGCCTCCGGCGACCCGCTGCCCGACGGCGTCCTGCTCTGGACGCGCGTCACCCCCTCCCCCGAGGCCGTGCCCGGATCGGGTCTCGGCCCGGACGTCCAGGTCGGCTGGGAACTGGCCGAGGACCGCGGCTTCGCCCGGGTCGTCGCCTCCGGCACGACCACGGCGAGCGCCTCCGCCGACCACACCGTCAAGGCGGACGTGCGCGGCCTGCGCCCGGCCACCGCCTACTGGTTCCGGTTCACCGCCGGCTCCGCCGTCTCCCCCGCCGCCCGCACCCGCACGGCGCCGGCCACCGACACCGCCGCCCCGGGCGTGCGCTTCGGCGTGGTCTCCTGCGCGAACTGGGAGTCCGGCCACTTCTCCGCGTACCGGCACCTCGCCGGCCGCGCCGACCTGGACGCGATCCTCCACCTCGGCGACTACGTCTACGAGTACGCCAGCGGCGCCTACCCGGAGGCGAAGTACGTCGTACGGCCGCACGAGCCGCGGCACGAGATCGTCTCGCTCGCCGACTACCGGACCCGGCACGGCAACTACAAGACGGATCCCGACCTCCAGGCGCTGCACGCGGCCCACCCGGTGATCGCCATCTGGGACGACCACGAGTTCGCCAACGACGCCTGGGCGGGCGGGGCCGAGAACCACACCGCCGGCACCGAGGGCGAGTGGGCGGCCCGGGTGGCCGCCGCCAAGCAGGCGTACTTCGAGTGGATGCCGGTCCGCGCCTCCACGGAGGGCACGGTCTTCCGGCGGCTGCGCTTCGGAAGGCTGGCCGATCTGCACCTGCTCGACCTCCGCTCCTTCCGCTCCGCGCCGGCGAAGACGGGCAGCGGCACGGTCGACGACCCGGAGCGGAGCGTCACCGGCCGGGCCCAGCTGGACTGGCTGAAGGCCGGCCTCGCCGGCTCGGACGCGACCTGGCAGCTGGTCGGCACCTCGGTGATGATCTCGCCGGTCGCCTTCGGCTCCCTCCCGGCGTACCTCCTCGAGCCGCTGGCCGAACTGATGGGGCTGCCGAAGGAGGGACTCGCGGTCAACGTCGACCAGTGGGACGGCTACACCGACGACCGCAGGGAGCTGCTCGCGCACCTGACCTCGCGGGGGATCCGCAACACGGTCTTCCTGACCGGCGACATCCACATGGCGTGGGCCAACGACGTGCCGGTGAAGGCGGCGACGTACCCGCTGTCGGCGTCGGCCGCGACGGAGTTCGTGGTCACCTCCGTCACCTCGGACAACCTGGACGACCTGCTGCACGTGGCGCCCGGGACGCTCTCGGTGGTGGCCGCCGGCGCGGTGAAGGCCGCCAACCGGCATGTGAAGTGGGTGGACATGGACCACCACGGCTACGGGGTCCTCGACGTGACCGCCGAGCGCTCGCAGATGGACTACTACACGGTCTCCGACAAGGCGGATCCGGCCGCCACGACGGCCTGGGCGCGCTCGTACCGGACGCTGACCGGAACGCAACGTGTCGAGCGGGTGTACCAGCCGGTGCGCTAGACGTCATCTCAACGACGATTTTCAGCCATGATCCCTTTTGTTAACGGGAGATCACATGGCTACGGCGGGTGGCGAGTTTTGGAGATCGAATCCGGACACACCACCCGCCTCTGCCACTCCACCTGTTACGTCGAGGTCTCAAACTCCGGAACGGGCACAAGAATTTCTTCCCGATGACCCGAATTGCCCCATGAATGATTGGGCCTGATCACTTCTCAACGGCGGCTGACATGGACGCGTAATCTCCCCGGCGTGGCGAGGAAGTTCCTCACCAGCACCCCCCACGAGGAGTCACCGTGCGTGCTCTTGTCCGCATATCCCCGCGTATGTCGCGCCGGATGCTCGGCACCGCCGTCATGGCCGGAACCCTGGCCCTGGCCCCGCTGTCCGCCCCGGTCGCCACCGGCGCCGCCACCACCCTGGCCGGCGCGTCCGCCGAGGAGTGCGCGGACGGCACGGCCACCCTGTCCGGCGCCCGCAAGGAGCGCGGCGCCGACAGCCACGCCGCCGAGCCGAACGAGGTCACGGCGTCCAAGGCCAAGGCCATGGACGACGACCTCAAGAAGAAGCTGTCCGCGGCCCGCGCCGAAGGCCGCCTCAGCGCCGCCGCCGACGCCGCCGCCGTGGTGAACATCCCCGTCTACTTCCACGTGATCCACTCGGGCACGACGGGCAAGCTCTCCGCCACCCAGATCCAGAACCAGCTGAACGTCCTGAACGCCGCCTACGCGGGCCAGGGCACCGGCAACGTGAACACCAACTTCCAGTTCACGCTGGCCGCGACCGACTACACGGACAACGCCACCTGGTACAACCTGTCCTCCGGCTCCACCGCCGAGAAGCAGATGAAGCAGACCCTCCGCAAGGGCGGCGCGGGCGCGCTGAACTTCTACACCGCCAAGCTCGGCGGCGGCCTCCTCGGCTGGGCGACCTTCCCGTCCTCGTACAACTCCAACCCGTCCATGGACGGCGTCGTCGTCCTCGACTCCTCGCTCCCGGGCGGCTCGGCCGCGAACTACAACGAGGGCGACACCGCCACCCACGAGGTCGGCCACTGGATGGGCCTGTACCACACCTTCCAGGGCGGCTGCACGGGCAACGGCGACTACGTCGCCGACACCCCGGCCGAGAAGAGCCCCGCGTACGAGTGCCCGACCGGCCGTGACTCCTGCGCCTCCAAGGCGGGTGTGGACCCGATCCACAACTTCATGGACTACACCTACGACGCCTGCATGTACCAGTTCACCGCGGGTCAGGTGACCCGGATGAACGACGCCTGGACCGCGTACCGCGCCTGACGCACCGTCCGGACACAGGTGTGGCCCCCGGGGATCCCCCCGGGGGCCACACCCCTTTCTCGCCGTACGCCCTACAGGCTCTTCAGGAAGTCCAGCGCCACCGACCAGGTCCGGTCGGCCGCCTCCGCGTCCCAGTCGGGCAGCTCCGGGTCCGTGTACACGTGCCCCGCGCCCCGGTAACGGTAGATCTCCACGTCCGCGCCGGCCTTGCGCATCTGGAGGTACCACGAGGACAGCCAGTCGTCCGTCTCGAACGGGTCGGGCTCGGCCACGTGCAGCTGGACGGGCAGCTCGTCCACCGACGCGGACTCGGCCAGGTCCGAGGTGCCGTGGAACAGCAGCAGCCCGCGCGCCTTCTCGTCCCCGAGCGCCAGGGTCTGCGCGATCGAGGCCCCCAGCGACAGGCCCATGTAGACCAGGCCCCGCTCGGAGTACGGCGCGGCGGCCAGGACCGCCCGCTTCAGCAGCTCGTCCTTGCCGATCTCGTCCCGGAGCGCCACACCCTCCTCGACCGTCCCCACCGTCCGCCCGTCGTAGAGGTCCGGGGTCCAGACCTGGTGCCCGGCGGCCCGGAGCCGCTCCGCGGCCGCCTCGACGGAAGGGGTCAGCCCGTAGGCCGAGTGGAAGAGCATGATGTCCATGCGTCCCATCCTGCCACCCGGCCCACGGGCCGCCGCTCAGCGCATGCTGCGCACGTCCAGCTGCCGCAGCACCCGGTCCACCACCTCGGGATCGGCGCCCGGCTCGCTGCGCGCCGCCAGGACCTCGTGCCGTGCCGCCGACATCAGCTCCCGCTGGATCCGCTGCACCGCCTTGAGCCGGTCCACGCGCGCCGCGTAGGCGGCCCGCCGCTCCTCGTCGACCATGTCGGGACTGATCCTGGCGCCGATGTCGTACGCGCCGCGCAGCAGCCGTTCCTGGACCTCCTCGGGCAGCTCCTCGACCTCCTCGATCTCCTTCAGTCTGCGCCTGGCGGCCTTCGCCGCCCGGATCGCGAGGTCGCGTTCGAGCGCCCGCTCGGCGTCCGTGTCGGCCCGCACGCCCAGCCGCTTGACCAGCGCGGGCAGGGTGAGGCCCTGGAAGACGAGGGTGGCGATGATCACACAGAAGGCGATGAAGACGATCTCGTCGCGACCGGGGAAGGGCGCGCCGTCGTCGGTGCGGAGCGGGATCGCGAGGGCCAGGGCCACCGAGGCCACCCCGCGCATCCCCGCCCACCACATGACGACGGTCTCCCGCCAGCTCATCGGGATCTCCTCGTCGACGTCCCGGAGGGTGTGCAGCCGCTTCGCCAGCCAGGTGGCGGGCAGCAGCCACAGGAGCCGGACCCCGACGACGACGCCGACCACCACGGCGCCCCAGCCGAGCATCTCCCGGCCGCGGCCCTCCGCGACGCCGAAGACGTGGATGAGCTCCAGGCCGATGAGCCCGAACGCGATGCCGGTGACGAGGGTGTCGACGATCTGCCAGAAGGTCTGGCCGGCGAGCCGGCCCATGACGTCGTCGGCGTCCGCCGCGTGCTCGGCCAGGAAGAGCGCGGTGAGCAGGACGGCGAGGACGCCCGAGCCGTGCAGCTCCTCGGCGAGCACGTAGCTCACGAAGGGGACGAGGAGGGTGAGGCCGGTCTGCAGCGTGACGTCGCCGAGGAGACCGATCAGCTTGTTGCAGAGCCAGCCGAGGGCCAGGCCGACGGCCACGGCGACCACGGCGGACAGCACGAACTCGGCGAGCGCGTCGGGCCAGGAGAAGGAGCCGCTGACGACCGCGGCGATGGCCACGTGGTAGAGCACGATCGCGGTGACGTCGTTGAAGAGCCCCTCGCCCTCCAGGATGGACACCAGTCGGCGGGGCAGCCCGAGCGAACCCGCCACGGCGGTCGCGGCGACCGGGTCCGGCGGGGCGACGAGGGCCCCGAGGGCGACCGCGGCGGCCAGCGGCAGGCCCGGCACCATCGCGTGCGCGACCGCGCCGACGGCCGCGGTGGTGACGAAGACCAGGGCGACCGCGAGCAGGAAGATCGGTCGCCTGTTGGCCGCGAACTGCCGCCAGGAGGTCCGCTGGACGGAGGCGTAGAGCAGCGGCGGCAGCACGAGCGGGAGGATGAACTCCGGCGGGACCTCGACGTTCGGGACGAAGGGCAGGAGCGCCAGCACCATCCCGACGAGCGTCATCAGGACCGGGGCGGGCAGACCGAGCCGGTCGCCGAGGGGAACGGTCAGCAGGGCGCCGAGCAGCAGCAAGAACAACAGGGCCAATTGATCCACGGGCCCACCCTGCCACGTACGTCCGTTTTGATGCCGATCGCCCCCTGTGTGCTCCCGATGCGCCGGGTGCTACAGGGGGCCGGACCTCACAGCGGCTTCCGCATGGCCCGGTGCGGGATGCCCGCGTCCGGGAACTCGGGGCCGTACACCTCGTAGCCGAGCCGCTCGTAGAAGCCCAGCGCCTGGATCTGCGCGTGCAGGTCGACGGCGGTCAGACCCCGCTCGCGGGCCGCGTCCTCGACGGCCCGCACGAGCGCCGCGCCGACCCCGAGACCGCGCGCCGCCTTCGCGACGGCGAGCCGGCCGAGCGAGCCCACCGAGGCGTCCCCGCCCGTCTTGCCGGCGGCGTCCGCCCCGTGCAGCAGACGCCCGGTGCCCAGCGGCAGGCCGTCCGCGCGCACGGCCAGGACGTGCACCGCGGTCGCGTCGTACGCGTCGTACTCCAGCTCCCGCGGAACGCCCTGCTCCTCGACGAACACCTCGCGGCGGACGCCGAAGCACGCCTCCCGGTCGGCCGGCTCCGCCGCCTCGCGGACGGAGTACGCGGCCGTCACTGGCTCTCCGCCGCGATCCGGTCCAGGGCCCGCTGCAGGTCCTCGGGGTACGTGCTGGAGAACTCGACCCACGAACCGTCCCCCGGGTGCTCGAAGCCGAGCCGGACCGCGTGCAGCCACTGCCGGGTCAGGCCGAGGCGCTTGGCCAGCGTCGGGTCGGCGCCGTAGGTGAGGTCGCCGACGCAGGGGTGGCGGTGGGCGGACATGTGCACCCGGATCTGGTGGGTGCGGCCCGTCTCCAGCTTGATGTCGAGCAGCGACGCCGACCGGTACGCCTCGATGAGGTCGTAGTGCGTGACGGAGGGCTTGCCCTCGGCGGTGACCGCCCACTTGTAGTCGTGGTTCGGGTGCCGGCCGATCGGAGCGTCGATGGTGCCGCTCATCGGGTCGGGGTGCCCCTGGACCAGCGCGTTGTAGCGCTTGTCGACCGTGCGCTCCTTGAACTGGCGCTTGAGCGAGGTGTACGCGTACTCCGACTTCGCGACCACCATCAGGCCGGAGGTGCCGACGTCCAGGCGGTGCACGATGCCCTGGCGCTCGGCGGCGCCGGAGGTGGAGATGCGGTACCCGGCGGCGGCGAGGCCGCCGATGACCGTGGTGCCGGTCCAGCCGGGGCTCGGGTGCGCGGCGACGCCGACCGGCTTCATGATCACGACGATGTCGTCGTCGTCGTGGACGATCTCCATGCCCTCGACGGGCTCGGCGACGATCTGCACGGGCGCGGCCGCACCCGGCATCTCGACCTCGAGCCATGCGCCACCGCTGACCCGCTCGGACTTGCCGACGACGGATCCGTCGACCTGGACCTTCCCTGTGGCGGCCAGCTCGGCCGCCTTCGTACGGGAGAACCCGAACATACGGGCGATGGCGGCGTCGACGCGCTCGCCCTCCAGGCCATCGGGAACGGGCAGCGTGCGGATCTCGGGACTCGTACTCACCCGTCGAGTATGCCTTGTGCGGACGACACTCCGTCGTCCGCACGGGTCGGGCTCAGTCCTTGTGGACGGTGCCGTCGGGGTCCAGGCCCCGGAACGACAGCAGGACGATCAGGATGCCGCCGCAGACGATCGCCGAGTCGGCGAGGTTGAAGACGGCGAAGTGCGCGGGGGCGATGAAGTCGACGACCGCGCCCTCGAAGACGCCCGGCGAGCGGAAGATCCGGTCCGTGAGGTTGCCGAGCGCGCCGCCGAGCAGCAGGCCGAGCGCGATCGCCCAGGGCAGGCTGTAGAGCTTCCGCGCCAGCCGGATGATCACGACGATCACGGCGGCCGCGATGCAGGTGAAGATGATCGTGAAGGCCTCGCCCATGCCGAACGCGGCACCCGGGTTCCGGATGGCGTCCAGCCGCAGCAGGTCCCCGACGAGGTCGATCGGCTCGTGGCCCTCCAGCTCGGCGACCACCAGCATCTTGCTGCCGAGGTCCAGGAGGTAGGCCAGCAGGGCCACCACGAACAGCGCGACGATCCGGCGCCTGCCCCGGGGCCGCGCCTCGGGGGCGGCCGTCCCGTCGGAGGCCGCCGTCCCCTCGGAGGCGACCGTCTCGCCGGACACGGCCGGCTCCTCGGCCCCTGCTGAATCCGGCGTACCGATGATGCGCTCCGCCTCTGCCACGTGAGTGAGTCCCTCGACCTCGATGCCTGACCGTGCACCGAGGGTACGGCACAGGCGTGCGAGACCGTCAGCCGAGATCGTCAGCCACGCCGCTCCTGTCGCTGCTTGTCCTCGACGCAGAGCGTGGCCCGCGGGAAGGCCTGCATCCTGGCCTTCCCGATGGGCTTGCCGCACACCTCGCAGAGGCCGTACGTGCCCGCGTCGAGCCGTTCCAGGGCGTGCTCGGTCTGCTCCAGCATCTCCCTCGCGTTGGCGGCGAGGGCGAGCTCGTGCTCCCTGGTGATGTTCTTCGTGCCGGTGTCGGCCTGGTCGTCACCCGCGCCGTCGCCCGAGTCCCGCATGAGGCCGGTGAGCTCCTCCTGGGAGTGGACCAGCTCGCTGCGGAGCCGCAGCACCTCCGCCTGGAGCGAGCTGCGGGCCTCGTCGACCTCCTCCGGCGTCCAGGGATCCTCCCCGGGCCGCACCGCGAGCTCACCGGTGCGGGCCGACGGCACCGCGGCCTCGCTGCCGGCGGTCGTGACGCCGCCCGCGGTCTTCTTCGCTGCCACCGTCCTGGCTCCTGTCTGCTTCTTCGCGTTCTTCGCGGCGGGCGCCTTCCTGGCGGCCGCCTTCCTCGCCACGGGTTTCCCGCCGGAGGCCTCGTCGGCCGGGGCCGCGGTCGCGCGGGCGGGGGCCGCCGCGTCCGTCCCGTCGACGGCCGTCCTCCCGCCGACCGTCTTCTTCGTGACCGCCTTCTTGGTGACGGCCTTCCCGGCAGCCGTCTTCGTCGCGACCGTCGACTTCTTGCCGGTCACGTCCTTGGCGGCCTCGGCCGTACCGGCGGAACCGGCGTCCGAGGCCCTCTTCGCGGCGGTCTTCTTCGCCACCATGTCGCGGCCCCTTCACATTTTGTGATCTTGCTCGCGAATCGTGCTGGGACGATAAATCGGCCCAAGGCCCGCGGCAACGGGGCACGCCGCCTTTCCCACCCGCCCCCGCTCCCCGCGGGGCGGGCCTGCCTCCGTTGTGCCCAGCTCCCCGCCCGGTTATCCGTCCCGTCCCTCCCCCACATGGCCGCACTCGACTCCGGCCGGCCCCATGTGGCCATTCGGGTCACGCGAAAACCGGTCTGCCGCCCTCCTCCGGGCCCCGTACACTGGCCTCAGCGAAAGGCTTGGATGGGGACGAGTAGCGTCGTACGCAGCCATGAGCGACCCGGGGACGGTGAGAGCCCGGGGGCGAGCCCGATGTGAAGCATCACCCCGGAGCCGTCGGAAGAAAGCCGCAGCACAGCGCGGTGACTAGACCCGGCGTCGCGACCCCAATGAGGGGGCTCAGGGCCTGTGTGCCCGGGGCCAAGGAGGGTGGTACCGCGGGAGCCGGGCTCTCGTCCCTCCGACGGAACGACGACTTTCCGCCGGAGGAACTCGATGACACCGCCGCAGTACCGCCAGGTGCCCGCCCAGGTCGACCTGCCCGCCCTCGAGCACGACGTGCTCGACTTCTGGCAGGACAACAAGGTCTTCGCCAAGACCCTGGAGCAGTCCGAAGGACGCCCCGAGTGGGTGTTCTACGAGGGCCCGCCGACCGCCAACGGCATGCCCGGCGCCCACCACATCGAGGCCCGCGTCTTCAAGGACGTCTTTCCCCGCTTCCGCACCATGCGCGGCTACCACGTGGCCCGCAAGGCCGGCTGGGACTGCCACGGCCTGCCGGTCGAGCTCGCCGTCGAGAAGGAGCTCGGCTTCTCCGGCAAGAAGGACATCGAGGAGTACGGCATCGCGGAGTTCAACGCGAAGTGCCGCGAGTCGGTGACCCGCCACACCGACGCCTTCGCCGACCTCACGACCCGCATGGGCTACTGGGTCGACCTGGACGACGCGTACCGGACCATGGACCCCTCGTACATCGAGTCGGTCTGGTGGTCGCTGAAGCAGATCTTCGACAAGGACCTCCTCGTCCAGGACCACCGGGTCGCCCCCTGGTGCCCGCGCTGCGGCACCGGCCTGTCCGACCACGAGCTGGCCCAGGGCTACGAGACGGTCGTCGACCCCTCCGTCTACGTCCGCTTCCCGCTGACCTCCGGCCCGCTGGCCGGCAAGGCGGCGCTCCTCGTCTGGACGACGACCCCCTGGACCCTGGTGTCCAACACCGCGGTCGCCGCCCACCCCGAGGTCACCTACGTGGTCGCCACCGACGGCGACGAGCGGGTCGTCGTCGCCCAGCCGCTGGTCGAGAAGGCCCTCGGCGAGGGCTGGGTCACCACCGGCGAGTCCTTCACGGGCGCCGAGATGGAGCGCTGGACCTACCGGCGCCCCTTCGAGCTGGTGGACTTCCCGGCCGAGGCGCACTACGTCGTCAACGCCGAGTACGTCACGACCGAGGACGGCACGGGTCTGGTCCACCAGTCCCCCGCCTTCGGTGAGGACGACCTCAAGGTCTGCAAGGCGTACGGCCTGCCGGTCGTGAACCCGGTCCGCCCCGACGGCACCTTCGAGGAGGACGTCCCGCTGGTCGGCGGCGTCTTCTTCAAGAAGGCCGACGAGGCCCTCACCGCCGACCTGGACGCCCGCGGCCTGCTCTTCCGGCACATCGCGTACGAGCACAGCTACCCGCACTGCTGGCGCTGCCACACGGCCCTGCTCTACTACGCGCAGCCGTCCTGGTACATCCGCACGACCGCGGTCAAGGACCGCATGCTCCAGGAGAACGAGAAGACCAACTGGTTCCCCGACTCGGTCAAGCACGGCCGCTTCGGCGACTGGCTCACCAACAACGTCGACTGGGCGCTCTCCCGGAACCGGTACTGGGGCACCCCGCTGCCGATCTGGCGCTGCGAGGAGGGCCACCTCACCTGCGTCGGCTCGCGCGCCGAGCTGACCGAGCTGACCGGCACCGACCAGTCCGAGCTCGACCCGCACCGCCCGTACATCGACGCGGTGACCTTCACCTGCCCGACGGACGGCTGCTCGCTCGAGGCCACCCGGGTGCCGGAGGTCATCGACGCCTGGTACGACTCGGGCTCGATGCCGTTCGCGCAGTACGGCTACCCGTACCGGAACAAGGAGCTGTTCGAGAGCCGCTACCCGGCCCAGTTCATCTCCGAGGCCATCGACCAGACCCGCGGCTGGTTCTACACGCTCATGGCCGTCGGCACCCTGGTCTTCGACAAGTCGTCCTACGAGAACGTGGTCTGCCTCGGCCACATCCTCGCCGAGGACGGCCGCAAGATGTCCAAGCACCTGGGCAACATCCTCCAGCCGATCCCGCTGATGGACCAGCACGGCGCCGACGCGGTCCGCTGGTTCATGGCGGCCGGCGGCTCGCCGTGGGCGGCCCGCCGGGTGGGCCACGGCACCATCCAGGAGGTCGTCCGCAAGACCCTCCTGACGTACTGGAACACGGTCGCCTTCCAGGCGCTGTACGCCCGCACCTCCGGCTGGGCCCCGTCGGCCGCCGACCCGGCCCCGGCCGACCGCTCGGTCCTCGACAAGTGGCTCCTCTCCGAGCTCCACACCCTGGTGACCGAGGCCACCGAGGCGATGGAGTCGTACGACACCCAGCGGACCGGCAAGCTCCTCTCCGCCTTCGTCGACGACCTGTCCAACTGGTACGTGCGCCGCTCCCGCCGCCGCTTCTGGCAGGGCGACGCGGCCGCGCTCCGCACCCTCCACGACGTCATCGAGACGGTCACCCGCCTCATGGCCCCGCTCACCCCGTTCATCACCGAGCGGGTCTGGCAGGACCTGGTCGTCCCCGTGACGCCCGACGCGCCCGAGTCCGTGCACCTGGCCACCTGGCCGGAGGCCGACGCCGGCCTGATCGACCCGACCCTCTCCGAGCAGATGCTCCTGGTCCGCCGGCTGGTCGAGCTGGGCCGGGCCACGCGCGCCGAGTCGGGCGTCAAGACCCGCCAGCCGCTCTCCCGCGCGCTGGTGGCGGCGACGGGCTTCGCGGCCCTGTCGCCGGCGCTCCAGGCCCAGATCACGGAGGAGCTGAACGTCTCCTCCCTCGCCTCCCTCTCCGAGGTCGGCGGCTCCCTCGTCGACACGACGGCCAAGGCGAACTTCCGCGCCCTCGGCAAGCGCTTCGGCAAGGGCGTCCAGGACGTCGCCAAGGCCGTGTCCGCGGCGGACGCGGCCGCGCTGTCGCTCGCGCTGCGCTCCGGCGAGGCGACCCTGTCGGTGAACGGGGAGGACGTCACCGTCACCCCCGAGGAGATCATCATCACCGAGACCCCGCGCGAGGGCTGGTCGGTGGCCTCCGACGCCGGTGCGACGGTCGCCCTCGACCTGGAGATCACCCCGGAGCTCCGCAAGGCGGGCCTCGCCCGTGACGCGATCCGCCTCATCCAGGAGGCCCGCAAGAACAGCGGCCTCGACGTCGCCGACCGCATCGCGCTGCGCTGGACCTCCGCGTCGCCGGAGACCGCCGAGGCGCTGACGGCCCACGCGGGCCTCATCGCGGACGAGGTCCTCGCCACGGACCTCGCACAGGGCGAGGCCGACGACTCCTACGGCGCCCCCTTCGAGGACGACTCCCTCGCCCTCGTGTTCCGCCTCCGCAAGTCCTGACCCCTTGCCCGAAGGGCCCGGCCTCTCCTGAGGCCGGGCCCTTCGGCGTACCCGCCCCCGCCGCCCCGCGCCCGCTGCGAACCCCACCCACCCCATTGCGGGCCACCGTTCCGCCGGGGCGGCCCCCACCCACCCCGTCGCGGGCCATCGCTCCGCCGGGGCGATACCCACCCCCACTCCTCCACCCACCCCGTTGTGGGCCATCGCTCCGCCGGGGCGATACCCACCCCCGTGCCTCCGCGCCCCACCACGTTGTGGGCAATCGTTCCGCTGGGGCGGAACGGGTGGGCACAACGGACGGCGCCCCTTGCCGGGCCCAGGCTTTCGCGCCCGAACCCGCACCCTTTGCTCGGCGCACCACCGGTGCGGGTCCAGGCGCGAGGGGCGGAGGCGCCGCCAAGGGCGCCGTCCCGTGTGCCCACCCGTCCCGCCCAGCGGGACGATTGCCCACACGGCGGTGGGCGAGGGTGAAGGTCCACACGCCGGGTGGGCGAGGGCGAAGGCCCACACGCCGGGTGGGCGAGGGCGAAGGCCCACACGCCGGGTGGGCGAGGGCGAAGGCCCACACGCCAGGTGGGCGTGGGCGACGGCCCACACGGCCGGTGGGTACGGCGAAGGGCCGGCCCCCGGGGGAAAACCCGGGAACCGGCCCTTGCAGCCTGCCGACGGCTACGCGCTCATCGCGCGACCACCCGCCGTCAGTTGTCGTCCTCGTCGATCAGGAAGCCCCGCATCGGCGCCGGCGCCTGCTGCATCGGCTGCGGTGCCTGCGGACGGACCGGAGCCATCGGCTGGGTCATCGCCGGAGACATCTGCTGCTGACCGCCGTAGGAGGGGGCACCGCCCATGGACGGCGGACCGCCCATGCCGCCGTTGCCGCCGTAGGACGGGGCGCCCGCGCCCGCCGAGGCCATCGACGGGGCCGGCGGCAGGGAGGCCGTCGCCGGGGTACGCGGCGGGGCCAGCGAGTCGTCGGCCTGGGTCTCCAGCTGGCGCAGCTGCGACTCGAGGTACGACTTCAGACGCGTGCGGTACTCGCGCTCGAAGCCGCGCAGGTCCTCGACCTTGCGCTCCAGCGTGGCGCGGGCGGACTCCAGCGAGCCCATGGCGACGCGGTGCTTCTCCTGGGCGTCCCGCTCGAGGGCGTCGGCCTTGGCGCGGGCGTCGCGCTCCAGGCCCTCGGCGCGGGAGCGCGCCTCGCCGACGATCTTGTTGGCCTCGGAGCGGGCCTCGGCGATCGCCTGGTCGGCGGTCTGCTGGGCCAGCGAGAGGACACGCGCGGCGCTGTCGCCACCGGGGCCCTGCTGCGGCTGCTGCATCTGCTGCATCTGCTGCTGCGGGTGACCCATCGGACCGCCCTGCATCGGGCCGGGGCCCATGGGGCCGCCCTGCATGGGACCGCCCTGCATCGGGCCGCCCTGCATGGGACCGCCCTGCATCGGGCCGCCCTGCATCGGGCCGCCCTGCATCGGACCGGCGGGGAGCGCGGGGGCACCGGAAGGCAGCTGCGGCGGGCCCATCTGGGGCGGCTGCTGCTGGACCGGCGGTCCGGATATGGCCGCGGGCACGGGCGCGCCGGGACGGTCCTGCGGCTCCGGGGGCTTGCGCATGCCCTGCTGCTGCTGGTTCTGCGCGGCGGCACGCGTCGCGGCGGCCAGCTTGGCGCGCAGGTCCTCGTTCTCGCGGAGCAGGCGGGTCAGCTCGGCCTCGACCTCGTCGAGGAAGGCATCGACCTCGTCCTCGTCATAGCCTTCTCGAAGGCGGACGGTCGTGAACTGCTTGTTCCGCACGTCCTCGGGGGTCAACGGCATCTCTTCTTCACCTCTACGTAGTCGTCGGCAGTCGGCAAGACCGTATCGTCGTCGTCCACTCTCACCCCGCGAACCGGCTCACGAAGCTGATCAGAAGCCAGACGATGATCATCAGAACGAAGAAGGACAGGTCGAGCGCCACGCCCCCGAGACGCAGCGGCGGGATGAGTCGCCGCAGAAGCTTGAGCGGTGGATCGGTGACAGTGTAGGTGGCCTCGAGTACGACCACCATCGCCTTACCGGGTTGCCATGAACGGGCGAACTGGAAGACGTAGTCCATGACCAGCCGGACGATCAGGAGGACGAGGAAGCACATCAGCACGATGTAGACCACCTGTAGTGCGACGCCCATCCCGCGTTTCCCTCTCCCCTGGCTTACGTGCTCTCGCTTGGCCGGCCGCGTCGCGACCGGTCCGTCCGGTTCTGTTGTTCTCAGCTCTGGTTGAAGAATCCGCCCTCTGCGATCCGGGCCTTGTCCTCCGCCGTGACATCGACGTTAGCAGGCGACAACAGGAACACCTTCTGCGTCACGCGCTCAATGCTGCCATGGAGCCCGAAGACGAGTCCGGCGGCAAAGTCGACAAGTCGCTTCGCGTCCGTGTCGTCCATCTCCGTGAGGTTCATGATCACGGGGGTACCCTCACGGAAGTGTTCCCCGATGGTACGGGCCTCGTTGTACGTCCGCGGGTGCAGCGTGGTGATGCGGTAGGGCTCCCGCTCGGACACGACCTTGGGCATGATCACCGGTGCGTTCTTCTCCAGGCTCGGACGTTCGGGTGTGATGGATGCCACGGGGGCAATTCGGGCCGGACGTCCGCTTTCGGCGAGTACCGGGACGGAATGGGCGACCGGCTCCCGCTGTGCGGGGGGCGCCACGACACGTACGGGTTCCTCGCGCTCCACCTGGCGCGGGGGGGTGTGACGCCGGTCGCGCTCGGGCTCCGGCTCCAGCTCGGGTTCGAAGTCGTCGTCGGGGTCAAAGCCCCGGCCGTCGTACCCATCGTCCTCCACGAGGCCGAGGTAGACCGCCATCTTGCGCATCGCGCCGGCCATTCTCTGAGTCCTCCGCTCTGTGGTGGATCGGCCTCGTCACCAAGTGCCGGCGATCCACGGGTACACCCCGCCGTTCTGCGGGATGACCATATTTTCTGCTGTGGTCCGACTTGCTTCGCGACGTTACCCGAGCTTCGGGCGGACGCCGAGTACCGCCGTACCGACGCGTACGTGTGTCGCCCCGGCCGCGACGGCCTCCTCGAGGTCCGCACTCATCCCCGCCGACACCATGTTCGCAGCCGGACGGGTCGCGCGCAGGGCAGTCGACAAATCCATGAGGCGGTCGAAGGCGGCACGTTGGCGCCCGGCGTACGGGCCGGCGAGCGGGGCCACCGTCATCAGTCCGCCGAGCCTCAGCCCGGGTGCGGCGTCCACCGCGGCCGCCAACTCCTCGATCCCGTCCGGCGCGACGCCGCCGCGGTCGCCCCGCTCGCCGGACTCGGCGTCGAGCGCGACCTGGAGCAGACAGCCGAGCTCGCGCCCCTCCTTCTCCGCGGCGGCGGAAAGGGCGGAAATCAGCTTCAACCGGTCGACGGACTGCACCACATCGGCATAACCCACCACGGATCTGACCTTGTTGGTCTGCAACTGGCCCACGAAGTGCCAGGTCAGATCAAGGTCGGCGCAGGCGGCCGCCTTGGGCGCGGCGTCCTGGTCCCGGTTCTCGGCGACGTGCCGCACGCCGAGTCCATGGAGGATTCTGACGTCGCTCGCGGGATAGGTCTTGGTGACCACGACGAGGGTCACCTCCTCCTGCGCGCGCCCGGCGGCGGCGCAGGCCGCGTCGATGCGCGCCTCCACCCGGGCCAGGTTCTCGGCCAGTTCCGACGTGCGGTCCGTCATCAGTTCTTTCCTGCCGGGGATCCGGGGGTCGTCCCCGGGGCGGATACAGCGTCCAACCAGACATATCCCGCGAGTCGCCCCGTGGTGCGGTCGCGGCGGTACGAGTAGTGGTCACCGGATTCCCGGGTGCAGACCGGGCTGGCCCGCCGGTCGGTGACGCCGAGCCGGTCGAGCTGGGCGTGGACTCCGGCCACGACGTCGACGGCCGGGGTCCCCCAGCTCGTCTCGGCCCAGGCCGCGGGTTCGGTCTCCGCGACCTCGGCCCGCATGGCCTCCGGCACCTCGTAGCAGCGCCCGCAGACGGCGGGGCCGGTGCGGGCGACGATACGGGCGGGGTCGGCGCCCTTGTCGATCATGGCCGCGACCGCGGCCGGGACGACTCCCGCCACCATCCCGGGCCGCCCGGCGTGGGCCGCGGCCACGACGCCGGCGACCGGGTCGGCGAGCAGGACCGGCACGCAGTCCGCGGTGAGGACGGCGAGCCCGAGTCCCGGCCGGGTGGTGACGAGCGCGTCCACCGCCGGGATCGCGTCGGTGCCCCAGGGCCCGTCGACCTCCGCGACGTCCGCCCCGTGCACCTGGTTCATCCAGACCACCCGCGCCGGGTCGAGCCCGAGGGCCCCGGCCGCGAGCGCCCGGTTGGTCCGTACCGCTTCGGGAACGTCCCCGACCGCTCCGCCGAGGTTGAGCTCCTCGTACGGAACGGCGCTCACCCCGCCCCACCGGTCGGTGAAGGCGAAGTGCGCGCCGTTCGCGTCGAAGCGATGTCCTATCACTTCAGGAAGTCCGGGACGTCCAGCTCCTCGGCCTGGCTGTCCGCGTACGGACGGGCCGGGGGGACGACCGGCTGAGCGGGCGCCGACGGGGTCTCGTTGACGGCCGGGGCGGGCTCGACCGGGGCGGCGGGCTCCTCGCGGGGGGCCACGGTGCCGAGGCCGCCGAGCGGACGGGAGGTCTCGACGTGGCGGGGGGCCGGGGCCGGCTCCTCGCGCTTGGCCGACACCGAGCCGATGATGTTGTCCCGGCGGGCCGGCGGCTGGCCGCCGTCGAAGCCGGCGGCGATGACGGTGACGCGGACCTCGTCGCCCAGGGCGTCGTCGATGACGGCACCGAAGATGATGTTGGCCTCGGGGTGGGCCGCCTCGCTGACCAGCTGCGCGGCCTCGTTGATCTCGAAGAGACCGAGGTCGCTGCCGCCGGAGATGGAGAGCAGCACGCCGCGGGCGCCGTCGATGGAGGCCTCGAGGAGCGGCGAGGAGATCGCCATCTCCGCGGCGGCCACCGCGCGGTCGTCGCCGCGGGCGGAGCCGATGCCCATGAGCGCCGAGCCGGCCTCGGACATGACCGACTTGACGTCGGCGAAGTCGAGGTTGATGAGGCCCGGGGTGGTGATGAGGTCGGTGATGCCCTGGACACCGCTCAGCAGCACCTGGTCGGCCGACTTGAACGCGTCGAGCACGGAGACCTGGCGGTCCGAGATCGAGAGCAGTCGGTCGTTCGGGATGACGATGAGGGTGTCGACCTCTTCGCGGAGCTCGGCGATGCCGTCCTCCGCCTGGTTGGCACGACGGCGGCCCTCGAAGGTGAACGGCCGGGTGACCACACCGATCGTGAGGGCGCCGAGCGAGCGCGCGATGTTGGCGACGACGGGTGCGCCGCCGGTGCCGGTGCCGCCGCCTTCGCCGGCGGTGACGAAGACCATGTCGGCCCCCTTGAGGACCTCCTCGATCTCCTCACGGTGGTCCTCTGCCGCCTTGCGACCGACGGCCGGGTTGGCCCCGGCGCCCAGGCCGCGGGTGAGTTCACGACCGACGTCGAGCTTGACGTCGGCGTCGCTCATCAACAGCGCTTGCGCGTCGGTGTTGATCGCGATGAACTCGACGCCCTTGAGGCCGACCTCGATCATTCGGTTGATGGCATTGACACCACCGCCGCCGACACCGATGACCTTGATGACTGCGAGGTAGTTCTGCGGTGCTGCCACGTCGAAGGCCTCTCGCCTCGAGTTACGTGTCGGTGCCGCGCGTTGGTCGCGCCACTCCGACGGATGCCGATTGGGACGGTCCGAAACGCCGACCCGAACCCTAACGTTGAAGTTTAGGGTTACCAGTGTCTCTGTTCTCTGGACTCTTCCGAACAGGACACTAAGTCGACAAGCGGCGCACGTTCAACGAACACGCCGAACCTCCCGTTTTTCTTTTCACCCTATGTGATCACCCGTAGCGCTGGCCAACCAGGGTGCTGGCCAGCGGTGATGCCCGTCAACTCCCGGACGAGGCGGGCGCCGTGGGAGCACTTACGTCGAAGTGCCCCGCTTTGGGTGCCGCCTTCATCAGAGCGGTCAGCACCCGGGCCTTCGCCGGGCCGTGCTCGGCACTGCCCCAGAAGACCGTGCGCCCCTTGGTCAGCTCCAGCGTGACGGAGTCGTACGAAGTGACGCGCACGACACGAGTGTCCCGGACGATTTCCGCCGGGAGTTCACCCCGGACGCGCACCGCCTCGCGGAGCAGCCGGTCGGCGCCGAAGCGCCGCAGGCTCGGGGAGGCGGCGCTGTCGAGGACCAGCCGGGGAACGCCTCGCGGGGCGGTGTCGACGGTGGCGAACCGCATGCCGGTCCTGTCCACTTCGGTGAACTTTCCGCCCTTTTCGATGAGCAGGGCAGGCTGTCGTTCCGTCACTTTCAGCCCGATTCCGTGCGGCCAGGACCGCGCGACGTCGATCGACTCGATCCGCGGGAAGGCCCCCCGGAGACGGGCCTCGATCGCCTCGGTGTCGACGGTGACGAGCGGGGCCCCCAGGGGGACGGCGGCGACCGCCTCGACCTCGCGCGCGGTCAGGACCCGGGTGCCGGAAGTCTTCACACGTTCCACACGGAACCAGGTGGATCCGTAGAGCGCCCAGACCCCGCCGACCACGAGCGCGAGCACGCCGAACGCGACGAGCAGCAGCCGGGGGGCGGGTACGCGGAACTGACGGTTCCGCGCACCCGCGCCGGACGACCGTTCCGCCGGCCCCTTGGACTTGCTGGCCCCGCTCTTCTCCGCGGTCGTCGGTCCGGCTGCCACCTGGCGCTCCTGCCTCTCGCCGCCGCGCTACGCCTGACGGCGGGCGGCGATCGCCTCGTACACCATGCCGACGAGCAGGTCGTCGGCATCCCGGCGGCCGAACTCGGCGGCGGCACGGGACATCTCGTACAACCGGTGCGGATCGGCCAGTACGGGCAGGACGTTGCCCTGCACCCACTGCGGGGTCAGCTCCGCGTCGTCGACGAGCAGTCCACCGCCCGCCTTCACCACGGGCTGCGCGTTGAGCCGCTGTTCGCCGTTGCCGATGGGCAGCGGGACGTACGCGGCGGGCAGGCCGACGGCGGAGAGCTCGGCGACGGTCATCGCGCCCGCGCGGCAGAGCATCATGTCGGCCGCGGCGTACGCGAGATCCATCCGGTCCACGTACGGTACCGGCACGTACGGCGGCATACCGGGCATGTTGTCGACGCGCGGCATCTCGTTCTTCGGGCCGACCGCGTGCAGGATCTGGATCCCGGAGCGCTGGAGGACCGGGGCGATCTGCTGGACGACCTCGTTGAGCCGCCGGGCGCCCTGCGAGCCGCCGGAGACGAGCAGCGTCGGCAGGTTGGGGTCGAGGCCGAACGCGGCACGCGCCTCGGGACGCACCCGCGCCCGGTCGAGGGTCGCGATCGTGTGCCGCAGCGGGATGCCGATGTAGCGGGCGTTGCGCAGCTTGCTGTCCGGGGTGGCGACGGCGACGCCGGCCGCGTACCGCGAACCGATCTTGTTGGCCAGGCCGGGCCGGGCGTTGGCCTCGTGGACCACGATCGGCACCCCGAGCCGCTTGGCCGCCAGATAGCCGGGCAGCGCCACGTAACCGCCGAAGCCGACCACGCAGTCCGCCTTGGTGCGCTCCAGGACCTGCTCGGCGGCCTTGATCGTGCCGCGCAGCCGTCCGGGGACGGTGATCAGCTCGGGGGTGGGCTTGCGGGGCAGCGGTACGGCCGGGATGAGAGCCAACTCGTAGCCCCGCTCGGGCACGAGCCGGGTCTCCAGACCCTTCTCCGTGCCGAGCGCCGTGATTCCCACGCTGGGGTCCTGCCTGCGCAGGGCGTCCGCGAGGGCCAGCGCCGGCTCGATGTGGCCGGCGGTCCCCCCGCCGGCGAGTACGACATGCACCGAAATTCACCGCTCTCCGGACGGGCGCTTCTTGACGCGCCGTCGCATCGACTTCCATCTCACCCCGACCCGCTTGCCCCAGCCGGGGCGGCGCATGGCCAGGGCCGCTTTCGCGGCGGGTTCCTGTCGCGCGAAGGCGATGAGGAGCCCGACGGCGAACATGGTCGGCAGCAGGGCCGACCCTCCGTAGGAGAACAGCGGGAGGGGGACACCGGCGATCGGCAGCAGACCGAGCACCGCACCGATGTTGATCACGGCCTGCGCCGTGATCCAGGTGGTCACGCCTCCCGCGGCGAACCTCACGAAGGGGTCCTCCGTGCCTCCGGCCACGCGGATACCCGCATAGCCTAGAGCCGCGAACAGGGCGAGTACCGACAGCGTCCCCGCGAGGCCCAGTTCCTCACCGGTGACCGCGAAGATGAAGTCGGTGTGCGCCTCGGGGAGTTGGCCCCATTTCTCCACGCTCGCACCGAGCCCGGATCCGAACCATCCGCCCGAGGCCAGAGCATAGATTCCGTGCGCGGCCTGCAGGCAGGGGGCTCCCTCGCCGCCGGGGTCGGTCGCCCCGATGCAGTCGAAGCGCTTCATCCGGTTCGAGCTCGTCTTGATCAGCAGCACGCCGATCGCGCCGGCCACCGTGAGCACCCCGACGAAGAGGCGGGTGGGCGCGCCGGCCGTCCACAGCAGCCCGAAGAGGATCGCGGCGAGGATGATCGAGGTGCCCATGTCGCCGCCGAGCATGATCAGCCCGAGCAGCATGAAGGCGCCGGGGACCAGCGGCACCAGCATGTGCTTCCACTGGGTCAGCAGCCGCGTGTCGTGCTTGCGGGCGAGCAGGTCGGCCCCCCACAGGATCAGCGCCAGCTTGCCGAACTCGCTGGGCTGGAGCTGGAAGGGGCCGCCGAGGGAGATCCAGTTCTGGTTGCCGTTGACCGCGTGCCCTATCCCGGGGATCTGCACGAGCACCATCAGGAAGACCGCGCCGACCAGGATCGGGTAGGCGAGCGCCCGGTGCAGCTTCACCGGCATCCGCGAGGCGGCCAGGAGCAGTCCGGTGCCGAGCAGCGCGGCGAAGAACTGCTTCCGGAAGAAGTAGGACGGCACCAGGTCGTAGGTGAGGGCCGTGATCATCGAGGCGGAGTAGACCATCACGAGGCCGAGCGTGGTGATGAGCATCCCCGCGCCGATGATCACGTAGTACGCCGTCAGCGGCCGGTCCCAGGCTTTCTGCGCCCGCCGGTAGAGCCGCCGTACGCCTCCGTCACGGGGTCGCCGCGGGGTCGCGGGGACCCGCCCCCCGCCGCGTGCGGCGGAGGGCCTGCGTGTCCCGACGATCTTGCTCGGCATGGTCGCTGTCCCCTCCGGTCGTGCCCGGTCCGGCCGGACCTTCCCGCTGGTCAGGTCAGGCGTCCCCGGTGGCGGCGAGGGCGCGGACGGCGTCCGCGAAGGCCTCGCCCCGCTTGTTGTAGTTGGTGAACATGTCCATCGAGGCGCAGGCCGGGGCGAGGAGGACCGTGTCCCCCGGGCGGGCGAGCCGGGCCGCCTCGCGGACCGCCTCGGACATCGCCTCAGTGTCGGTCCGGTCGAGGTCCACCACCGGGACCTCCGGGGCGTGTCGCGCCAGGGCTTCGCGGATCAGCGCGCGGTCGGCGCCGATCAGGACGGCGCCGCGCAAGCGCTTCGCCGACTTCTGGACGAGCTCGTCGAAGGTCGCGCCCTTGGCGAGACCGCCGGCGATCCAGACGATCGGGTCGTAGGCCGCCAACGAGGCTTCCGCGGCGTGGGTGTTGGTGGCCTTGGAGTCGTCGACGTACGTGACCCCCTGGACCTCCTCGACCAGTTCGATGCGGTGCGGGTCGGGGCGGAAGGCCCTGAGCCCGTCCCGTACGGCCTTGGCGTCCACGCCGAAGGCGCGGGCGAGGGCGGCCGCGGCGAGGGCGTTGGCGATGTTGTGCGGGGCCGGCGGCTGGACGTCGGCGACCTCGGCGAGCTCCTGGGCGTTCTTCTGCCGGTTCTCGACGAAGGCGCGGTCCACGAGGATGCCCTCGACGACGCCCAGTTGGGACGGGCCGGGGGTGCCGAGGGTGAAGCCGATGGCCCGGCAGCCCTCCTCGACGTCGGCCTCGCGGACCAGGTCCTCGGTGACCCGGTCGGCGACGTTGTAGACGCAGGCGATCCGGTTGCCCTCGTAGATGCGGCCCTTGTCGGCGGCGTACGCCTCCATGGAGCCGTGCCAGTCGAGGTGGTCGGGCGCCAGGTTGAGCACCGCCGCCGAGTGGACGCGGACCGAGGGCGCCCAGTGGAGCTGGTAGCTGGAGAGCTCGACGGCCAGGACGTCGTACTTCTCCTCGCCGAGGACGGCGTCGAGGAGCGAGACCCCGATGTTGCCGACGGCGGCGGTCCGCAGACCGGCCGCCTCCAGGATCGAGGCGAGCATCCGGACCGTCGTGGTCTTGCCGTTGGTGCCGGTGACCGCGAGCCAGGGAGCCGCGTCCGGGCCGCGGAGGCGCCAGGCCAGCTCGACGTCGCCCCAGACCTCCACGCCCGCCTCGGCGGCGGCCGCGAAGAGCGGCTTGTCGGGCCGCCAGCCGGGGGTGGTGACGATCAGCTCGGTGCCGGACGGCAGCGTGGCCCCGTCGCCGAGGCGGACGGTGATGCCCTCCGCCTCCAGGTCGGCCGCCTGGGCCCGGGAGCGCTCGTCGTCGCCGTCGTTGACGACGGTCACGAGCGCGCCGAGACCGTGCAGGACGCGGGCGGCCGGGATGCCGGACACCCCGAGCCCCGCGACGGTGACCTTCTTGCCGTTCCAGTCGAGCTGTTCCGTCACTTCTCTGCTGCCCATCCCGCGTAGAAGAGGCCCAGGCCCACGATCACGCACATGCCCTGGATGATCCAGAACCGGACGACGACCAGGACCTCGGACCACCCCTTGAGTTCGAAGTGGTGCTGGAGGGGGGCCATCCGGAAGACGCGCTTGCCGGTCATCTTGAACGAGCCGACCTGGATGACCACGGACATCGTGATCAGGACGAACAGGCCGCCGAGCAGGGCCAGCAGGAGCTCCGTACGGGAGCAGATGGCGAGACCGGCGAGGGCGCCGCCGAGCGCCAGCGAGCCGGTGTCACCCATGAAGATCTTGGCCGGCGAGGTGTTCCACCACAGGAAGCCGAAGCAGGAACCCATCAGCGCGGAGGCGACGACAGCGAGGTCGAGCGGGTCGCGCACCTCGAAACAGGCGTTGGGGTTGGTCAGGGTCATGGCGTTCGCACAGGACTCCTGGAACTGCCAGAGCCCGATGAAGGTGTACGCGCCGAAGACCATCACCGAGGCGCCGGTGGCCAGACCGTCCAGACCGTCCGTCAGGTTCACGCCGTTGGACATGGCGAGGATCATGAAGAGCGCCCAGACCACGAAGAGCACCGGGCCGATGGACCAGCCGAAGTCCGTGATGAAGGAGAGCTTCTCGGAGGCGGGGGTCAGTCCGCGCAGGTCCGCGAACTGCAGCGAGAGCACGGCGAAGGCGATGCCGACGATCAGCTGGCCGGCCATCTTCGCCTTGGCCCGCAGGCCCAGCGAACGCTGCTTGACGATCTTGATGTAGTCGTCGAGGAAGCCGACCAGGCCCATGCCGGCCATCAGGAACAGCACCAGGACGCCCGAGTACGTGGGGTCCTCGCCGGTGATGACCTTGGCCAGGGCGTACGCGATGAGCGTGGCCAGGATGAAGGAGATGCCGCCCATGGTGGGCGTGCCCTTCTTCCCGGCGTGGCCGCGCGGACCGTCGTCCCGGATGAACTGCCCGTACCCCTTGCGGGCGAGGAGCTTGATCAGCAGCGGCGTGCCGATCAGGGTCAGGAAGAGCCCGATGGCCCCCGCGAAGAGGATCTGCCTCATCGGCCGGTGACCTCGCCCTCGGTGTCGAGCAGTGCCAGGGCGACCTGTTCGAGACCGACCGACCTGGAAGCCTTCACAAGGACGACGTCCCCCGGGCGCAGCTCACTGCGCAACAGGTCGACAGCCGCCTGCGCGTCGGACACGTGCACCGACTCCTCACCCCACGAACCCTCGTTATATGCGCCCAGTTGCAGCCAGGACGCTTCCCTGTCCCCGACCGCGACGAGCTTGCTGACGTTGAGCCGGACGGCGAGCCGTCCGACCGCGTCGTGCTCGACGAGCGATGCGTCACCGAGCTCGGCCATCTTGCCGAGCACCGCCCACGTGCGAGCCCCTCGGGCCTGTGCGGCCCTGCCCATGGCCGCGAGCGCGCGCAGGGCGGCTCGCATGGACTCGGGGTTCGCGTTGTAGGCGTCGTTGACGACCGTCACGCCGTCCGGACGCTCGGTGACCTCCATGCGCCAGCGCGACAGGGTTCCCGCCTCGGAGAGCGCGGTGGCGATCTCTTCGACAGGCATGCCCAGCTCGTGCGCGACGGCGGCCGCTGCGAGCGCGTTCGACACGTGGTGCTCACCGTACAGGCGCAAGGTCACGTCGCTGCACCCGGTGGGTGTGTGAAGGAGGAAAGAAGGCCGTCCGGTCTCGGTGAGGTGGACGTTCTCGGCCCGTACGGCCGCTTCGTCCGCTTCGCCGAAGAGGGTCACGCGGGCCTTGGTGCGGCTCGCCATCGCGCGGACGAGGGGGTCGTCGGCGTTGAGGACCGCGATTCCGCCCTCCTCGGCGGAGGGCAGGGCCTCGACGAGCTCGCCCTTGGCCTGGGCGATCTGCTCGCGGCCGCCGAACTCGCCGATGTGGGCGGTGCCGACGTTGAGGACGAGGCCGATGCGGGGCGGGGTGAGGCCGGTGAGGTAGCGGATGTGCCCGATGCCGCGGGCGCCCATCTCCAGGACCAGGTGCCGGGTCTCGTCGCTCGCGCGGAGCGCGGTGAGCGGCAGGCCGATCTCGTTGTTGAGCGAGCCGGGCGTCCAGACGGTGGGCGCGTGGCGGTCGAGGACCTGGGCGATCAGGTCCTTGGTGGACGTCTTGCCGGCCGAGCCGGTGAGGGCGACGACATCGGTGCCGAGCCGTTCCACGACCGTGCGGGCGAGGGCCCCGAGCGCGGCCTGGACGTCGTCGACGACGATGGCGGGGACGCCGACGGGCCGGGCGGCGAGCACGGCCACCGCACCCGCCTCGACGGCGCGCTCGGCGTAGTCGTGGCCGTCGACGTGCTCACCGGCGAAGGCCGCGAAGAGGCTGCCGGCCCGCACTTCGCGGGAGTCGATGACGACGGGACCGGTGATCCGGGCGGCCGGATCCGGTATGTCGTGCGCCTGCCCGCCGACGATTGCGGCGACCTCGGCGAGGGAGAGGGCGATCACTGCTTCATCCCTGACTGTTCTGGTGGCTGTACGCGGGGCTGGCTTCGGCGCCGTCGGCCGCGGGGGCGGCCTTGGCGTCCTGTTCGAGGATCGCCGCGCGCAGGACTTCGCGGTCGTCGAAGGGGCGGACCACTCCGGCGGTCTCCTGGCCCTGCTCGTGGCCCTTGCCGGCGACCAGGACGGTGTCGCCCGGTCGTGCGCGGGCGACGGCGGCGGCGATGGCGGCGGCGCGGTCGGCGAGGACGAGCACCTCGCCGCGCTCCTCCGCGGGGACCTCCACGGCGCCCGCGAACATGGCGGCGAGGATCCGGAGCGGGTCCTCGGAGCGGGGGTTGTCGGAGGTCAGGACGGCGGTGTCGGCGAGCCGGGCGGTCGCGGCGCCCATCGGGCCGCGTTTGGTGGTGTCCCGGTCGCCGCCGCAGCCGATGACCACGTGCAGCCGGCCCTCGGTGACCTCGCGCAGGGAGCGCAGGACGGATTCGACGGCGTCCGTCTTGTGCGCGTAGTCGACGACGGCGAGGTAGGGCTGGCCCGCGTCGACGCGCTCCAGGCGGCCCGGTACGCCGGGGACGGCGGCGATGCCGTCGGCGGCGGCCTTCGGGTCGAGGCCCGCGGCGGCGAGGGTGGCGATCGCGGCGAGGGTGTTGGCGACGTTGAACGGGCCGGGCAGCGGGGCGGTGGCGGGGATCCGCTCGCCGTCCGGGCCGACGGCGGTGAACGTCGAGTCGTGCGAGCCGAGGACGAGGTCCTCGGCGCGCCAGTCGGCGTCGGCGCGGCCCTCGACGGAGAAGGTGACGACGGGGACGCCGGCCTCCTCGGCCAGCCGGCGGCCGTACTCGTCGTCGACGTTGACCACGCCGAGGCGGCTGCGCCGGGGCGTGAAGAGCCCGGCCTTCGCCCGGAAGTAGTCCTCCATGTCGGAGTGGAACTCCATGTGCTCCGGGCTGAGGTTGTTGAAGACGGCGACGTCGAAGACGCAGCCGTCGACCCGGCCGAGCACGAGGGCGTGGCTGGAGACCTCCATGGCGACGGCCTCGACGCCCCGCTCGCGCATGACGGCGAAGAGCGCCTGGAGGTCGGTGGCCTCGGGGGTGGTCCGCTCCGACTTGATGCGCTCGTCGCCGATCCGCATCTCGACGGTGCCGACGAGACCGGTGCTCCGTCCGGAGCCGCGCAGGCCGCCCTCGACGAGGTAGGCGGTGGTGGTCTTGCCGGAGGTGCCGGTGATGCCGATCTGGAGGAGGTCGGCGCCGGGCCGGCCGTAGATCTCGGCGGCGAGTTCGCCCATCCGGCCGCGCGGGTCGTCGACGACCAGGACCGGGAGGCCGGTCGCGGCGGCGCGTTCGGCGCCCGCCGGGTCGGTGAGGATCGCGGCGGCGCCGAGTCCGGCGGCCTGGGCGACGAAGTCGGCGCCGTGCGCCCGTGCGCCGGGCAGGGCCGCGTACACGTCGCCGGGGCGCACCGCCCGCGAGTCGTGGGTGATGCCCGAGATCTCGGCGTCGCCGGGGGCGTCGACCCCGAGGTGTGCGGCCAGGTCGCCCAGGGGTGTCGGGCGGGCCTGCTCCGGCCGGGGCGGGGCGGTTCGGTACTGATCAGCGTGTGGCACGGCGGTGAGCGTACCGGGCGCACCCTGTACGGGGTCAAAAGAGCCCGGGGCGTCGCCGGAGTTCGATTTCCGGTTCCCGGAATGGGGGGTGATCGTTGTCACTGGTGCTCCCGGAGGGTCACGGGGTGGGGACGAAGTCGACCGGCAGTCGAGCGGGTTCGCTGCCCGTGGGGGCGATGTGGAGGGTCTTGAGGGCGAACTCCATGACCTTCTTGTAGATGGGGCCGCAGATCTGGCCGCCGAAGTAGCTGCCCTTGGTGGGGTTCTGGATGGCGCAGTAGACGGTGATCTTCGGGTTGTCGGCGGGGGCGAAGCCCGCGAAGGAGGCGGTGTAGCCCTTGTAGCGTCCGAGTTCCGGGTCGACCCGGTTGGCCGTGCCGGTCTTGCCCGCGACCCGGTAGCCCGGGATCGCGGCCTTGGTGCCGGTGCCCTCGCGGTCGTCGACGACGGACTCCAGCATCTTGGCGAGGGTGTCGGCGGTCTTCTCGCTGACGACGCGGGACTCCTTGGGCGCCGGGGCGGGGACGAAGCGGCCGTCGGGTCCCCTGGTGCCGCGGACGATGCTCGGTTCGACGCGTACGCCCTTGTTGGCGATGGTCGAGTACACGGAGGCGGCCTGCATGGCGTTGATGGAGAGGCCCTGGCCGAAGGGGATCGTGTACTGCTGGGAGGTGGACCAGTCCTCGGGCTTGGCGAGGATGCCGGCGGTCTCGCCCGGGTAGTCGAGCCCGGTGGGCCTGCCGATGCCGAACTTGCGCAGGTAGGAGTAGAGGACCCGGTTGGACTCGGGCTGGGTGGCGCCGAGCCTGCCGGTGGCGAGGATGGTGCCGATGTTGCTGGACTTGGCGAGGACGCCGTTGAGGGTCAGGTACCAGGTCTTGTGGTCGACGTCGTCCTTGAAGAGCCGGTCGCCGCGGTGGAGCCGGTTGGGGACGGTGACGTGGGTGTCGGGGGCCGCCTTGCCCTCCTCCAGGACGGCGGCCATGGACATGACCTTGCTGGTGGAGCCGGGCTCGTAGGCGTCCTGGAGGGCGGCGTTGCCCATGGAGGCCGCGTTGGCGGCGGAGAGGTCGTTGGGGTCGAAGCCGGGGGCGTTGGCCATCGCGAGGACCTCGCCGGTGCGGGTGTCCTGGACGATGACGTAGCCGCGGTCGGCCTTGGACTTCCTCACCTGGTCGGTGATGGCCTGCTGGGCGGCCCACTGGATGTCCCGGTCGATGGTCAGCTCGATGTCGGAGCCGGGGACGGCGGGGGTGCCCTGGGAGCCGGCGGTGGGCACCTGGCGGCCGCCGGACTGGGTGAAGCGGATCGTGCCGTCCCGGCCGGCGAGCTCCGGGTCGAGCATGGACTCGACGCCGCCGGCGCCCCGGCCCTCGGCGTTGACGTAGCCCAGTATCCCGGCGGCGAGCTCGCCGTTGGGGTACACGCGCTTGGTGCTGGGCTCGCTGAGGACGCCGCCGAGGAGGTTGACGCCGTTGCCGCCGGCGGAGCGCTGTGCCTTCTGCCCGTAGACCCGCTTGAGGTCCTTGATCTGGTTCCAGACCTGAGGGGTCTGCTTGCGGGCGAGCAGGGTGTAGCGGGACTTGGGGGTGCGGAGCTTCTTCGCGAGCTCGGCCGGCTCCTTGCCCAGGAGGGGGGCGAGGAGGGCGGCGGCCTGCTCGGGGGCGTCGGGGACCTTGGACTCCTCGGGGGTGAAGAGCTTGGGGTCGGCGGTGATGTCGTACGCGTCGACGCTGGCGGCCAGCGCGATGCCGTTGCGGTCGGTGATCTCGCCCCGGTCGGCGGAGAGCGTGTACTCCTGGAAGCGGTACTTGTCGGCCTTGGCCGCGTACGCGCTGGCGTCGACCGCCTGGACCTGGAGCAGCCGCACCACGAACGCGATCATGACCAGGGTCAGGCCGAGCGAGACCAGGCGCAGCCGCGGCCTCGGGCTGCCCAGCCGGATGGTGCGGGGCTGCCGGGCCGGCGGCCGGGGCGCGGGGCGCCTGGCGGCCGGGCGCGGGGCCGGACGGGACGGGCGGCCTCCGGCGGAGGCGGGCCGGGGACGCGCGGGCCGCGCGGGTCCGGGGACGCGGCGGCGCGGGGGCTCCTTGGAGGGCACTGCTCGGTCACCTACCGGGGGTTGTGAGGGACTGGGTCCTGAGAATCCGACGTCGGTGCCGTCGTCCGGGCACCGGTCGGGGTCGCGCCGGCCGGGGCCGTTCCGGTGGGGGTGGCGTCGGGCGCGTTCACGCCCGCGGGGTCGGCCGGGGTGCGGGGGTTCACGGTCGGGGTCGTGGTCGCGGTCGCGGTCGCGGTCGGGGAACCGGCCGGCGGGGGCTTCGGGGTGGCCTTGGGCGTGGGGCTCGGCTTGGGGGCGACCGCGACCGACGGCTCGCCGAGGACCTTGCCGTCGGGGCCGAGGAAGGCGGGGCTGCCGCCGGGGACCATGCCGAGTTCGCGGGCCCGGCGCTCCAGGGCGTCGGGGGCCGCGTAGTCGTCGACGTCGCGCTGGAGCGCCTGCTGCTCGTCGGTCAGCTCGGTCGTCTTGTTCTTGAGCTCGTTCAGCTGGAAGGAGCCCTGGTTGAGGGCCGAGTTCAGCAGGAGCAGGGAGATGAGCCCGCCGCCGAGCAGCACCACGACGAGCAGGACGAAGGGGGTCCGGGCGGCCGAGCTGGGTCCCGACGGCATGAGCCGTCCGAGTCGCGCGGCCCGCCCTTTGAGGGGCCCCTTCGCCGTGCTCACAGCACGTCCTCCCGGATGCGCTCGGCGCCCCGGAGCCGGGCCGGGGCGGCGCGCCGGTTCTCGGCGACCTCCTCCTCGGTAGGGAGCTCGGCGCCCCGGGTGAGCAGCTTCAGGCGGGGCTGGTACTTCTCCGGGACGATCGGCAGTCCGGGCGGGGCGGTGGTCGCCGCGCCGGCGGCGAAGACGCCCTTGACGATCCGGTCCTCCAGGGACTGGTACGACAGGACGGCGACGCGTCCGCCGACGGCGAGGGCCTTCACGGCCGCCGGGATGGCCTTCTCGACGCTGTCGAGCTCGCGGTTGACCTCGATGCGCAGGGCCTGGAAGGTGCGCTTGGCCGGGTTGCCGCCGGTGCGCTTGGCGGCCTGGGGCAGGGCGTCGCGGATCAGCTCGACGAGCCGGGCGCTGTTGCTGAACGGCTCCTTGTCGCGCTCGCGCACGATCGCGGAGACGATCCGCTTGGCCTGCTTCTCCTCGCCGTACGCGCGGAGGATGCGGACCAGCTCGCCGGCCGGGTAGGTGTTGAGGACCTCGGCCGCGCTGATGCCGGTCGTCTGGTCCATGCGCATGTCGAGCGGGGCGTCCTGGGCGTACGCGAAGCCGCGGTCGGCCTCGTCCAGCTGCATGGAGGAGACGCCGAGGTCGAAGAGGACGCCGTCGACCTTGGGGATGCCGAGCCGGTCGAGGACCTCGGGCAGCTCGTCGTACACGGCGTGGACCAGGGTGGCGCGCTCGCCGTACGGGGCGAGTCGCTCGCCGGAGAGCCGCAGGGCCTCCTTGTCGCGGTCGAGGGCGACGAGCCGCACCTCGGGGAACCGCTTGAGCAGGGCCTCGCTGTGGCCGCCGAGACCCAGGGTGCAGTCGACGACGACCGCGCCGGGGCGCTCCAGTGCGGGGGCCAACATGTCCAGGCACCGCTGGAGCATCACCGGGACGTGTCGGTCGTTGCTCAATGCGCCCTCTCAGAACCGGCGCGGAGGCACGTACCGCGGGAGGAGGCCGAGCCGTAGGTACCGCCGCACACACGGGGGAGAAACCGCGGAAATCGCTCGATGTCTCCGTTAACTTCGCGTCACTTTAGTCCACCGGACGCGCCGGTCAACCAACCGGCTGGCGCGTCGCACGGTGCCGGAGGGCCCGACGGACATTCCGGACGCCTCACTCGTTCGGGTCCATGATCCCGAGGCCTTGTGGATTAGCTCACAACAAGACTCGATGGCGTTCTTTGTCCCCTCTCACAGCAGGCCCGGCAGCCGTGTGCCCGTTAACGTCGGAACCATGTCGACCTCCACGCCCCCCTCTGCCGACGCCATACGCACCGGCGGCACGGTCACCGACCGTCTCGTCGAGGCCAACGAGCGCTACGCCTCCGACTTCACCGACCCCGGCATGGACGCGCGCCCCGTGCTCCGCGTCGCCGTCGTCGCCTGCATGGACGCCCGTCTCGACCTGCACAAGGCCCTCGGCCTCCAGCTCGGCGACTGCCACACCATCCGCAACGCGGGCGGCGTGGTCACCGACGACGTGATCCGGTCCCTCACGATCAGCCAGCGCGCCCTCGGCACCCGCAGCGTGATGCTGGTGCACCACACGGGCTGCGGTCTCGAATCGCTCACCGAGGACTTCCGGCACGAGCTGGAGGACGAGGTCGGCCAGCGCCCCTCGTGGGCGGTCGAGGCCTTCCGCGACGTGGACCAGGACGTCCGCCAGTCGATGCAGCGGGTGCGGACCTCCCCCTTCCTGCTGCACTCGGACGACGTCCGGGGCTTCGTCTTCGACGTGACGACCGGTCTGCTGCGCGAGATCGACCCGGCATAAACGCCCAAACCCCGGCATCTCCCCCGCACTTGTCCGCCGGCGAGTGACACGACCCGGCCATCCCAACAAGAATGCCCCGGTGGACACCCCCCGAACATCCCACGGGGGCAGGTGTCCGTGTTCCGGAAGGCCGAGGAGGGCCGGGTGACGACCTATGACGATCGAGCGAGCCTCACTGATCTGACCACGACCGCGGAGCGGGTCCGCGGGTCGGTGGAGAGCGTGATCGAGGGCAAGCCCGAGGTCGTACGGCTTTCGCTGACCGTGCTGCTCGCCGAGGGACACCTCCTGATCGAGGATGTCCCCGGCGTCGGCAAGACCATGTTGGCGAAGGCGCTGGCGCGGTCCGTCGACTGCTCGGTGCGCCGTATCCAGTTCACCCCCGACCTGCTGCCCTCGGACGTCACGGGCGTGTCGATCTTCGACCAGCAGCGCCGGGAGTTCGAGTTCAAGCCGGGCGCGATCTTCGCCCAGATCGTGATCGGCGACGAGATCAACCGCGCCTCGCCGAAGACCCAGTCCGCGCTCCTGGAGTCCATGGAGGAGCGCCAGGTCACCGTCGACGGCCAGACCTACGAGCTGCCCAACCCGTTCATGGTCGTCGCCACCCAGAACCCGGTCGAGATGGAGGGCACCTACCCGCTGCCCGAGGCCCAGCGCGACCGCTTCATGGCCAAGGTCTCCATCGGCTACCCGAACGCCGACGCCGAGCTCCGGATGCTCGACGTGCACGGCTCGGTGTCCCCGCTGGACGACCTCCAGCCGGTCGCCCACGCCCACGACGTCATGAAGCTGATCGAGGCGGTCCGCGCGGTGCACGTCGCCGACGCCGTACGCCGGTACGCGGTCGACATCGTCGCCGCCACCCGCACCCACCCCGACCTGCGCCTCGGCGCCTCCCCCCGGGCCACGCTCCACCTGCTGCGGGCCGCCAAGGCCTCCGCCGCGCTCAGCGGCCGCCAGTACGTCCTGCCCGACGACCTCCAGGCGCTCGCCGCCCCCGTCCTCGCCCACCGGCTGCTGCCGACGGCGCAGGCCCAGCTCAACCGGCGCACCGCCGAGCAGGTCGTCCAGGACATCCTCCAGCGCACCCCCGTCCCGGCCGCGGCCCCGCCCGCCGGGCCGCTCTACGGCCAGCAGCAGCCCGGCGCCCGGCGGCTGTGATGACGACCGCTGCCGTACCGGACGGGCAGCGGGGCGACGAAGACGACCGGGGCGGCTTCCGGGCCGCCCTCGGCGGTCTCACCACCCGCGGCAGGTCCTTCCTCGCCGCGGGCGTGGCCGCCGCGGTCTGCGCGTACGTCCTCGGCCAGGCCGACCTGCTCCGCGTCGGGCTGCTGCTCGCCGCCCTGCCGCTGATCTGCGTCCTCGTCCTGCACCGCACCCGCTACCGGGTCGCCACCTCCCGCCGCCTCACCCCCCAGCGGGTCGAGGCGGGCGCCGAGGCCCGCGTCCAGCTGCGCATGGAGAACGTCTCCAAGCTCCCCACCGGGCTGCTCATGCTCCAGGACCACGTGCCCTACATGCTGGGGCCCCGTCCGCGCTTCGTCCTCGACCGGGTCGAGGCCGGCGGGCGGCGCGAGGTGTCGTACCGGGTCCGCTCCGACCTGCGCGGCCGCTTCCCGCTCGGCCCGCTCCAGCTGCGGCTCAACGACCCCTTCGGGATGTGCGAGCTGACCCGCTCCTTCCACGCGTACGACACCCTCACCGTCGTCCCGCGGACCGTACCCCTGCCGCCGGTGAAGCTCACCGGCGAGGCCTCGGGCTACGGCGACGGGCACCAGCGCTCCCTCGCGCTCGCCGGGGACGACGACGTCATCCCCCGCGCCTACCGGTACGGCGACGACCTGCGCCGGGTGCACTGGCGCTCCACCGCCCGCTACGGCGAGCTCATGGTCCGCCGCGAGGAACAGCCGCAGCGGGCCCGCTGCACCGTCCTCCTCGACACCCGCCGGATCGCCTACCAGGGCTCGGGACCCGACTCCGCCTTCGAATGGGCCGTCTCCGGCGCCGCCTCCGCCCTCGTGCACATGCTGGGGCGCGGCTACGCGGTCCGGCTGGTCACCGACACCGGCAGCACGGTGCCCTCCGACGGCTCCGACGGCTTCGCCGGCTCCGCGCCGGACTCGGCCGACTCCGCCGGACTCCTGATGGACACCCTCGCGGTCGTCGACCACTCCGAGGGCGGCGGGCTCTCCCGCGCCTCCGACGTGCTGCGCGGCGGCAACGAGGGACTGCTCGTCGCCTTCCTCGGCGACCTCGACGAGGAACAGGCGGCCCTCACCGCCCGGATGCGCGGGCGGAGCGGCGGAGCCCTCGCCTTCGTCCTGGACTCCGGCACCTGGCTCACCGGCGGCGCGGTCTCCGGCGCGGTCGAGGACCGGGTGCAGCAGCTGCGGGACGCGGGCTGGACGGCACTGGCCGTACCGGCCGGGGCCCGCCTCCCCGACCTGTGGCAGCAGGCCGCCGGAACACGCGCCGAATCCGCCACCGACACCTACGGAGGCTGGTCATGAGCGGCCGCGCACGGCTGACGGCCGACCTGACACAGCAGACCCCCGGAACACCCGCGGAAACCGCCGCCGACACCCACGGAGGCCGGTCATGAGCGGCCGCGCACGGCTGACACTCGCCGCCTGGGGAGCCACGCTGATGGCCTCCGGGGCGCTGCTTCCGCTGGTGAAGCCGGCGACCTGGATCTTCACCGCCGCCTTCGTCCTCGCCCTGGTCAGCGGCGTCGGCACGCTGGCCCGGCGGATACCGCTCGCCAAACCGCTGACCCTCCTCGCACAGACCGCCGTCGCGCTGCTCGCACTGACCGTGATCTTCGCGCGGCAGCAGGCGGTCCTCTGGCTGATCCCCGGACCGCGGGCCTTCGCACACGCCGCCGAGCTGTTCCGGGCGGGCGCCGACGACGTCGGCCGGTACGCGATCCCCGCGCCGGACACCGAGGGCATCCGGCTCATGCTGGTCGGCGGGGTCGTCGCCATCGGCCTGCTGGTGGACACCCTCGCCGTCACCTTCCGCAAGGCGGCCCCGGCCGGTCTGCCGCTGCTCGCCCTGTACTCGGTGGCGGCCGGTCTCTCCGGCGGCGGCGCGGGTTGGCTGTGGTTCCTGCTCGCCGCCTCCGGCTATCTGCTGCTGCTCCTCGCCGAGGGCCGCGACCGGCTCTCCCAGTGGGGGCGGGTCTTCGGCGGCGCCCAGCGCACCGGCCGGCCCGGATCCTCCGTCGCGACCGGCGGCGACGCCTTCGCACCGGCCCGTACCGGACGCCGGATCGGCGCCGTGGCGATGGGCATCGCGCTGGTTGTTCCGTTCGCCCTGCCCGGCCTCAGCGGCGGACTGTTCGGCGGCGGCAACGGCGAGGGAGGCGCGGGCTCCGGCAAGGGCGGGACGATCTCCGCCGTGAACCCGCTGGTCTCCCTCCAGGACAACCTGCGCCAGCCGGAGGACCGGGAGATCCTGCGTTACCGCACCAACTCCCGCGACACCAACGACCTGTACCTCCGCCTCGTCGCACTCGACCAGTTCGACGGCACCTCCTGGAAGTCCTCGGTCCGCCCGATCGAGGACGTGCCCAAGCAGCTGCCCTGGCCGCAGGGCCTCTCCCAGAGCGTCCAGATCACCGAGGTGACCAGCAACTTCGTCGCCTCCGAGGCCTACGTGCAGAAGTGGCTCCCGATGCCGTACCCGGCCGGCCGGGTCGACATCAGCGGACGCTGGCGGTTCGAACCCGCCGGGCGGATGCTCGTCGGCGACGACAAGCAGACCACCGCGGGCGCCCGCTACCAGGTCGCCAGCCTCGACGTGCGGCCCACGTCCGAACAGCTGGCCGCGGCCGGCCCCGTGCCCGAGAAGCTGCGCCGCGAGTACACCAAGGTGCCCGACTCGCTCCCCGCCGACGTGCGCGCGACGGCCCTGACGGTCACCAAGGGTGCCCGCAACGACTACGAGCGGGCCGTACGGCTCCAGGACTGGTTCACCCAGGAGGGCGGCTTCCGCTACGACGTCGAGGCCGAGTCCGGCACCGGCGTCCAGGCGATCTCCCGCTTCCTGAAGGACAAGAAGGGCTTCTGCGTCCACTTCTCCTTCTCGATGGCCGCGATGGCCCGCTCGCTCGGCATCCCCGCCCGGGTGGCCGTCGGCTTCACCCCCGGCACCACGCAGACCGACGGCTCCGTCTCCGTCGGCATCCGGGACGCGCACGCCTGGCCCGAGCTGTACTTCGAGGGCGCGGGCTGGACGCGGTTCGAGCCGACCCCCTCGCGCGGCTCCACGCCCGCCTACAGCCGGGAGAGCACGCCCTCGGGCACCGCCACCGGCCCGGCGCAGCCCCAGCAGAGCGCCTCGGCACAGCCGTCCGCCGCACCGAGCGCCTCGGAGAGCTGCACGCCGCAGCTGCGCCGGCTCGGCGAATGCGGTCCGGACGCGGCCGCGGGCGACCTCACGTCGGACGGATCGGGACCGGCGCCGCTGACCGTGGCGCTGATCTGCCTCGCGGCCCTCGTCGTCCTCGCCCTGCCGCTGCTCCCGCTGCTCTGGCGGACCCGGATCCGGGCCCGCCGGCTCGGCTCGGACGGCGGCCGCGGGCCCGCGGACACGGCGGCCCGGACGCTCGCCGTCTGGCAGGAGATCAACGACACCGCCTGGGACTACGGAGTCGAACCCGACGAGTCGCGGACGCCCCGCAACACGGCGGCGCGGATCGTCCGTCTGGGTGAACTGCGCGGCGAGTCCGCGGACGCGGTGCACCGGGTCGCCCGGGCCGTGGAGGAGGTCCTCTACGCGCCCCGGCCCGTCCCGGCCTCCGGTCTGGCGGACGACGCGGGGCGGGTGCGGGCCGGGTTCCACGCGGCGGCGGATCGTCCCGCCCGGCTCCGGGCGCTCCTCGTCCCGCGGTCGGCCGTGCGCCTCCGCTGGTCCCTCTCCGCCTGGTGGTCCGCCACCACCGCCCGCCTCTCCCCCCACCACCTCCTCCGCCGCACCTGACCCCGCCCCTTGCCGCGTACTTCGGCGCCCCGCGCCCACCACCCCGTGGGCCGGGGGCCGGTGCGGGCCGCCGCGTGGGCCGGGGGCCGGTGCGGGCCGCCGCGTGGGCCGGGGGCCGGTGCGGGCCGCCGTGTGGGCCGGGGGCCGGTGCGGGCCGCCGCCACCCGCCACGCCCCACCGCCGTGTGGCCCCGCGCCTGCTGTCGCGTGGGCTCGCGCCCGCCGCCGTGTGTGCCTTCGCCCTCGCCCCGTGGCCTTCGCCCACCCGACGTGTGGGCAATCGTCCCGCTGGGCGGGACGGGTGGGCACACGGGACGGCGCCCTTGGCGGCGCCTCCGCCCCTCGTGCCTGAGCCCGCACCGGTACGGCGTCGCACGACGTGGTGCGGGTTCGGACGCGGAAGCCTGGGCCCGGCAAAGGGCGCCGTCCGTTGTGCCCACCCGTTCCGCCCCAGCGGAACGATTGCCCACAACGGGGTGGGCGGAGGAGTGGGGGTGAGCACCGCCCCAGCGGAACGCCTGCTCACAACGCCGGGCGCGAGGCGAGGGGGCGGGCACCGCACCGGCGGAATGATGGCCCGCAACGGGCAGGGCGCAGCCCACAACTCGGGCGGGCACGGCCGCCAACGGGGCGCGGGGGCACAGCCAGCGACGCGGGGACGTGCCCCGCAACAGGGAGCGCGGCCAGCGACGCGGGGACGCGGCTCGCAACGGAGGGCGCGGCCAGCAACGCGGGGGCGCGGCTCGCAACGGGGGGCGCAGCCCGCGACGCGGGGACGCGGCCCGCAGCGGGGCGGGGCGCGACGGCGTGGGGAGGGTATGGAGGAGCCCCGCAGGGGGTGGCGCTGGGCGCGCGGGCTGCGGGGCTCGATGTCGGGGGCGCGGGGCTGCCGCTCAGGCCGGCGTCAGTGGCCGCCGCCCTGCTGTTCGTCGCGGCGGCGCTGCCACCGCTCTTCGATCCGGTTCATCATGGGGCGTCGCTGCCGGGTCCGACGGCCTCCGGCCGCCGCGCCTCCCCTGGCCTGCTGCTCACCCGGCTTGGGCGCCTTGCGCCATCCGGTGACCGCCAGGACCGCGCAGCCCAGCATGACGAGGAATCCCACCACGCTGATCCAGATCTGCTGTGCGACCATTCCGGCCATGAGGAGCGCGATACCCACCAGGAAGCCGGCGACTGCTTGGTAGACCCGTCGTCGGGTGTACGTACGCAGTCCGCTTCCCTCGAGCGCTGTCGCGAACTTGGGATCTTCGGCGTACAGCGCTCGCTCCATCTGCTCGAGCATTCGCTGCTCGTGCTCCGAGAGCGGCACGGAGTCCTCCTAGTCGTCGGTCGCGGGGGCGACCGGTTTGCGGCCCTTTCAGGATAGGCAGGGAATCGCCCCCGTGAAACCCGCCCTCAATGCCGAATAGCCAATCCGGGCCGCCATGCGGATCGGTTGCTGAGGCGTTGATTCCCCAGCCCCTCGTCCGTCATGCCGGATGGTGTCCCCCGATCATACGGGGCGGAACCCCTTACCGGGCGGGCTGTGGCGTACTCCATCGAGCGCCGCGGCCCTCGCGGCCGACAAGGGTGGCCGTCCTGTTCAGGCGCGCTTCTCGCCCAGAACGTGCAGCTGGGTGGCGATGGCCTGGAAGGAGGGCAGCTCGGCGGCGGCCGCCTCCAGCTTGAGGAGGGCCTCGGCGGCACCGGGCTCGGTGTCGACGAGGGCACCGGGGACGAGGTCGGCGAAGACCCGGACGCCGTGGACGGCGCCGACGTCGAGCCCGGCCTCTTCGGCCAGCTCGGCGAGCTGTTCGGCGGTGAAGCGCCGGGGCACCGGGTCGCCCGCGCCCCAGCGGCCGGCCGGGTCGGAGAGCGCGGTCCGGGCCTCGGTGAAGTGCCCGGCGAGGGCGCGGGCCAGGACGGCTCCGCCGAGTCCGGCGGCGAGCAGGCTGAGGCTGCCGGCGGGGCGGAGCGCGGCGACCGCGTTCCGCACGCCTTCGGCGGGGTCGTCGACGTACTCCAGGACGCCGTGGCAGAGCACGGCGTCGTAGTTCTCGCGGCCGACCACGTCGAAGAGGCCCCGGATGTCGCCCTGGACGCCGGTGACGCGGTCGGCGACACCGGCTTCGGCGGCCCGGCGCTCCAGTGCGAAGAGCGCGTTGGGGCTGGGGTCGACGACGGTGACCCGGTGGCCGAGGCGGGCCACCGGCACCGCGAAGTTCCCGGAGCCGCCGCCCGTGTCGAGGACGTCGAGGCTGTCCTTCCCGGTGGCCTCGATCCGGCGGTCGAGGGCGTCTTTGAGGACGTCCCAGACGACGGCGGTACGCAGGGAGGCGCGCGACGGTCGCGACGACGCCTCTCGGCCGAAGACAGGGGAAGGGTCCGGCACGGCTGTTGACTCCTCGGTGACGGGTACGGACGCTCCCCACCCTATGGCCTCGGTAACGCCTTTCGGATCATCCTCCGGACTCGTCGGCCCCGGGCCGGCGCGGCGGTACCGGCCGGAGGACGAGCAGCCGCTCGACCAGGCGGAGGAAGAGCGCGGCGTCCCTGAGCAGGTCGTCGGCCTCGCGGCGGGTGGCGGCGCCGGCGATGCCGGCCTCGGCGCGGGCCCTGCGCGGGGCGCCCGCCGCGAAGAGGGCGCTCCACTCGGTCAGCTCGGGCGCCGGCTCGGCGAGGAGTTCCCAGGCGCTCCGTATCCGCCGGCGCCTGCGCGGCCCGGTCTCGGGTCCGGCGCGGGCGGCGAGCACGGCGGCCGCGGCCCGCAGGGCGGCCAGGTGGGCGGCGGCGTACCGCTCGTGGGGGCGGTCGAGGGCGGCGGCCTCGACGAGGCCGGCCCGGGCCTTGGCGAGGAGGTCGAGGGCGGCCGGCGGGGCGGTGGCGCGGCGCGGGACGGGGTGGATGTCGGACGCGGGTCCGGACTGCGCGGGTGCGAGACGGCCTCCGGGGCGGCGCCGGGGCGCGGCAGCTGCGGAAGGGGCGGCCATGACGAACCTCCTGTCGTCGCGTGACGGCGCTGTGGCCGTATGTGTTCATCGTGCCCGACCCCACTGACAACCGCGCTGACCTGGGGTTTTGCCTGAAGCCTCACGGACGGGTAACTTTTGAACTGACTGGTCAGTTCAAAAATGGGGAATGGGGGGTGAGTCCGTGGGCGAGAAAGCCGAGGAGCAGCCGCACGGCGCCGCCGTCGTCGCGGACGGCTTCGGACTGAAGGGCCCGCGCGGGTGGGCCTTCTCCGGGGTGTCCTTCCGGGCGGAGCCCGGCGCGCTGGTGGCGATCGAGGGTCCGTCCGGCTCCGGCCGCACCTGTCTGCTGCTGGCGCTCACCGGGCGGATGAAGTCCCACGCGGGCCACGCCGAGGTCGGCGGTCTCCCGCTCCCCCGGAAGATGGCCGCCGTGCGCCGGATCACCGCGCTCGGGCACGTCCCCGGCGTCAGCGAGCTCGACCCGGCCTTCACGGTCGCCGAGCACCTGCGCGAGCGGGCCCTGCTCCAGCGCCGTTACGACGGTTCCGTACGGGCGCTCCTGCGGCGCCCCGCCGAGCGCGCGGCGACCTCGCGGGCCCGCATCGAGGAGGCCGCGGCGGCCGCGGGGCTCGACCTCGCCGCCCTGCCGAAGGGCGAGCGGACCTCCGTACGGGATCTGGAGCGCCTCGAGGCCCTGCGGCTCTCGGTCGCGCTCGCCCTGATCGGCCGCCCCCGGCTGCTCGCCGTCGACGACGCCGACCTGAAGCTCTCGGACGCCGACCGGGCCGAGGCCTGGGCGCTGCTGCGTTCCGTGGCCGCGTCCGGGACGACCGTCCTCGCCGTCTGCAGCGAGGCCCCCGCCGACGCCCTGCGCCTCACCACGCTCTCGGCCTCGCCGAAGCCCGCGGAGGAGGACGCCCCCACCGCCGAGGCGACCGGGAACGACACCGCCGAGGCGACCGGGGCGACCGGAGCGCCTGGAGCGACCGGGGACGACACCGAAACCCCCGAGGCGGCCGACGGCGACACCGCCGCCGCCGACCCCGCCGACACCAGCACCGATGCACCCGCATCCACGACCGAGGAGGGGGCGGCCGATGCGCTCGCCGAAACTGGCCGCGCTTGAGCTGAAGCGCTTCGGCAGGGGGAAGCTGCCGCGCGCCGCGCTCGTCGCGATCCTGCTGCTGCCGCTGCTCTACGGCGCCCTGTACCTGTACTCGTTCTGGGACCCGTACAGCAGGCTCGACAAGATCCCCGTCGCCCTGGTGAACGAGGACCGGGGCGCCACCGCGGGCGGCAAGCCGATCCACGCCGGCGACGACATCACGAAGGGGCTCCTGGAGAGCAACACCTTCGCGTGGCACCAGGTCAGCGACGCCGAGGCACGCGAGGGCGTCGAGAACGGGACGTACTACCTGTCCCTGACCATGCCGGGCGACTTCAGCTCGCGCATCGCCTCCAGCTCCGGCGACTCCCCCGAGACCGGGGCGCTCAGGGTGCGGACGAACGACGCCAACAACTACATCGTCGGGCAGATCTCCCGGACCGTCTTCTCCGAGGTCCGCACGGCGGCCTCCACCAAGTCCTCCCGGACCTTCCTCGACAAGATCTTCATCTCCTTCTCGGACATCCACGACGCCACGGCGAAGGCCGCCAAGGGCGCCGGCGACCTGAAGCAGGGCGTGGACAAGGCGAAGAAGGGTTCCAAGGACCTGGCGGACGGGCTGAAGACGGCCAAGACCGGCAGCGGTGACCTGGCGGCCGGTCTGAAGAAGCTCGACAAGGGCGCCAAGGACCTGGAGAGCGGCTCGCGGAAGGTCGCCAACGGTACGCAGACCCTCGCGGACAAGGTGAACGGCACCGCCGACAAGGTCCGCCCGTACCTGGCGAACAACGGCAAGTCGATCCGCGACACGGCCCGGCTCGTCTCCGACTCCGTCACGGCCGCGCAGAACAACCTGGCCGACCTGGTGCGGCGGGCGCCCCTGGTCCGCTCCGCCGCGCACAAGGCGGACGACGGTCTCGCCCGGTTCCACCGCGAGGCGTGCGTGGACGCCCCGGCGCCCGACGCCGAGATGTGCGAACTGCTCGGGAAGGCCTCGGAGAGCGCGGGCGACGTGGCGACCCTCGCCGACGACCTGCACGAGCTCACCAAGGACGACGCCGCCGATCTGAAGACGCTGGACGCGCGCCTGACGAAGCTCAAGAAGCAGGCCGACGAGCTGGCCGTCCGCGCCCCGCACCTGGACGAGGACGTCGAGGGCGCCATCAAGAAGATCAACGAGCTCAACGCGGGCGCCAAGCAGGTCGCCGCGGGCGCCGACCGGCTGCACACCGGCATCACCGAGGCCAGGACCGGCTCCGTCAGCCTCGACACGGGCGTCGGCAAGCTGAAGAAGGGCGCGGGCGACCTGGACGGCGGTCTGTTCAAGCTGGCCGACGGCTCGGGCACCCTCGCCACGGGCCTGAAGGACGGCGTCGACCAGATCCCCGACTACGACCGGCAGGACCGCGACCGGCGCACGGAGGTCATGGCCGACCCCGTGAAGCTGGCCTCGCAGTCCCTGCACAAGGCGCCGAACTACGGCACGGGCTTCGCCCCGTACTTCATCCCGCTCTCCCTCTGGGTCGGCGCGATGGTCGCCTACATGATCATCCAGCCGCTGAACCGGCGCGCCCTCGCCGCCGGCGGCTCCGCCTGGCGGATCGCGCTGGCCGGCTGGCTGCCGGTGGCGGCGATCGGCGTCCTCCAGGTCGCCGCCCTGATGTCGGTCCTGCACTGGGGCCTCGGCCTCCAGATGGCCAGGGCCGCCGGCACGGTCGGCTTCCTCGCCCTGGTCACCTGCTGCTTCGCCGCGATCATCCAGTGGCTCAACGCCCGCTTCGGCGCGGCCGGCCGGATCCTGGTCCTCGCGGTGCTGATGCTCCAGCTGACCTCGGCGGGCGGCACCTACCCCGTCCAGACGAGCCCGGGCTTCTTCAACGCCGTCCACCCCTTCCTGCCGATGACCTACGTGGTCGAGGCCCTGCGCCGGCTGATCACGGGCGGCGGGATCGGCCCGGTGTGGCAGGCCTGCGCGGTCCTGACCGCCTTCACCCTGGGCGCCCTGGCCCTGACCGCCGTCTCGGCCCGCAAGCGGCAGGTCTGGACGCTCGACCGGCTCCACCCCGAACTGACCCTGTGAGACGGGGCCGGCGGCACCCTCGACACCTGTGAGAATCGACCCCATGGACAGCAGCAGCACCCGACGCCAGGCCACGCGCGCGAAGCTCTACGAGGCGGCCGTCACCCTCATCGCGGAGCAGGGCTTCTCCGCGACGACGGTCGACGAGATCGCCGAGCGGGCCGGCGTGGCCAAGGGCACGGTCTACTACAACTTCAAGAGCAAGACCGAGCTCTTCGAGGAGCTGCTGCGCCACGGGGTGTCGCTGCTCGCCGCCTCCCTGCGGACGGCCGCCGAGGAGACCGCCGCGCGCGGCGGGAGCCGGGTCGACGCGCTGGACGCGATGATCCGGGCCGGCCTCGTCTTCATCGACCGCTACCCGGCCTTCACCCAGCTGTACGTGGCCGAGCTCTGGCGCACCAACCGCGCCTGGAACTCGACCCTCCTGGTGGTCCGCCAGGAAGCCGTGGCGGTGGTCGAGGGGGTGCTGCGGGAGGGGGTCGCGGCCGGGGAGCTGAGCGAGGAGATCGACGTCCAGCTGACCGCCGCGGCACTGGTCGGCATGGTGCTCGTGGCGGCGCTCGACTGGCAGGCCTTCCAGAGCGAGCGGTCGCTCGACGACGTGCACGCGGCGCTCTCGCGGCTGCTGCACGGGCGGGTCGGCGGCCGGTGACGCCGGGCGGCACGCGCGCGTAGCGACGGAAAACCGCGACGACCCGACGGCAGGACCGGGACCGGACAAGCGGAAACGCCGGTGCGGCGAGGCTCGATCCCCCCGAGCCTCGCCGCACCGGCTTTTCACGCACCCCCGTGCCGGCAGGTGCGCGGCCCCGTTCCGCAGCCCCGTGCCGGCGGTGCCGGAGCCGCGCCCCTTCCGTGGACTCCACTCTTCCGTCCGGGGGCACCCGGGCCCATCCGCGTACCTACTCATCTCGCCCCCTAGGTACGGGTACTCAGTCCTGGTTACGATCGCGGGCGTGTCGGTACTCCCCCTGGTGTTCACCAGCGGCTGGGCGAGCGGGATCAACGCGTACGCGGTGGTCCTGCTGTTCGGCGTCTTCGGCGCGACCGGGCTGACCGACGAGGTGCCCGAGTCCCTGCAGCGCACCGATGTCCTCGTCGTCGCCGGTGTGCTGTTCCTCTGCGAGGCGGTGGCGGACAAGATCCCGTACGTCGACTCGATGTGGGACTCCGTCCACACCGTGATCCGGCCGGTCGCGGGGGCCGTCGTCGGCGCGCTGCTCGCCGGGCAGAACGGTTCGCTGCCCGAGCTGGCGGCGGGCGCGGTCGGCGGCTCGACGGCGTTGCTGAGCCACTTCGTCAAGGCCGGGACGCGGATGGCGGTCAACACCTCGCCCGAACCGTTCTCCAACGTCGCCCTGAGCCTGGCGGAGGACCTCGGGGTGGCGGCGATCGTCACCTTCGCGATCTTCCATCCGGTGGCGGCGGCGGTCGTCGCGGCCGTCCTGCTCGCGCTCGGTCTGGCGATACTGGTCTTCCTGGCCCAGCGGATCCGGCGCTTCCTGCGCCGCAGGTCCCAGCGGCGCGAGGAGCGGAGACTGGCCGCCGTGGGGGCCCGCTCGCCCGGTCGTCCGCCGCCCGACGACGACGGGCCGGCCCCCTTCTGACCCCGCCCGGTCCCGACGCCGACCGGGCTTCCGCCGGTGCCCCGGCGGCCGGATAGGCTCGCCGGCATGGCACGGATTGTGGTGATCGGCGCGGGACTCGGCGCCATGGCGGCGGCGGCCAGACTGGCCGTGGCGGGCCACCGGGTGACGGTGTACGAGCGGGGCGCGACGTACGGCGGCGCGGTCGGCCGGTTCGAGCGCGACGGGTTCGCCTTCGACACGGGTCCGGGGCTGCTGCACCTGCCCGCCGTCTACCGGGACCTGTTCGTGAAGACCGGCAAGGAGTCCCTGGAGGAGTGCGTCACCCTGACGCAGGTCGATCCGGCGAGCCGTCACGTCTTCGCCGACGGCACCCGCGTGGACCTGCCGAACGCCTCGCGGGCGGGCACGGTCGCCGCCCTGGACGCGGCGCTGGGCGACGGCGCGGGCGAGCGGTGGGGCGACTTCCTGGTCCGGGCCCGCGAGGCCTGGGACCGCACCCGGCGCCCGCTCCTGGAGGAACCGCAGCCGGCCGATCCGGCGCCGCTGGCCCGCGAGCCGTACCCGGCGCTCAAGGCGGGTCTGCTGCGCCGTCCGACGACGACGCTCGCCCAGGTCGGCGCGCGGGAGCTGCGTGAGCCCCGGCTCGCCGCCCTCCTCGACGCGTACGCGTGGTCGTACGGCTTCGACCCGGCGACCGCGCCGGCCTCGGCCGCCGTCCTGCCGTACATGGAGCAGACCTTCGGCAGCTGGTACGTGGGCGGGGGGCTGCGGGCGCTCGCCGACGCGGTGTACGAGCGCTGCCGGAAGCGGCGGGTGGAGTTCGTCTTCGGCACGGCGGTCGAGGACGTCCTGGAGAAGGACGACCGGGCGGCCGGCGTCCGGCTGGCCGACGGCACGACCGTCGAGGCCGACCACGTGGTCTCCGGGGCCCCGGTGCCGGCGCTGCACCACGGTCAGAGCCCGCCTCGCCACCAGGTGAACGGGACGGGACGGGTGACGGTCTTTCTGGCTCTGCGCGGCCCCCGGGAGGCGGACGCGGTCCACCGGACCGTCGTGCACGCGGAGGGCGGGCGCCCGACCGTGACCGTGCTGCGGCCGGACGACCCGGCGCTGCGCCCGGACGGCGCACACGAGTCGGTGACGGTCACGGCGACCGTGCGGACCTCCCCCGGACAGGACCGGGAGCCCTTCACCGACCGGATGGCCGGGACGGCCTTCCCCGACCGGATGGTCGAGGCTGCCGCGCGCGCGGTCCCGGGGCTCGCGGAGCGGCTGCTGTGGCGGCACGTGCGCACGCCGGAGGACGTACGCCGGGACACGGGGGCCGCCGAGGTGCCGGGCCCGGCGCTCGCCGGGGCCCGCGGGCTGCTGCTGCCGGCCGCCAACCGCTCGCCGCTGCCGGGGCTCTGGTTCGCCGGCGGCTGGTCCCACCCGGGCGGCGGGCTCGCCCACGCGGGCATGTCCGGCGCGCTGGTGGCGGGTCTGATCGTGGAGGGCGACGGCTTCCGCGGCTCCCAATAGGGGAGCCGCGGGCCCTCAGTACCGGTACTGCTGCCGGTCGTCCGGGTGCGGCTCGTAGCCGTACGGGCCCGGGGCCGGCGGCTGCTGCTGGGGGTCCGGCTCGGTGTCGCGCTGCTGCGGGACCCACACGCCGCCGGGCGGGGTGTCGTAGGTGTACGAGGGGGCGTAGGGGTCGGCGTAGTACGGGGCGTACTGCTGGCCGTCCGCGCCGGGGCCGATGTACGGGTCGGAGTAGGTGGCGTACTGCTGCTGCCCGGCGGCGCTGCCGTAGTCGTAGGCCGGCTGCTGCTCGTAGGAGGGCTGCTCGTAGGAGGGCTGCTCGTACGTGGGCTGCTCGTACCCGGACTGGCCGTGCGCGGGCTGTTCGTAGCCGGGCGCGTAGGCGTCGTACCCGGTCCCGTAGCCGTTCCCGGCGTCGTGGCCGCCGTCGTAGACCCCGTACTGGCCGGTGTCGTCGGGCATCGGCTGGGGCTCGTAGACCGCGGTGGTCTCGGCGTCGGCCGGGCGGTGCGCGGGGTCGCCGGCCTGGTCGGCCGTGCCGTAGGCGGTGTCCTCCCCGCCGTAGGACAGCTCGGTGACCTCCAGGGTCGGCCCCGCCTGGGCGGGCGCCCCGGACCTGCGGCGGCGGCTCGCCCCCGGGCTCCCGCCGATGGCCCAGCCGGTGGAGAAGCCGCGGCGGAACGAGAGCGTCACATAGGTCTGGCCGACGGCGAAGGCGACGGCCCCGGCGATGATCACGGCGACCGAGGGCAGCAGGACGCCCAGGACCACGCCGAGGAAGCCGCAGAAGGCGAGAACACGCCAGCGCAGCCGTGCCTTGTACTGGAGGAGCACCTCCCCCAGCAGCCACAGTGCGACCACGCCGAACGCGATGTAGAGGACCGTCCACCCCATGCCCCGCCGCCCCTCTCCACGGTCACCGCCACGGTTCGGGGCGGGTACGACCGGTCACGACTGCTGGTGCAGTCCGAGATTCTCGTAGATCTCAAGCGTCGCGGTGGAGTTGTTCAGCGTGATGAAGTGCAGTCCGGGGACACCCTCGGAGAGCAGCCGCGCGCAGAACTCCGTCGCGAACTCGATACCGATGGAGCGTACAGCGGCGGGATCGTCCTTGACGGCGAGGATGCGGTCTTTCACGTCCGGGGGGAAGGCGGCGTTGCTCAGCTGGGGCAGCCGGTCGAGCGTCCTGACGTTCACGACGGGCATGACCTCGGGGATGATCGGGGTCTCGCAGCCCGCCTTCACGACGCTGTCGCGCAGCCGCAGGTAGTTCTCCGGGTCGAAGAACATCTGGGTGATGGCGTAGTCGGCGCCGGCGCGGCACTTGTCCACGAAGTGCCGGATGTCCGTGTCCCAGTCGGTGGAGCGGGGGTGCATCTCGGGGAAGGCCGCGACGCCGACGCAGAAGTCGCCCGACTCCTTGATCAGGCGGACGAGGTCGGCGGCGTAGCGGACGCCCTCGGGGTGCTCGACCCACTCCCCCAGCGGGTCGCCCGGCGGGTCGCCGCGGACGGCGAGCATGTTCCGGATGCCGGCGTCGGCGTACTGGCCGAGGATGTTGCGCAGCTCGGCGACGGAGTGGTCGACGGCCGTGAGGTGCGCGACCGGGGTGAGCGTGCTGTCCGAGGCGATCTTCTGGGTGGCCTTGACGGTGCCGCCGCGGGTGGAGCCGCCGGCGCCGTAGGTCACGGAGACGAAGCTCGGGCCGACCGCCTCGACCCGGCGCATGGTGTTCCAGAGGGCCTGCTCGCCCTTCTCGGTCCGGGGCGCGAAGAACTCGAAGGAGTACGACGTGCCGCCGGAGGCGAGGATCTCGCGCACGGTGCGCGCGCGGTCCGATCGGACGGAAGCGGTACCTAGGGCCATACGGGCAGGTTAGACGGGGTCCAGGGAAGCGCGACAACCGTGTCCGAGTATTGGACATGATTTTGGACAGCCGTCGGGTGCCCATCGGGCCTCCGCGCTCACGGAGGCTCCGCCGACTCAGGCTCCGGCGCGCTCGCGGACCCGCTTGGCGAGGGCGGCGGTCGCGGCGGCCGGGTCGTCGGCCTCGGTGATCGCCCGGACCACGACGATGCGGCGGGCGCCCGCGTCCAGGACCTCGTCGAGGTTCGTCTCGTCGATGCCGCCGATGGCGAACCAGGGCCGGTCCTGGGCGAGGCCGGCCGCGTACCGCACGAGGTCGAGCCCCGGCGCGTACCGGCCGGGCTTGGTGGGGGTGGGCCAGCAGGGCCCGGTGCAGAAGTAGTCCACGCCCGGTTCGGCGGCGGCCGCGGCGGCCTCGCTCTCGGCGTGGCAGGAGCGGCCGATCAGGACCTCGTCGCCGAGGATCGCGCGGGCGGCGGCCACCGGCAGGTCGCCCTGGCCGAGGTGGAGCACGTCGGAGCCGATGGCGTGGGCGACGTCGGCCCGGTCGTTCACCGCGAGGAGCCTGCCGTGCCGGCGGGCGGCTTCGGCGAGGACGGCGAGGTGCTCCAGCTCCTCGCCGGCCTCCATGCCCTTGTCGCGGAGCTGCACGATGTCCACGCCGGAGGAGAGCACGGCGTCGAGGAAGTCGGGCAGGTCGCCCTGGCGCTTCCGGGCGTCGGTGCACAGGTAGAGCCGGGCGTCGGCGAGCCGCTCACGAGGCGTGGGCATGGGTGGGTTCCCCCCGGTGGATGGCGCGGGCGCCGCGACGGGCCGCCCGGGAGGGCCGCCCGCCACGACACCCGCTGATGGTGTCTTCGGTGCTCACGTGCGCGCCTGGGCGCACGTGCCCGCTCATGGAGACGCGGCGGCGTGCGCCCGTCGGCGCGCGACCGTCAGAGGGCGAGCGCCTGGGCGCGGCGCTTCACCTCGGTGCCACGGTTCTCGTTGAGCGCCTGAGCGGGCGTGCCCGGCAGGCTCTCGTCCGGTGTGAACAGCCACTCCAGCATCTCCTCGTCGGTGAAGCCGTCGTCCCGCAGCACGGTCAGCAGCCCGACGAGCCCCTTGACGATCCTGTCGCCCTGGATGAAGGCGGCGGGAATCTGCAGGGCGTTGTTCTCTCCGCGACGCACGGCGATGAGCTGGCCTTCCTTGATCAGCTGCCGCACGCGCGTCACCTCGATGTCGAGCATCTCCGCGATGTCGGGCACGTAGAGCCAGGCGGGGATGAGCGCATCGATCTTCACGTCAATCTCGGTCACAGGACAAGCCTGCCATCCCGGACCGACACCCGGTAGTCGGGTCCTACCGGACCGCCGCCTTCAGGGGCACGGACGGGTCCGCGGCGCGCGCGGGGTCGACCGGGGTGGCCGTCTCGATGAGCCTGCGGCCCTGGGCGAGGTCGCGGGGGCGGCCGACGGCGAGGAGGGCCACCGGCACCCCGGCGCGCAGCCAGAGCACGGACCAGGCCTCCTCCGCCGGGTCGCCGCGCCACAGCATCTCGTCGGCGGCCGCGTGGTGTCCGGCGTACTGGACGAAGCGGCCGAACTGCTCGGACCAGAAGTAGGGCACCGGGTCGTACGGCCCGGAGTCGGCCCCGGCGATCTCCGCGGCGACGGTGCGGGGGCCCTGGAGCGCGTTGTCCCAGTGGTGGACGAGGAGCCGCCGGCCGTAGCGGGCGGAGGGGAAGGAGGCGCAGTCGCCGACGGCGTACACGTCGGGCAGCGAGGTGCGCAGCCGGTCGTCGGCGGTGACGGCGCCGCTCGGGTCGAGGGCGATGCCGGAGCCGGCGAGCCAGCCGGTGGCGGGGCGGGCTCCGATGCCGACGACGACGGCGTCGGCGGGCAGGGCGCGGCCGTCGGCGAGGAGGACCCGGCCGGGTTCGACGGTCTCCACGCGCGCGTGGGTGAGGAGTTCGGCGCCGCCGGCCGCGTACCACCCGGCCATGGGGGCGGCGACCTCGGCGGGGAGGGCGCCCGTGAGGGGGAGTTCGGCCGCCTCGACGACGGTGACGGCGCAGCCGGCCTCCCGCGCGGCGGTGGCGAACTCGGCGCCGATCCAGCCGGCGCCGACGACCACGACGGTGTGCCGCCGTTCCAGGACGGGTCCGAGGCGGACGGCGTCGTCGAGGGTCCGCAGGAGATGGACGCCGGGAACGCCCTCGGCGCCGGGCAGGGTGATCGGGTGGGCGCCGGTGGCGACGACCAGGGTGTCGTACCCGACGGGGCCCGCCTCGGTGTCGATCTCGTGGTCGGCGGCGCGCAGGCCGGTGACGTCGAGGCCGAGGCGGAGTTCGATCCCGAGGTCCTCGAAGTCGACCTCGAAGGCGGAGTCCTCGGCCTTGCCGAGGAGGATCGCCTTGGAGAGCGGCGGCCGGTCGTAGGGCTGGTGGGGTTCGGCCCCGATGAGGGTCACGGGGCCGGTGAAGCCCTGCTCCCGCAGGGCGACGGCGGTCTGGACGCCCGCCATCCCCGCACCCACGATGACGACGCGCTGCTGGGCCCGCTTCTGCTCGCTCACCCGACCACCTTACGTATCTGACGGATCATCAGGAAGGGTGGGGGCTGTGACGCCTCCACCGCGGAAGCTAGTCTGGCGGGCGTAAAGCACTCGCGGGAGCCCGGACGACCGGGCTGAGAGGGAGGCTGGACCGGCCTCCGACCGTACGAACCTGATCCGGGTCATGCCGGCGAAGGGAGGGGCTGGACGCCCATGCGTTCTTCCGATGTCCTCAGAGACGACGGAGCATCCGATTCCGGATCCGACGTCCTCGTGATCGGGGGCGGCATCATCGGCCTGGTCACGGCCTGGCGGGCCGCGCAGCGCGGACTGCGCACCGCCGTCGTCGACCCCGAACCGGGCGGCGGCGCCGCGCGGGTCGCGGCCGGGATGCTCGCCGCCGTCACCGAACTCCACTACGGCGAGGAGACCCTGCTCGGTCTGAACCTCGCCTCCGCCACGCGCTATCCCGCGTTCGTCGCCGAACTGGAGGAGTCCACCGGCCACGACGTCGGCCACCGCGCCTGCGGCACCCTCGCCGTCGCGCTCGACGCCGACGACCGCGCCCACCTGCGCGAACTGCACGCCCTCCAGACCCGCTGCGGGCTCACCTCCGAATGGCTCAGCGGGCGCGAGTGCCGCCGTCTCGAACCGATGCTCGCCCCCGGGGTGCGCGGCGGTCTGCGGGTGGACGGCGACCACCAGGTCGACCCGCGCAGGCTCGCCGCCGCGCTCCTCGTCGCCTGCGAACGGGCCGGGGTGGTCTTCCACCGCGCCCTCGCCGAGCGGCTCGCGGTGGTACGGGACCGGGCGCGCGGCGCCGTGCTCGCCGGCGGCCGGGAACTGACCGCCGACCAGGTCGTCCTCGCCGCGGGCAGCCTGAGCGGCCGCCTCGCGGGCGTGCCGGACGAGGTGCTGCCGCCCGTACGCCCGGTGAAGGGGCAGGTACTGCGGCTGCGGGTGCCCGCCCCGTACGCCCCCTTCCTCTCCCGGACCGTCCGGGCCGTCGTCCGCGGCAGCCACGTCTACCTGGTGCCCCGCGAAAACGGCGAACTCGTCGTCGGCGCCACCAGCGAGGAACTCGGCTGGGACACCACCGTGACCGCGGGCGGCGTGTACGAGCTGCTGCGCGACGCCCACGAACTGGTGCCCGGCATCACCGAACTGCCGCTCACCGAGACCCTGGCCGGCCTGCGCCCCGCCTCCCCGGACAACGCGCCCCTGCTCGGCCCCACCGTCCTGCCCGGCCTGCACCTGGCCACCGGCCACTACCGCAACGGGGTGCTGCTCACCCCCGTCACCGGCGACGTCATGGCGGAGGTGCTCACCACGGGCGCCCTCCCCGACGAGGCGCGCCCGTTCACCCCCCGCCGTTTCTCCTCCGTACGTCTGGAGCAGCCCGCATGAGCCTGTCCGCATCCGTGTCCGTGTCCGTGAACGGGGAACCGCGCGAGCTCTCCGGCCCCCTGTCCCTCGACACCCTCGTGACGAGCCTGACCACGGCCCGCTCCGGGGTCGCGGCGGCCCTCAACGAGACGGTGGTGCCGCGCGGCGAATGGGCGTCCACGCTGCTCGCCGACGGCGACCGGGTCGAGGTCCTCACCGCGGTGCAGGGAGGCTGAGCGCGATGTCCGACGACACCCTCGTCCTCGGCGGCACGGAGTTCTCGTCCCGCCTCATCATGGGCACCGGCGGGGCGCCCAGCCTCGACGTCCTGGAACGCTCCCTGATCGCCAGCGGTACGGAACTCACGACGGTCGCCATGCGGCGCCTCGACCCGACCGTCCAGGGCTCGGTCCTCTCCGTCCTCGACCGGCTCGGCATCCGGGTCCTCCCCAACACGGCGGGCTGCTTCACCGCCGGCGAGGCGGTCCTGACCGCCCGTCTGGCGCGCGAGGCGCTCGGCACCGACTGGATCAAGCTGGAGGTCGTCGCCGACGAGCGGACCCTGCTGCCGGACGCGGTGGAACTCCTCGACGCGGCCGAGACACTGGTCGACGACGGGTTCACCGTCCTCCCCTACACCAACGACGACCCGGTCCTCGCCCGAAAGCTGGAGGACGTGGGGTGCGCGGCGATCATGCCGCTCGGCTCCCCGATCGGCTCGGGCCTCGGCATCCGCAACCCGCACAACTTCCGGCTGATCACCGAGCGGGCGGGCGTGCCGGTCATCCTCGACGCCGGCGCCGGCACCGCGTCGGACGCCGCGCTCGCCATGGAGCTCGGGTGCGCCGCGGTGATGCTGGCCTCCGCGGTGACCCGCGCGCAGGAGCCGGTCCTCATGGCCTCGGCCATGCGGCACGCCGTCGAGGCGGGCCGCCTCGCCCACCGGGCGGGCCGCATCCCCCGCCGCCACTTCGCCGAGGCCTCCTCCCCCGCCGAGGGCCGGGCCCGGCTGGACCCGGAGCGCCCCGCGTTCTGAGCCCGGGCCGGGACGCTCGTCACAGCCGCGCTGCAGTACCGGCCCATCCGGCCGGGGGCCGTGTCCACGGCTCGTAGACTCGACGCCGTGGACACGACCCTTCAGGACCCCCTCGTCGGGCGGCTGCTCGACGGCCGCTACCGCGTCGACGCGCGCATCGCCGTCGGCGGGATGGCCACGGTCTACCGGGCCGTCGACACCCGGCTCGACCGGGTGCTCGCGCTCAAGGTGATGCATCCGGCCCTGGCCGCCGACGCCGCCTTCGTCGAGCGCTTCATCCGCGAGGCGAAGTCGGTGGCCCGGCTCGCCCACCCGAACGTCGTCGGCGTCTTCGACCAGGGCGCCGAGGGCGCGTACGTCTACCTGGCGATGGAGTACGTCGCCGGCTGCACGCTCCGCGACGTCCTGCGGGAGCGCGGCGCGCTGGCGCCCCGGGCTGCGCTCGACATCCTGGAGCCGGTGCTCGCCGCGCTCGGCGCCGCGCACCGGGCCGGGTTCGTCCACCGCGACATGAAGCCGGAGAACGTCCTGATAGGGGACGACGGCCGGGTCAAGGTCGCCGACTTCGGCCTGGTGCGGGCGGTGGGCTCGGCGACGGCGACGACCGGCGCGGTCCTCGGCACCGTCTCGTACCTGGCGCCGGAGCAGATCGAGCACGGCACCGCCGACACCCGCGCCGACGTGTACGCCTGCGGTGTCGTCCTCTACGAGATGCTGACGGGCGCCAAGCCGCACGGGGGCGACACCCCCGCCCAGGTGCTCTACCAGCACCTCAACACCGACGTGCCGGCCCCGTCGGCCGCCGTCCCCGGGCTCGCCCCGGAGCTGGACGGGCTGGTCGCGGCCGCCACCGCCCGCGACCCCGAGGCCCGCCCGCACGACGCCGTGGCACTGCTCGCCCTGCTCCGGGAGGCCCGCGCGGCGCTCGGCGACGACCAGCTCGACGCCGTACCCCCGCAGGCGCGGTCCGAGGCCCGGGACACCGCCGACGACCGGACCAGCGTGATCGCCCGGCCGGTGCCGGCCGAGACGGCCCCCGGGCAGGTGCTCCACACGAACCGCATGCCGGTGCCCCAGGCGCCCCCCGCCGCCCGGCGGCGGCCCCCGCGCGGCCCGCTGCTCGCGGTCGTGGCCGTGCTGCTCGCCCTCGGCCTCGGCGCCGGCGTCTGGTACGTCAGTTCCGGCCAGTTCACCCGCGTGCCGGCCGTCCTCGGCCAGACCGAGGCCGCCGCGACACAGCGGATCGAGGACGCCGGCCTCGAGGTCGGCTCCACCCGGCGCGCCTTCAGCGACGTGTACGGGCGCGGCACGGTGATGGCCGTCGACCCGGCGCCCGGCGAGCGGGTCCGGGGCAACGCCACCGTCACCCTGACGCTCTCCCGCGGCCCCGAGGTCGTGAAGGTGCCCAACCTCAGGAACAAGCCGCTCGCGGAGGCCAAGCGCCTGCTCGAACGGGAGGGCCTGGTTCCCGGCGTCGTCACCACCGAGTTCAGCGACGCCGTGGCGCAGGGCGCGGTCATCGGCTCCGACCCCGAGCCCGGCACGGACCGCGCCCCGGACTCCGCCGTCGCCCTGGTGGTCAGCAAGGGCTCCCCGATCGACGTGCCCGACGTCACCGGCGAGACCGTCGCCGACGCCACGGCCGCGCTCGAGGAGGCCGGGCTCACCGTGAAGGTCGCCGCGGAGCGGGTCGACTCCCCCGAGGAGGCCGGCACCGTCGCCGCCCAGTCCCTCGCCCGGGGCAGCCGCGCCGCCGAGGGCGACACCATCACCCTCACCGTCTCCAAGGGCCCCCGGATGGTCGAGGTCCCGAAGGTCACGGGCGAGACGACCGCCGACGCCCGCGCGGCCCTGGAGGACGCGGGCTTCGAGGTGAAGGTCGACAAGTCCTTCCCCTATCTCGGCGACACGGTGGCGAGCCAGTCCGTGCCCGGCGGCACGACCGCCCCCGAGGGCTCCACCGTCACGATCACGATCAAGGGACTGTAGGAACACTGATGCGCAACCCCGTCGGCGGCCACGTCCCCGTGGCCGGTGGCCTCGCCACGACCGGTCTCGGCTACGCCCGCGAGCTCGGCGCCGAGACCGTCCAGGTCTTCGTCGCCAACCCGCGCGGCTGGGCCACCCCGGTCGGCAACCCGGCCCAGGACGAACGCTTCCGGACCGAGTGCGAGGCCGAGTCGGTCTCGGCCTGGGTCCACGCCCCGTACCTGATCAACTTCGGCTCCCACACCGAGGCCACCGTCGAGAAGTCCGTCGAGTCGATGCGGCACTCGCTGCGGCGGGGCCGGGAGATCGGCGCCAAGGGCGTGGTCGTGCACACCGGCTCGGCCACCGGCGGCCGTCCGCGCGAGGTGGCGCTCGCCCAGGTGCGGGAGCGGGTGCTCCCGCTCCTCGACGAGCTGACGCACGAGGACGATCCGTACCTCCTGCTGGAGTCGACGGCCGGCCAGGGCTTCTCGCTCTGCTCGCGCGCGGAGGACTTCGGACCGTACTTCGACGCCCTCGACCACCATCCCAAGCTCGGGATCTGCCTCGACACCTGTCACATCTTCGCGGCGGGCCACGACCTGACCGGCCCGCACGGCGCGACGCGGACGCTCGACCAGCTGGTCGCGACGGTCGGCGAGGGGCGGCTGAAACTGATCCACGCCAACGACTCCCAGGACGTCGTCGGCGCGCGCAAGGACCGGCACGCGAACATCGGCATCGGCCACATCGGCGAGGACGGCTTCCGGAACCTCCTCCGGCACCCGGCGACCGACGGCGTACCGCTGGTCATCGAGACGCCCGGCGGCAAGGCCGGCCACCTGGCGGACGTGGAGCTGCTCAAGAAGCTGCGGGACCCGCATTCCCGTTGAGGAATACCCCAGGGGGGTATACGGTTCCCGTGGACGGCAGGAACCGCTACCTGACCATGGGGGCATCCGATGCAGCACGACCCGCACACCCGCCACGACCACGGCACCCACCAGGACCACGCGGCCCACACGGGCCACGAGGAACATGCGGAGCACGCCGGCCACCCCGAGCACGCCGGCCAGCACGAGGCCGCCCACGCCGGACACCCGGACCACCAGGGGCATCAGGGGCACGAAGGCCACCACGGCCACGGCCACGCCCACCAGGGTCACGACAGGGGCGGGGCCTCCTGGGCGACGGCCGCCAAGGCCACGCTGCACTGCCTCACCGGATGCGCCATCGGCGAGGTCCTCGGCATGATCATCGGGACCGCGCTCGGCTGGGGCACCATGCGGACGATGATCCTCGCCATCGTCCTGGCGTTCTTCTTCGGCTACGCGCTGACCCTGCGCGGCATCCTGGCCGCCGGCGTCGACTTCAAGACGGCCTTCAAGGTCGCCCTCGCCGCCGACACCCTGTCCATCGCGGTCATGGAGATCATCGACAACGGCGTGATCGCCCTGTGGCCCGGCGCCATGGACGCGCACCTCTCCGAGCCGCTCTTCTGGATCGTGCTCGCCATCGCGCTCGGCGCCGCCTTCGTGATCACCACCCCGGTCAACAAGTGGATGATCGGCCGCGGCAAGGGCCACGCGGTGGTCCACCGGTACCACCACTGACCGGCGCGCCCCGCGGCGCCCCGAAGGACCCGGGACGGTCCGGAGCGACTACAGCTCCGGGCCGTCCCCCGGTTCCTCCTGGTACGAGTAGCGCTGCTCCGTCCACGGGTCGCCGAGGTTGTGGTAGCCGCGCTCCTCCCAGAAGCCCCGGCGGTCGGCCGCCATGTACTCCACGCCCCGGACCCACTTGGGGCCCTTCCAGGCGTACAGGTGCGGGACGACGAGGCGCAGCGGGAAGCCGTGCTCGGCGGTGAGCAGTTCCCCGTCCTTGTGGGTGGCGAAGATCGTGCCGTCCGCGGCGAAGTCGGCGAGCCGCATGTTGGCGCTGTAGCCGTACTCGGCCCAGACCATCACATGGGTGACCGAGGGAGCCGGCGGGGCGAGCTCCAGGACCGTGCGGGCGGCCACGCCGCCCCACTCGGAGCCGAGCATGCTGAACTTCGTGACGCAGTGCAGATCGGCCACGACCGTGGAGAAGGGGAGCGCCGAGAACTCCTCGTGGTTCCAGCAGCGCTTGTCGCCGTCGGCCGTGGCCCCGAAGACGCGGAACTCCCAGCGGTCCGGCTTGAACTTGGGTACGGGCCCGTAATGGGTGACAGGCCAGCCGCGCTGGATCCGCTGGCCCGGCGGAAGATCCGGCGAACGATCCGGCTGCCCCGCTTCCCGGTGTACTCCGCTCTCCGGCTGACCCATGTCATCCATGGTGACAGACGGCGAGGGGTGGTCATGACCAGCCGACCTCCCGCCCGATTCGATTCGGGCAACTGCGACTAAGCCTGCACTTACTGGACGCCCCCCATTGGGGGTGCGAGGATGCGGCCATCCTGCCCAGTGACGGCGTAGACACACAGCGTGGAAGTGGAAGGAGCCTCTGCGATGCAGGGCGACCCCGAGGTCCTCGAGTTCCTCAACGAGCAGCTGACCGGCGAGCTGACGGCCATCAACCAGTACTGGCTGCACTACCGCATCCAGGACAACAAGGGCTGGACGAAGCTCGCCAAGTACACCCGCGAAGAGTCCATCGACGAGATGAAGCACGCGGACAAGCTGACCGAGCGCATTCTGATGCTCGACGGCCTGCCCAACTACCAGCGGCTCTTCCACGTGCGCGTGGGCCAGACGATCACCGAGATGTTCCAGGCCGACCGCCAGGTCGAGGTGGAGGCGATCGACCGCCTCAAGCGCGGGATCGAGGTGATGCGTGCCAAGGGGGACGTCACGTCCGCCAACCTCTTCGAGGAGATCCTCGCCGACGAGGAGCACCACATCGACTACCTGGACACCCAGCTGGAGCTGATCGAGTCCCTGGGCGAGGCGCTCTACATCTCGACCCTCATCGAGCAGCCGAGCTGACGCGAGGCCCTCCGCTCGCTCAGGCCGCTTCCCCGAGCTCCGCGACGGTGTCAGCGTCGGAGACCAGGGCAGGCATGCCCTGGTCCACCAGCTCGCGTCGCGGGCAGTTGCCGCGCCCGAGAATGGCCTGAATGCGACGGACGCAGGAACCGCAGTCCGTGCCGGCCTTGCAGGCGGAGGCGATCTGGCGGGGCGTGCAGGCGCCCGCGTCCGCATGCTCCTTGACCTGCTTCTCCGTGACACCGAAGCATGAGCAGACGTACACGCGGTTCACCTCCCGCCTAGATCGATAAGGCTAACCTAACCTTACCCGGCGGCCGGGAGCCTCAAAAGCCCTGGATACGGCGATGGGGCGCGGATCACATGGATCCGCGCCCCGTCGTCGTAGGTACCTACTTACTGATCGCGGTACATCTCCGCCACCAGGAACGCCAGGTCGAGCGACTGGCTGCGGTTGAGGCGCGGGTCGCAGGCCGTCTCGTAGCGCTGGTGCAGGTCGTCGACGAAGATCTCGTCGCCGCCGCCCACGCACTCGGTGACGTCGTCACCGGTGAGCTCGACATGGATGCCGCCCGGGTGGGTGCCGAGCTCCTTGTGGACCTCGAAGAAGCCCTTGACCTCGTCGAGCACGTCGTCGAAACGGCGCGTCTTGTGACCGGAGGCGGCCTCGAAGGTGTTGCCGTGCATCGGGTCGGTGACCCAGGCGACGACCGCACCCGACGCGGTGACCTTCTCGACCAGCTCGGGGAGCTTGTCGCGGACCTTGTCGGCGCCCATGCGGACGATGAAGGTCAGCCGGCCCGGCTCGCGGTCCGGGTCGAGGCGGTCGATGTACGTCAGCGCCTCGTCCACCGAGGTGGTCGGGCCCAGCTTGATGCCGATCGGGTTCGCGATCCGCGAGGCGAACTCGATGTGGGCGTGGTCGAGCTGGCGGGTGCGCTCACCGATCCAGACCATGTGGCCGGAGGTGTCGTACAGCTTGCCGGTGCGCGAGTCCGTACGGGTCAGGGCACCCTCGTAGTCGAGCAGCAGCGCCTCGTGGGAGGCGTAGAACTCGACGGCCTTGAACTCGGCCGGGTCGGTGCCGCAGGCCTTCATGAAGTTCAGGGCGTTGTCGATCTCGCGGGCCAGCGCCTCGTAGCGCTGACCGGAGGGGGACGACTTCACGAAGTCCTGGTTCCAGGCGTGCACCTGGCGCAGGTCGGCGTAACCACCGGTGGTGAAGGCGCGCACCAGGTTGAGCGTCGAGGCGGAGGCGTTGTACATCCGCTTCAGGCGCTCGGGGTCCGGGATGCGGGACTTCTCGTTGAAGTCGAAGCCGTTGACGGAGTCGCCCCGGTAGGTGGGGAGCGTCACTCCGTCACGCGTCTCGGTGCCCTTGGAGCGGGGCTTCGAGTACTGGCCGGCGATGCGTCCGACCTTCACCACGGGCACGGAGGCCGCGTAGGTGAGGACGGCGCTCATCTGGAGCAGCGTCTTGAGCTTGGCCCTGATGTGGTCGGCGGACACGGCGTCGAAGGCCTCGGCGCAGTCGCCGCCCTGGAGCAGGAACGCCTCGCCACGGGCGACGGCTCCCATCCGGGCGCGCAGCTGGTCACACTCGCCGGCGAAGACGAGCGGAGGATACGACTCGAGGTCCGCGATCACATCGCGCAGAGCCTCGGCATCGGGGTACTCGGGCTGCTGCGCCGCGGGCAGGTCTCGCCAGGTCGCCTTGGCGACGGCGTGGGAATCAGCGTTCACGGTCACGAGCACAACATTACGGGGTTCTTCGTCCGGTCCTGTCCCCCTGACCAGTGGCTGAGACGCGCGCCCGAAATGTCACCCGGTGCCATTCACGCGTTCGAGTGGTGTTACCCTCTGGCCCGTTTCACAAGTACACAGTCGAACCACAGGGGTGGGCGTGACCCAGAGGCACCGCAGGGACCGCAAGAAGAAACGACTCTTGTACGGAGCGGCGGCCGCGGTCGTCGCCACCGCGACGATCGGCACCATCGCGGTCGCCTCCCCGGGCCTCCTCGGCGCGGCCGGCGACGGTACGTCCGGAGGTGACCCTTCCCTCCAGTCGCAGTTCGCAAACGCGGCGCGCGAGTTCGACGTACCGCAGAGCGTGCTGATGGCGGTGTCGTACCGCCAGACACGGTGGGAGTCGCACGACGGCGTGCCCAGCACCACGGGCGCGTACAACGTCATGGGTCTGACGAAGGTCGACCCGGAGGACGTGGAGCAGGACACGGACGAGCACCTGCTCGACCTCATGAACCGAAGCGGCGACCCGCGCGTCGAGAAGAGGTTCGACAAGCAGAAGGCGTTGGCCTCCCTTCCCGAGAAGCCGGTCGACACCAGCGACCCGACCCTGCACACGCTGGACAAGGCCGCCGAGTTGATCGACGAGTCGACCGATTCCGTCCAGAAGGACAGCGCGGCGTCGATCCGCGCCGGGGCCGCGCTGCTCGCCGAATACCAGAAGCAGGCCGGCGCGGAACTCTCCGACGCCGCGGGCGACTGGTACCCGGCCGTCGCCCGCTACAGCCAGTCCACGGACCGGAAGGGCGCCGACCTCTTCGCGAAGCGCGTCTTCGAGTCGATCAGGACCGGTGAGCGCGAGGTCACCGCCGACGGCGAGCAGGTCGTTCTGGCCGCCGACCCGTCGGTGGAGCCGGTCAAGTCGTCCAGCGTGCCGCTCGCGGCGAGCTTCGCGAGCACGACCGCGGACCCGCAGGTCGAGTGCCCCTCCGGCCTCGTCTGCGCCTTCGATCCGGCCGCCTACTCGCAGAACGACGGCAACTACAACATCGCGAGTCGTCCGGCGAACGGCTTCGACGTCCGCCAGATCGTCATCCACGACATCGAGGGCAGCCACGACGCCGCGGTGACGGTCTTCAAGAACCCCGCCAGCTACGCCAGCGCCCACTACATCGTGCGCAACGACGGTCGCGTGACCCAGATGGTCGAGACCAAGAACGAGGCGTACCACGCGGGCAACAAGACCGTGAACATGCACTCGATCGGCATCGAGCACGAGGGCTACGCGATCAAGGGCGGCGGAGGCTGGTACACCGAGCCGCAGTACGAGTCCTCCGCGGCCCTCGTGAAGTACCTGGCGGCGAAGTTCTCCATCCCGCTCGACCGTGAGCACGTGATCGGCCACGACGACGTGCCCAGCATCCTGGACAGCAAGATCCAGGACCACTGGGACCCGGGCCCGTTCTGGGACTGGAACCGCTTCATGACCCTGGTCGGCGCGCCCACCGGTGCCAATGGCGCGGGCGGCATCCTCCAGACCGGCCAGCTCATCCGCGTGGTTCCGCCGTTCACCTCGGCCAACCAGCCGAAGCTGACCTACACCGAGGACGGCACCACCAAGACGGCCCCGGCCCAACCGGTGAACTTCGGCTACCTGTACACGGAGCCGGTGGCCGACCCGGCGAAGACCCTGACCGACCCGTACTTCTCGTCGCTGTGGTCGCAGGGCTCGAACTGGGGCAACAAGGTCACGGCCGGTAGCACCTACGTCGTCGCCGGGACCTCGGGGACCGACTGGACCGCCATCTGGTACGGCGGCAAGAAGGCCTGGTTCCACAACCCGGGCGGCCAGTTCACCGCACCCGTGGGCACGACCGCCCAGACGGCGATCACCGCCAAGGACGGCGCCACCTCGATCCCGGTCTACGGCCGCGCCTACCCGGAGGACGCCGCCTACACCGGCACCGGCGTCCCGGTCCAGGGCAGCAACAACGCGTCGCTGACGAAGTACAGCCTGCCCGCCGGGCAGCAGTACGCGAAGGCCGGCAACGCCGTGCCGGGCGACTACTACTACAGCGCCTACAACGTCGACGGCACCCGGGTCGAGGGCAAGACCAACATCTTCGTCCCGATCCGCTTCAACCACCGCCTGGCGTGGGTGAAGGCGAGCGACATCAAGGAGGTCGCCACCAAGGCCCCCGTCCGCACGGACAACCGCTACAACCTCCTCGCCCGGGACACCTCCGGTGCGCTCTGGCAGTACCAGGGCACCGGGAAGGGCACCGGGCCGTTCCTGGCGCGATACAAGGTGGGGACGGGGTGGAACGCGTACAACCTGGTGACGCCGCTGACGGCGCTGCGGGCGGACGGCACGGGCGATGTGATCGCGCGGGAGCCGAGCGGGGTGCTCTGGTACTACCCGGGCAGCGGGAACCCGTCCGGGCCGTTCAGGACGCGGGTGAAGGCGGGCACCGGATGGGGCGTCTTCAACCAGATCGTCGGCGTGCGGGACCAGACGGGCGACGGCAAGCCGGACGTGATCGGCCGGGAGAGCTCGGGCGTGCTGTGGCTGTACCCGGGCACCGGGAACCCGAGCTCGCCGCTGGGGCCGCGCCTGAAGGTGGGTACGGGCTGGCAGACGTACAACAGCATCGTCAGCACGGGTGACCTCACGGGTGACGGCAAGCCCGACGTCATGGGCCGCGACACGACGGGCGCGTTGTACCTCTACAACGGCACCGGCGTGGCGTCCAAGCCGTTCGGGCCCCGGCTCAAGATCGGCACCGGCTGGCAGACGTACAACACGATCCTCGGCCCGAGCGACCTGAACGCGGACGGCCGTCCGGACGTCATCGCCCGGGACGGATCGGGTGCGCTGTGGCTGTACGCCACCAACGGCAACCCGACGGCACCGTTCCCGCCGCGTGTGCAGGTCGGCAGCGGTTGGCAGATCTACAACATGATCTTCTGATCGGCTAGCCGAGACAGGGCCAACGGCTCTCGGGGCCCGGCTCGCACCGTCCGCGGTGCGGACCGGGCCCCGTTTCCGTGCCCGGCTGGGTTACAGTGCTCGCATGTTCGCGCCTCAGATCCAGAACTGGTGGTGGACCGCTCATCCGGCGGCCCACTGACTGCGCGTACACCGAACGCACACAGGCCGCCCCGAGGGGCGGCCTTTCTCGTACCCGGGCCGTTCCTCTCCGCACCCGACCGGAAGGAACGACACCCCATGGACCTCTCCCGCCTCCTCGACGACTCCTGCCCTCCCTTCGCGCTGCTGCGCAGGCGCACCCCGGGGCGCGACCACGACACCGTCGAGGTGCTGATCGGTTCGGTCCACGAGGCCGAGCGCCTCGCGGAGCTGCCGGTGGGACCGCTGCCGACGCTCGCGTTGGTCCCCTTCCGGCAGATCCGGGAGCGCGGCTTCGACGTGCGCGACGACGGCACCCCGCTCTCGGTGCTCGTCGCCGAGGAGGCGTACGAACTGCCGCTCGCCGACGTGCTCGAACGGCTTCCGGCGCATGACGTGACGGTCGAGGGCGGCCGGTTCGACGTCTCCGACGAGGAGTACGCCGGGACCGTGCGACGGGTCGTCGACGAGGAGATCGGCTCGGGCGAGGGGGCGAACTTCGTCATCCGCCGCACCTACACCGGCGAGATCCCGGGCTTCGGCCAGGCCGACGCGCTGGCCCTGTTCCGGCGGCTGCTCGCGGGCGAGCGGGGCGCGTACTGGACGTTCGTCGTGCACACCGGCGACCGGACGCTCGTCGGGGCGAGCCCGGAGGTCCACGTGCGCATGTCGGGCGGAACGGTCGTGATGAACCCGATCAGCGGCACCTACCGCTACCCGGCGGGAGCCGCCCCGACCGCCGAGGGCCTGCTCGCGTTCCTCGCCGACCGCAAGGAGACCGAGGAGCTCTCCATGGTGGTGGACGAGGAGCTCAAGATGATGTGCACGGTCGGGGACATGGGCGGGGTGGTGATCGGCCCGCGCCTGAAGGAGATGGCCCATCTCGCGCACACCGAGTACGAGTTGCGCGGGCGGTCCTCGCTGGACGTGCGGGAGGTGCTGCGGGAGACCATGTTCGCGGCGACCGTGACCGGTTCCCCCGTCCAGAACGCCTGCCGGGTGATCGAACGCCACGAGACCGGCGGCCGCGGCTACTACGCCGGTGCGCTCGCCCTGCTCGGCACCGACGAGAACGGCGCCCAGACGCTCGACTCCCCCATCCTGATCCGTACCGCCGACATCGACGCGGGAGGGCGGCTGCGGGTGCCCGTCGGGGCGACCCTCGTCCGGCACTCGGACCCCGCCGGCGAGGTGGCCGAGACCCACGCGAAGGCGGCGGGGGTCCTCACCGCGCTCGGGGTGCGGGAGGGCCGGCCGGCCGGCGACGGGGCCCCGGCGTCCACCCGGCTCGCCGACGATCCCCGGGTGCGGGCCGCCCTGGACGCGCGCCGGGCCGACCTCGCGCCGTTCTGGCTGAAGATGCAGGCCAGGTCGGCCGAGCTGACCGGGCACGCGCTCGTGGTCGACGCCGAGGACACCTTCACGGCGATGCTGGCGCACGTGCTGCGCTCGTCGGGCCTGGAGGTGTCGGTGCTCCGCTACGACGAGCCGGGCCTGCGGGAGCTGGCGCTCGCCCACGAGGGGCCCGTCGTCCTCGGCCCCGGGCCCGGGAACCCCTCGGACGCCGCCGATCCCAAGATGCGCTTCCTGCGGGCCCTGACCGCCGAGCTGGTGCGGGACCACCGCCACGGCCTCCTCGGCGTCTGCCTCGGGCACGAGCTGATCGCCGCCGAGCTCGGCCTGGAGATCGTCCGCAAGCGCACCCCCTTCCAGGGCGCCCAGCTCCGCGTCGACCTCTTCGGCCAGGAGCGGACGGTCGGCTTCTACAACAGCTTCACGGCACGCTGCGACGACCGTTCGGCGACGGAGCTCGCCCTCCACCGCATCGAGGTCAGCCGGGACGCGGAGACGGACGAGGTGCACGCGCTGCGCGGTCCCGGCTTCGCCGGCGTCCAGTTCCACCCGGAGTCGGTCCTGACCCTGGAGGGAGCCGCGCTGACGGCCTCGCTCCTCGCCGGGGTGCTGGTCTGAGGAGCGGGAACCCCGGGGGGTGTCCTGTCGGTCGGGCCGGCTCGCGAAGCCCGATCGGGCTCGCGGGGCCTGACCGGCAGGGCGCCCCCAGGAGGCCCCGGGACTAGGAGGCCCTCGGGACCAGGACGTTCTCGTCGCGTCGTCGTGCGATGTAGTGGAGGACGTTCCGGACCGTGGTGTCGATGATCTGGCCGACCGCCTCGACGGTGTAGTAGGCCTGGTGCGAGGTGACCACGACGTTCGGGAAGGTGACGAGGCGGGCGAGGGTGTCGTCCTCGACGACCTCCAGGGACTTGTCGAGGAAGAAGAGCCCGGCCTCGGCCTCGTACACGTCGAGGCCGACGCCGGTGAAGCGGCCGGCCCGGAGTTCGGTGACGAGGGCCTCGGTGTCGACGAGTCCGCCGCGGCTGGAGTTCACCAGGATCGCGTCGTCCTTCATGGCCCTGAGGGCGGCGGCGTCGATGAGGTGCCGGGTGGACGGGAGCAGCGGCACGTGGAGGCTGATGAGGTCGGCCTCGGCGAAGAGCCGTTCCTTCTCGACGTACTTCATGCCGAGCGCGGCGCAGGCGGGGTTCTCGGTGAGGTCCCAGCCGAGCAGGTCCATGCCGAAGCCGTGGGCGATCCGGGTGAAGGCCTCGCCGATCTTTCCGGTGCCGAGGACGCCGACGGTACGGCCCCGCAGGTCGCGGCCCATCAGTCCGTCGAGACGGAAGTCGAAGTCGCGGGTGCGGTTGGAGGCGCGGACGATCCGGCGGTTGACGGCCATCGCGAGGGTCCAGGCGAACTCGGCGACGGAGTACGGCGAGTAGTACGAGACGCGGGCGACGGTGAGGCCGAGGCGTTCGGCGACCTCCAGGTCGATGTTGTTGAAGCCGGTGGAGCGCTGGGCGATCATCCGGGTGCCGCCGGCCGCGAGGGTCTGCAGGACCCGGTGGTCGAGGACGGCGTTGACGCTGGTGGAGACGATCTCGTAGCCGGCCGCGATGGGGGCGGTGTCCTCGGTCAGGAAGACGCCCAGACAGCGGACGTCGTGGTGGCCCTCGAACGCCTTCTCGATGAGGGGCTTCTCGTCCGCCTGCACGCCGAATGCCAGGATCTCCACGATTTCCCCTCACCGTCACGATGGGCCGCATATGCGCGAATATCGCGAATATACGGCCCTTCGTCCCGCCCGGCCGTCTCAGGCGTCGTCGAGCCCGCGCTCGATGGCGTACCGGACGAGCTCCACCCGGTTGTGCAGCTGGAGCTTGCCCAGGGTGTTCTGGACGTGGTTCTGCACGGTGCGGTGCGAGATCACCAGGCGTTCGGCGATCTGCTTGTAGCTGAGCCCCTTGGCGACGAGGCGCAGGACCTCCGTCTCGCGCTCGGTCAGCTGCGGGGCCTTCGGCTCGTCGCCTCCGGCGGCCGGGGCGGGCTCGGAGGCGAGCCGGCGGTACTCCCCGAGGACGAGCCCGGCGAGGCCCGGGGTGAAGACGGGGTCGCCGACGGCCGTCCGCCGCACGGCGTCGGTCAGTTCCTCGGTGCTGGCCGACTTGAGGAGGTAGCCGGTGGCGCCGGACTTGACCGCCTCCAGGACGTCGGCGTGCTCGCCGCTGGCCGAGAGGACGAGGACCCGCAGCGCGGGGTGCGCGCCGACCAGCTCCTTGCAGACCTGGACACCGGGTTTGACCGGCAGGTTGAGGTCCAGGACGAGGACGTCCGGGACCGCGGCCGTGGCCCGGCGTACGGCCTGCTCGCCGTCGCCCGCCGTGGCGACCACGTCGAACCCCGCCTCGGCCAGGTCGCGGGCGACCGCGTCCCGCCACATCGGATGGTCGTCGACGACCATCACCCTGATCCGGCGCTCGGCCTGCTGCTCGCTCACTTCTCCCCTGCCTTCCCCCGTGGAACCTTCAACTCGACTTCCGTGCCCTGGCCCGGGACCGAGATCAGCTCGGCCGTGCCGCCCAGATCCCGCAGTCTCCCCCGGATGGAGAGGGCGACGCCCATCCGGCCCTCGCCCTCCGCCTGGGTGAGGCGGCCCTCCGGGATGCCGGGGCCGTCGTCCCGGACGGTGACGATCACCTCGTCGGGCCAGTCCTCGACGAGGATCCAGGCGCGGGCGTCCCCGCCCGCGTGCACCCGCACATTGTCCAGGGCCGCGCCGACGGCGGCGGCCAGCTCCCGGGCGGCGGGCGCGGGCAGCAGCACCGGCGCCCCGGGCTCCGAGAGGGTGACGCGGGCGCCGGCCCGGGGGGCGAGCAGCAGGCGCAGGTCGACGGGGGTGTCGTCGCCGGGCTCCTCGTCGACCTCGACGACCCGGACGACCGCCCCCTCGGACTCGTCCTCGGAGACCAGGCTGGGCCGGGTGAGTCCACCGGCGACGAGGGTGCGGAGCGCCACCTCCTGTTCGCCCGCCATCCGGCCGAGTTCGGCGGCCTCGCCGCCGATGGCCGTGCCGCGCCGCTGCACCATGGCGAGGACCTGGAGGACGCTGTCGTGGATGTCGCGGGCGAGCCGCTCCCGTTCCCGGGTGGCGGCCTCGATCTCCAGGGCGCGGGCGAGGGTGCGCTCGGAGGCGCGGGCGACCTCGACGACGTACCCGATGGCGATGGAGGCGACCCAGACGAGCAGCACGTTGTGGAGGGTGTCCCGGCTGGGGTGGCCGCGTTCGACGATGTTGGCGACGGCGACCAGGGTGGACGCGACGCCGGCCCAGCGCCAGCCGCCCTTGATCGCGTACGCGAGGACGGAGCCGGCGGTCCATATCGACGGCAGTGTGGGGCCGTCGACCGACTGGGCGTGGGTGTCGGCGAGCGGGGTGAGGAGGATGCCGACCAGGGCGATGGTGAGGTCGGCGACGAGGAAGCGCTTGGTGCAGCTGGCCGCGTTCGCCACCTTGGGGAGGGTCGCGAGGGTCCAGACGCACATCACCGCCAGGTAGCCGACGGCGATCCAGGGCCGTTCGTACGCGCTCCGGTCGAACGCGAACAGCAGGACCGCGTAGACCATCGTCAGGACGCGGTAGCCGGTCAGCGCCCGCCACAGCGGCTGCTCGACCGACATGCGCACGACACGCTCGCGCTTGGCCATCTCCCCCACCCCCGGAAAGCCCCTCGCGGGGACCTACGCGCCGGACTCTTCCCGAGCGGCGATCTCGGCCTTGACGGCCTCCTTGGCCGCCTTCTCAGCGTCCGCGATCTGCCGCTTGGCGGCGGTCGCGTAGATGTCGACGTACTCCTGGCCCGACAGCTTCATGATCTCGTACATGACCTCGTCGGTCACCGAGCGGAGGATGAAGCGGTCCCCGTCCATGCCCTGGTAGCGGGTGAAGTCCAGCGGCTTGCCGATCCGGATCCCCGGGCGCATCAGCTTGGGGACGAGCTTGCCGGGCGGCTGGATCTTCTCGGTGTCGATCATGGCGACCGGGATCACGGGAGCGCCGGTGGCCAGGGCCACCCGGGCGAGGCCGCCGGGCTTGCCCCGGTAGAGGCGCCCGTCGGGCGACCGGGTGCCCTCGGGGTAGATGCCGAACAGGCCGCCGCCCTCGATGACCTCGATGCCGGCCTTGATGGCCGCCTCGCCGGCGCCCCTGGCGCCCGAGCGGTCCACCGGGAGCTGGCCGACGCCCTTGAAGAAGGCGGCGGTGAGCTTGCCCTTCACGCCGGGCGTGGTGAAGTACTCGGCCTTGGCGATGAACGTGACCTTGCGGTCCAGGACCGCGGGCAGGAAGAAGGAGTCCGAGAACGACAGGTGATTGCTCGCCAGGATCGCCGGCCCTTCGGCGGGGATGTTCTCCAGACCCTCCACCCAGGGCCGGAAGGCAAGCTTCAGAGACCCTCCGAGGGAGAACTTCATTGCGCCGTAGATCAACTCGCCATGCCTTCCGTGTGCCGTCGCGACGACTTTATCCCGTACCCGCGCACGCCCCCCGCTACGGCCCTGGTCGGTGTCGGTCCGGTCGCGTAACGTGAAGGTCCTTCCCCATTTTCCGTCGCTCCGGCACACCCGAAGACGCCGGAGTCGCAAGCGAACAGGAGACCCCGGTGCCGGTCCTTCCCGGAGCCGAGCCGTACCGCCATGAAGGCGGGAAGGTCGGCGTCCTTCTCTGTCACGGCTTCACCGGATCCCCGCAGTCGATGCGCCCGTGGGCCGAGTACCTGGCCGAGCACGGGCTGACGGTGTCGGTGCCGCTGCTGCCCGGCCACGGCACCCGCTGGGAGGACATGCAGGTCACCGGCTGGCACGACTGGTACGCGGAGGTGGACCGGGCGCTGCGCGAGCTCCTCGACCGGTGCGAGACCGTCTTCGTCTTCGGTCTCTCCATGGGCGGGGCGCTGACCCTGCGGCTCGCCGCCCGGTACGGGGACGCGGTGCGGGGCATCGTGCTGGTCAACCCGGGGAACAAGGTGCACGGCCTGGCGGCTCGCGCGCTGCCGGTGGTCCGCCATCTGGTCCCCTCGACCAAGGGCATCGCCAGCGACATCGCGAAGGAGGGCGTGGCGGAGGTCGGATACGACCGGGTGCCGCTGCACGCCGCGCACTCCCTGCGGCAGTTCTTCATGACCGTGGACGCGGAGCTCCCCCAGGTCACACAGCCGGTGGTGCTGCTGCACAGCCCCCAGGACCACGTCGTGCCGCCCGCCGACTCGGCCCGGATCCTCTCCCGGATCTCCTCGACCGACGTCCGGGAGGTCCTGCTGGAACAGAGCTACCACGTGGCGACGTTGGACCATGACGCGGAGCTGATCTTCGACGAGAGCCTGGCCTTCGTCGAGCGCCTCGCGCCGGGGCTGGTCGACGGAAAGGGGAGCAGGAGCGGTGGCTGAGCAGCAGGACGGCGACGAGCGGGAGCCGCAGCCCATCGACGAGGAGGCGGCCTGGGCCGCGATCGTCGCCGGGTACGGCCAGGAGCCCGCGGACCCTCCGGGGACGAAGCCGTTCCGGTCGATAGAGAACCTGGCGCTGCCGGAGCCCGAGGACGGGGCCGACGCGGCCGGGGACGAGGTCCGGCCGGTGAAGCCGCGGCCGGTGGTCGGGGAGGGCACGCCCTGGAAACCGCGGCCGAGCGCCGGGGAGACGCCGTCGGAGGCCGCCGGGAAGAAGCCGTCGGAGGCGGCCGACGAGCCCGAGGCGGACGGCGACGCCGAATCCGGGCCCGAGCGGCCCGCGCTGGGCGGCTCGATCGTCTTCGCGCCCGGGGTGCGGCCCGCCGGTCCCCGTGACTACTCGCCCGCCGAACCGGACGAGGCCGAGGGCGGCGCCGACGAGGGCCATTTCGTCCCTCCGGAGCCGCCGCCGCTCCCCGAGGCCGACGTGACGACCAGGTTCGCCTGGCTCGCCGTGGTCGGCGGCCCGGTCCTGATGCTGGTGGCCGTGCTGCTCCAGTGGGACATGACCTGGTGGCTGACGACCCTCTGCATCGGTGGCTTCCTCGGCGGCTTCGCCACCCTGGTCGGCCGCATGAAGCACGACGACGATGACGACGGCTTCGACGACCCGGGCCGCGGGGCGGTCGTCTGAGCCTCCCGGCGCCGCGGTGGCCCCGGGAGGCGCCGGGGCACGCCCCCCGGGGCCGGCCGCGCCGGACCGCGGGGGCCGCTCAGCCCGTCGCGGGGACGCGGACCGCCGCCAGCACCGGCAGGTGATCGGTGGCGGCCCGCAGGTCCGCCGGGTCGAGGCCGCGGGGGACGCCGCAGCCGAGGAACTCGACGCCGGGGGTCGCCAGGATCGCGTCGATGCGCTGGTGCGGGTCGGCGGGGATCGAGGTGTACTCGCCGCCCCAGGGCGCGGCCTCCCAGCCGTCCTGGAGGCGGCCGGTCAGCCGGGTGAAGGCGGGGCCGCCAGGGCGTTCGTTGAGGTCGCCGGCGACGAGGGTGTACGGGGTGCCCAGGGCGTCGACCCGGTCGAGGACCATCCCGGCCTGGGCGTACCGCTCGTCCTTCCGCAGGCTCAGATGGCAGCTGATCAGGCCGACCCGGGCCCTTCCGAAGCGGACGACGGCGGTCGCCAGGCCGCGGCGGTGGAGTCCTGGGGTGAGCGGCAGCAGTACGTCCTCGGTGTGTTCGACGGTGGCGCGCGGCGAGCAGAGCAGCAGGGGGCCGGCCGCGGGGGCGCCGCCGCCGAGGACGACGAGCTCGCTCTTGGCGGCGAGCCGGGCGGCGTGCTTGCGCCAGCGGAAGAAGCGCGGGGCCTCCTGGACGAAGACGACGTCCGGGGCGCAGGCGCGGATGATCCGGGCGAGGGCGTCCTCGTCGTCGCGCAGCGAGCGGACGTTGTAGCTCATGACCCGGAGGACGGCCGAGCCGTCGTCCTCGGTGCGGGAGTCGGGCAGCTCGCTGGTCGCCATGTCGGGCACCATACGCCGACCGCCCGCCGGGTCCGTGCGGACGCGGCGGGCGGTCGGCGGGTGCCTGTGTGCGGGCTCAGCCCTGGCGGGCCAGGTCGGCGGCGCCGACGAGGCCGGCCTTGTTGCCCAGCTGGGCGGCGAGGACCTGCGCGTGCGGGCGCCACTGGCCGCCGATCAGCCAGCGCCGGAAGGACTTGCGGATCGGGTCGAGGACGAGGTCGCCCTCGTCCGAGACGCCGCCGCCGACGATGAACGCCGAGGGGTCGAAGAGCGAGGCCAGGTCGGCGAGACCTGCGCCGGCCCAGCGGGCCAGCTCGCGGAAGGAGTCGACGGCGACCGGGTCGCCGGCGCGGGCGGCCTCGCTGACGTGCTTGCCCTCGATGCCCTCCGGGGTGCCGTCGCCGAGGCCGAGCAGGATCTCCGCCCGCTCGGGGGTGGCGTTGGCGCGCTGCTTGGCGTACCGGACGAGGGCGCGACCGGAGGCGTACTGCTCCCAGCAGCCCTGGCTGCCGCAGCCGCACAGCAGGCCGTCCGGGACGACCCGGATGTGGCCGAATTCGGCCGCCACGCCGAAGCGTCCGCGGCGCAGCTTGTTGCCGATGATGATGCCGCCGCCGAGGCCGGTGCCGAGGGTGATGCAGATGACGTCCTCGTGGCCCTGGCCGGCGCCGAACCGGTATTCGCCCCAGGCCGCCGCGTTGGCGTCGTTCTCGACGACGACGGGCAGGCCGACCCGCTGCTCGACCTTGTCCTTCAGCGGCTCGTGCCGCCAGTCGATGTTCGGCGCGAAGAGGACGGTGGCACGCTTGTCGTCGACGTAGCCCGCGGCACCGATGCCGACGGCCTCGATCGAGTGGCCCCTGCCGGCCTCGGAGACGGCCGCGCTGATCGCGTCGACGATCCCGTCGGGGGTCGGCGGGGTGGGCACCTTGTGCGTGTCGAGGATCTTGCCGTCCTCGTCGACCACGCCGGCCGCGATCTTCGTGCCGCCGATGTCGACGCCGATGGTGAGTCCCATGTGTCCCTCAGTTTTCGGTCGAGCCCCGCTAAGGCCCACCGTACCCGAGGGCGAGGCGGCTACTGATCAGTCAAGGTCGATGTGCTGGCCGGTTCCCGGCCCTTCGTCGTCCTTGCGGGGCTCGTCGGTGTCGCCGCCGGGCCCGTCCGCGTCCCGGCGGGGGTCGTCCTCGGCCACGGGGCCGCCCCGCGTCCAGCGGTTCTCATGGCCCTCGACCGCGGAGCGGTAGGCGGCGAGGAGTTCGCTGCCGGCGGCGGCGAGGTGGTCGAAGACCTGTGGGTTGCGCTCGATGACGGGCTCGACGACGGCCTTCGCCTGATGGACGAGCTGCTGTACGGTCTGCGCGGCCTGGCCCGCGAGGAGGGGGTTGCCGAGGCCTCCGGAGACCTTGTCGGCGACGGCTTCGAAGAGCTTGCGGAACTCCTCCGCGGGCGAGCCCGGCTCGGCTCCGCGCTCGGCCCGCCGGCGGGCCTTCTCCGCCTCCAGGTCCTCGGCGCACGCCTTGGCCCAGGCGTCCGAATCGCTCATGGCGCACTCCTCACTGGCTGGTACTTCGACGGTACACGGCCTCAGGGCGTGCGGGGCCAGAGTCCCGGGTCGGGCGTGAAGCGCACCCGGAGGTCGCCTTCGACGAGTCCCGCGCCGGAGACGGTGCAGCGGCGCAGGGCGCCCGGCAGCAGGACGGCACGGCGGAAGGGGCCGACGGCCAGCAGCAGTTCGTCGCCGCGCCGGACGAGCGAGAGTTCCTCCTTGACGGCCCCCGGGAGGGCGATGTGCCAGACGAGGACGCCGTCCTCCTCCCGCCGGTCCTCGACGGGCCACTGCGGCGCGGGGCCGGGCGGGACGTCGGGCCGTACGGGCGCGAGCAGGGCGAGGTCCTCGGTTCCGCGCGGCTCCCGGCCGAGGTGGGGGAGCTCGTACAGGACGTCGGTGGCGGTGCGGAGCTCCGCCAGGTGCCGGTGCTGCTCGGCGGTGAGTCCGGCCAGCCAGGGGTCCTCCGAGTCGGCGGGCAGCAGCCGGTTGGCGACGACCGCCTCCAGCGCCCGGCCCTGGAGCGCGAGTCCCAGCCGGGCGGCGCGCAGGGTCCGGCCGGCGGCGGGGCCGGGTTCGAGCACGAGGCGGACGGTGGTGCCGGGGGCCTCGACGGCCGCCTGGACGGCGGCGAGCTCCGCCTCCCACCGCGCGGTCGTCTCGTACAGCCACTGCGCGGGCATCGGCACCCCGGCGAGCTGCGCGAGCATCGGGCGCAGGGCGCGCGCGGCCTGGCGCTCGGGCGGCAGCAGCCGGCGCAGGTAGCGGCGGAGCTGGTCGGGCAGGGCGAGCAGGGCGAGCGCCTCCGGCAGCGGCGGCAGGTCGACGACGGCGACGTCCTCGTCCCCCGCGGCCACCTCCCGCAGGGCCCTGAGCAGCGCGAACTGTCGGCTTCCCGGCAGCTCCGTCAGCTCGGCGTCCTCGAACGGCGCGGTCCCGAGCAGCTCGAGGGCGGCCCCCGATCTCGCCTGCAGCGCGAGGAACTCCCGCCGGAAGTCCGCGGCGGGTTCGGGCCGCAGCACCCTCGGTCCGTCCCCGCCCCTCAGCGGATCGCTCTCCTCGGAGACGAGCACGACCCGCTTCCCCGCACGGGCCTCCGCGACGGCCGTCGCCCCCGCCACGGTGCTCCGCCCCGCGCCCCCGACACCTGTGACAAGGATGATCCGCATGGGGAGGACGTTACCCGCGCCCTCCGGGGGATCACGCGCCGGATTCGACCCGCTGCTTCAGGCCGGCGAGGGCGCGGTCGATGATGACCTTCTCGGCCTTGCGCTTGATCATGCCGAGCATGGGGATCTTGACGTCGACGGTGAGCTGGTAGGTGACCTCGGTGCGGTCGCCGGCGAGCGGGGCGAGGCGGTAGGACCCGTCGAGGGAGCGGAGCATCTGGGACTTGACCAGGGTCCAGCTGACCTCGTTGGCGCCGGTCCAGGTGTAGGCGAGGGTGTGGTCGTCCTTGATCGCGCCGGCGTCGAGGAGGAGCCGGACCTTCTCCGCGCGGCCGGCGGCGTCGGTCTCCAGGACCTGGGCCTCCTTCACCTCGCCGGTCCACTCGGGGTAGCGGGCGAAGTCGGCGATCACACCCATGACGTCGGCCGGTGCCGCCTCGATGGTGATGCTCGAGCTGGTGTGTTCGGCCATCGCGGTGGCTCCTCCACGGTGTGTTCCGGCGGAAGTGAAAGGGCACAGACGTGCCTACGGCAGGCTATCGCGCCCCGGCTCCGCCCCCGTCACCACTCCAGCGCGAAGGGTGTGCCGGTCGAGGCGAAGTGCCCGACGTTCACGCACTCGGTCGAGCCGATCCGCATGCGCCGGGCGAGCGGCTGGTGGACGTGGCCGAAGAGGGCGTAGCGGGGCCGGGTGCGGCGGATCGCGTCGAGCAGGGCCCGGCTGCCGCGCTCGAAGCGGCGGGCGACGGTGTCGTAGGTCAGGTCCGGCACGTCCGGCGGGATGTGGGAGCAGAGGACGTCGACGTCGCCGAGCGCCTCGACCTTGGCCGCGTACTCCTCGTCGGAGATCTCGTACGGGGTGCGCATGGGGGTGCGCAGGCCGCCGCCGACGAAGCCGACGGTGAGGCCGCCGAGCTCGATCCGCCGGCCGTCGAGGACGGTGGTGCCGGGTCGGGCGAAGTCGGGCCAGAGCCGCGGGATGTCGACGTTGCCGTAGGTGGCGTAGGTGGGGGTGGGGAAGGCGGCGAAGAGTTCGGCGTACTGGCGGCGCACGGCGGCCTCGATGGCGGTTTCCCGGTCGACGTCGAGCTCGGCCCAGAGGCGGCGCCCCAGGTCACGGGCCTCGTCGAAGCGGCGGGCGGTGCGCAGCTCGACCAGCCGGTCGGCGTTCTCGGTGCCGAAGAGGTCGGGGAAGATGCCGCGGCTGTGATCGGCGTAGTCGAGGAAGAGGACCAGGTCCCCCAGGCATATCAGGGCGTCGGCGCCCTCCCCCGCCCGGGCGAGATCTCCGGCGTTGCCGTGTACGTCACTGACCACATGGACTCGCATGAGCCCACCTTAGGGGGTGTCACCTGCGGTTACTTGGGAGTCGCGAAACCGGTGGATTACTGTGCGCAGAGCACCGTCACGCATGTGTGACGCACGGAACATCTGACCGGGACCCCCTATCGGGAACCATGTACTGGTGGGTAACGTCCGGGCAGTCCAGTCGTGCTCACCCCCACTGAGCACCTGCCCGATCATGGACTTCACCGGTGCATCACACAGAGCCGTGGCGCCGGCGCCCGATGAGGAGCAGCAGTCTTGCGCGAGTTCAGCCTTCCGGCCCTGTACGAGGTCCCCGCGGACGGCAACCTGACGGATCTCATCCGCCGCAACGCCTCCCAGCACCCAGATGTCGCCGTGATGGGGCGCAAGGTCGACGGCGTGTGGACCGACGTCACCGCCACCGAGTTCCTCGCCGAGGTCCGCGGCGTCGCCAAGGGCCTGATCGCCGCCGGCGTGGAGCCGGGCGACCGGGTCGCGCTGCTCTCCCGCACGCGCTACGAGTGGGTCCTCCTCGACTTCGCGATCTGGAGCGCGGGCGCGGTCACCGTGCCGGTGTACGAGACGAGCTCGCCGGAGCAGATCCAGTGGATCCTCGGCGACTCGGGCGCGACGCTGGTGCTCGTCGAGAGCGCCGCGCACCAGGCCTCGGTGGAGTCCGTACGGGCCGATCTGCCGGACCTCAAGGGCGTCTGGCAGATCGACGCCGACGCGGTCGCACGGCTCACGGCCACCGGCGCGGACGTCTCCGACGAGCTGCTCGACGAGCGCATGTCGGCGGCGAACGCCGACGACCCGGCGACGATCGTCTACACCTCGGGCACGACGGGCCGCCCCAAGGGCTGCGTCCTGACCCACCGCGCCTTCTTCGCCGAGTGCGGCAACGTGGTGGAGCGGCTCAAGCCCCTCTTCCGTACGGGCGAGTGTTCGGTGCTGCTGTTCCTGCCGGCCGCGCACGTCTTCGGGCGGCTCGTCGAGGTCGCGTCCGTGATGGCGCCGATCCGCCTCGGCTGCGTCCCGGACATCAAGAACCTCACCGACGAGCTGGCCTCGTTCCGGCCGACGCTGATCCTGGGCGTGCCGCGCGTCTTCGAGAAGGTCTACAACTCGGCGCGGGCGAAGGCCCAGGCCGACGGCAAGGGCAAGATCTTCGACAAGGCCGCGCACACGGCCATCGCGTACAGCCGGGCGATCGGCACCCCGCAGGGGCCGTCCTTCGGGCTCAAGCTGAAGCACAAGGTCTTCGACAAGCTGGTCTTCAGCAAGCTGCGGGCGGTGCTCGGCGGGCGGGGCGAGTACGCGATCTCGGGCGGCGCGCCGCTGGGCGAGCGGCTCGGCCACTTCTTCCGGGGCATCGGCTTCACGGTCCTGGAGGGCTACGGCCTGACGGAGTCGTGCGCGGCGACCGCGTTCAACCCGTGGGACCGGCAGAAGATCGGCACGGTCGGTCAGCCGCTGCCGGGCTCGGTGGTGCGGATCGCCGACGACGGCGAGGTGCTGCTGCACGGCGAACACATCTTCACGGAGTACTGGAACAACCCGGCGGCGACGGCCGAGGCGCTGGCGGACGGCTGGTTCCACACGGGTGACATCGGCACGCTCGACGAGGACGGCTACCTCGCGATCACCGGCCGCAAGAAGGAGATCCTGGTGACGGCGGGCGGCAAGAACGTCGCCCCGGCGGTCATCGAGGACCGGATCCGGGCGCACGCGCTGGTCGCGGAGTGCATGGTGGTCGGCGACGGGCGTCCGTTCGTGGGCGCGCTGGTCACCATCGACGAGGAGTTCCTCGGCCGCTGGGCCGCCGAGCACGGCAAGCCGGCCGGTTCGACGGCGGCCTCGCTCCGCGAGGACGCGGAGCTCGTGGCGGAGGTCCAGCGGGCGATCGACGACGGCAACGCGGCGGTCTCCAAGGCCGAGTCGGTCCGCAAGTTCCGTATCCTCCCGGCGCAGTTCACCGAGGAGGCGGGGCACATCACGCCGTCGCTGAAGCTGAAGCGGAACGTGGTGGCGAAGGACTTCGCGGACGAGATCGAGGCGATCTACCGGGCCTGAGGCCCGTAGGCGGACCGTACGGCCGGAGGCCCGGGGCGTTGTCGCCCCGGGCCTCCGGCCGTTTCCGCGCCCCTCCGCGGAAACGGACTGGAACTCACCGCGCGCACCAAGGTCGACCACCGGGCCGGCGCGACCATGCCGCTGCCGGACGGCACGGACGCGCCCACCACCTACGCCTGGCGCTTCCACGTCGACCGCGACGACAAGCGCGAGCTCGTCCTGTTCTTCTTCGGCGACCCCGACGGCGGCAGCACCTACGTCATGACGCGGAAGCCGTCCGCTACAGCAGCTCCCTGAGCCGCTCCGCCAGCAGGTCCCAGCGCCACCTCTCCTCGACCCAGGCCCGCCCCCGCTCCCCCATGCGCGCGCGCAGCTCGGGGTCGAGGAGCAGGGTGGTGACGCGGTCGGCGGTGTCCTCCGGGGCGTCGCCGCGGACGACCCAGCCGGTCTCGCCGTCGAGGACGGCGTCCGGGGCGCCGCCGGAATCGCCGGCCACGACCGGCAGGCCGGTGGCGGAGGCCTCCAGGTAGACGATGCCGAGGCCCTCGACGTCGAGGCCCCCGCGCCGGGTGCGGCAGGGCATGGCGAAGACGTCGCCGGCCCCGTAGTGGGCGGGGAGTTCCGACCAGGGGACGGCGCCGGTGAAGCGTACGGATCCGGCCACGCCGGTCTCCGCGGCGAGACGGCGCAGGTCCTTCTCGTACGGGCCGCCGCCGACGATCAGCAGGACCGCGTCCGGGACCTGCCGGAGGATCCGGGGCATCGCCCGGATCAGGGTGTCCTGACCCTTGCGCGGGACGAGCCGGGAGACGCAGACGACGACCGGACGGTCGCTCAGCCCCAGGCGGGCGCGGACCTCGGCGCCCCCCGAACCGGGGTGGAAGGTCTTCTCGTCCACGCCGGGCGGGAGTTGGACCATCCGGCCGGCGGCGGCGGGCGTGAGGGCCGCGGCGATCCGGGAGCGGGTGTACTCGCCGAGGTAGGTGATCGTGTCCGTGCCCTCGCCGATGCGGCGCAACAGCTGCCGGGAGGCGGGCAGCTGGGCCCATCCCGCCTCGTGGCCGTGGGTGGTGGCGACGAGCCGCCGCGCGCCCGCCCGGCGGAGCGCGGGGGCCATCAGACCGAGCGGCGCGGCCGCGCCGAACCACACGGACGCGCAGTCGTGCTCGCGGAGCAGCGCGGTGGCGCGGGCGGTGACCCGGGGGGTCGGCAACAACATGGTGGTGCGATCCCGGACGACCGTGAAAGGCTGCTCGGCGTCGAAAGCGGCCGTCGCCTCGATCCCTTCGCGGCTGCGCTTCCACGTGGAGGCGTAGACCACGATCCGTTCGGGGTCCAGACGGAGCGCCATGTTGTGCAGGAACGCCTGGATTCCGCCGGGACGCGGCGGGAAGTCGTTCGTTACGATCAGGGTCTTGTGCATCGTGGCCGACAGTACCGCGAGCACGCCCCCCGCCCGGCACCCACCGCTTCCTCCCTCGCGAGCGGGCCGACAGGACAGGAGCCAGGACGGTATGACGGGTGCGGCGGGCGACGACCGGATAGGGCTGCGGCTCCCGCTCGTCCTGTGGGGCCTCACCCGTGCCGTCCTGCTGCTGTGCGCCTTCGACGTCGTCTCGGTCCCCGGCCCGGAGACGACGCGCGAGGTCGAGGAGATCTACCGGGGCTGGTTCGAGGTCCTGAGGTCGGGTACGTACCCGCTGGACGACGCGACCTGGCAGTATCCGCCGGGCGCCGCCCTCCCGATCCTCGCGCCCTCGCTGCTGCCGATCCTCGACTACGCGACCGCCTTCTTCGTCCTGGCGTTCCTGTGCGACGCCTTCGTCCTCGGGCTCCTGACGCGCACCGGCCGTCGGCCGGGCCGGTCGATGCGGGGCGCCTGGCTGTGGCTGGCGGCGGTGCCCCTGCTCGGCCCGACCGCGTACGCCCGCTACGACATCATGGTGGCGGCGGTCGCCGTCGCGGCCCTGCTGGCGGCCGGCCGCAGCCCGCGCACGCTCGGAGTGCTCGCCGGCTTCGGCGCGGTCCTGAAGGTGTGGCCGGCGCTGCTGCTCGCGGGCACCCCGAAGGGGCCGGTGACCTGGCGCTCCTGGCCGGTGGCGGCGGGCGCCGGATGCGCGGTGCTGCTGCTGTGCGGGGCGTGGATGCCGGGCTCCCTGGCCTTCCTCTCCTACCAGAGCGAGCGGGGCACGGAGGTCGAGTCCCTGGGCGCGATGGTGTTCCACCTGGCCCGGAACCTCGGCTGGGGCGGCGAGGCGCGGATGAACTACGGCTCGATGGAGTTCATCGGCCCGTACGTCTCGTGGGTGTCGGCCGGCGCGATGGGGATGACGGTCGCCGCCTTCGGCTGGCTGGCGGTGTGGCGGTTCAAGGCGCGCCGGTTCGTCTCCTCGACGATGGCGGACGCGGCCTTCGTGGCGGTGCTGCTCTTCACCGTGACGAGCCGGGTGATCTCGCCGCAGTACATGATCTGGCTGGTCGGACTGGCCGCGGTCTGCCTCGCCTACCGGTCGAGCAGGATGCGGCGCCCCGCCCATCTGGTGTTGTGGGCGACGGCCGTGACGCAGTTCGAGTACCCCGTCTGGTTCTGGCACGTGACCGAGAGCGACCCCCTGGGCATCGCGGTCCTGTTCCTGCGCAACGGCCTGCTCGTGGCCGCCGCCTTCGCCGCCTGCCGCACCCTGTGGCGGCACACGGTGACGGAGGCCGGCGTGGTGCGGATCCCCGTCCCGGCGGACCGGCCGGAGCGGGAGAAGGTGCTGACCGGTTCGGCCCGGTCCCGCGGATAGGCCCGGTGCTACCCTGATGGACCTTTGCCTCCCTGTTAGGTCCTCCTTCTGACATGAACAACCCGAACCTCTCGGTCGACACGCTTCAGCGGCGCACCGCGACAGGGGGTACCGAGAGGGCCGCGGAGACATCCGGGGACGTCGCGGCGGGAAGGTTCCGGAAGTCCCCCTACCTGATGGCCGGCGCGTTCTTCGCGGTCTACCTGCTGCTGTCGGCGCGACGCCACGCGGCCAACCTCTCGACCGGCTACGACCTGGGAATCTTCACCCAGATCGTGAAGTCCTACTCCGAGCTCTCCGCTCCGTATTCGCCCCTCAAAGGGCCCGACTACAACACCCTCGGGGATCACTTCCACCCGATCCTCGCGCTGCTCGCGCCGGCCTACAGGGCGTTTCCCTCCAGCTGTACCCTGCTCGTCTGCCAGGCCGCCCTGGTCGCCTTCTCCGTCATCCCCCTGATGAGGTGGGCGCACGACGTCAGGGGGCGCGGGTTCGCCTCCTGGGTCGGGGTGTCGTACGGGGCTTCCTGGGGACTCGCCAAGCTGATCTCCTTCGACTTCCACGAAGTCGCCTTCGCCGTACCGCTGTTGACGCTCTCCCTCTGCGCCGCCGGGCGGCAGCGGTGGCGGGCGGCGCTCCTGTGGTCGCTTCCCCTGGTGCTCGTCAAGGAGGACCTGGGTCTCACGGTCGCCGCGATCGGCGCCTACGCGGCCTGGAAGGGACCGCGGGTCGCGGGGCTCGCCGTCGCCGCCTTCGGGGCCGCCGCGACGGCCCTGGAGATGCTGGTGATCCTGCCGTACTTCAACCCCCTCGGGAAGTTCGCCTACTGGCCGGCACCGACCCCCGAGGAGACGGGCCTGCTGATGCAGGCAGCCGAGGCCTTCTGGCCGCCGGTCAAGTGGCTCACGGTCCTGATGATCGTCGCGCCCACCGGTTTCCTCGCCCTTCGCTCGCCGATCGTGCTGATCGCGCTGCCGACCCTGGCATGGCGCTTCACCTCGCCGAACCCCTACCACTGGGGGACGGATTTCCACTACAGCGCGGTGCTCATGCCCATCGCCTTCGCCGCCGCCGTCCACACCGTGGCCTCGGGCCGCGTGACCGCGCGCCGGCTCGTGCCCGCCTGTGCCGTCGGAGCGGTGGTCACGGCCGTCACCTTCTTCACCCATCCCCTGCACGAGCTCGTGCTCCCGCGGACCTGGACCGGGTCCGCCCACGTCCGGACCGCGGACGCGCTGCTCGCGAGGATCCCCGACGGCGCGACCGTGGCCGCGTCGAACCAGCTCGCCGCCCAGCTCGTGGACCGCGCCACCGTCAGCGAGATCTGTCTCTTCCCCCGCTCGTTCCCCCCGTCCGAGCCGCCCGGGTGGCTGATCTACGACGACACCGACATGACCGACCCGGACTGCGCGGCCGGCCGGGCGATGGAGGCGGCCACGCCGGACGTCCCCGGCTACCGCCTGGTCGACCGGCGCGACGGGATCTCTCTCTTCGCCAGGACCTCCGACGAGGAGAACGCGGGGCGCCAGAGGCCCCGCTCCGGCTGACCGGGGACCCGGCCCGTGATCCTCCGGGCGGGTCCTGGAAGGCGTCCGGTCCCCGCCGGCCCGGCATGACCGGCAAGGCCGCCCCCTAAGCAGGGTCCGCGCCGCCGAGCCGGTCCGTCAGATAGGCGCGCCAGTCGGCGGTGAACCGTTCCGGGGTGGTGTCCAGGACCTCGTGGAGGGCCTTCTCCACCGCCCCCTCGCGGCCCGGGTGGGCGCCCACGGCGCGATAGAACGCGGTCAGCTTCCCGGCGCCCCAGCGCTCGGCGATCAGCTCGCAGGCGAGCCAGCCGCCCTCGTAGGCCCGCGCGAGGGCGTCCGCGTCGCCGCCGAAGGAGAAGTCGGCGTCGTCCGGGAGCCGGTCGGGCGGCTCGCCCGCGCGGACCGCGCGGCGGAGTTCGGGCGCGGCCTGGGCGGGGGTGCGGCCGGCGCCCCGGTAGGCGACCCAGTCGGCGAGACCCTCGGAGAGCCAGACGGGGGTGGCCCTGGTGGTCTGGACGCGCGTGGCGACGTGGGTGGTCTCGTGGGTGAGGACCAGCTGCCGGCCGAAGGCGCCCAGCATCGCGTACGCGTCCGGGTTGACGATCACCCGGTCCGCGGGCGCCTGCGGGCCGCCGCCCGCCTCGCCGGTCGTGACGGCCGCGATGCCCCGGTAGTCGGCGGCCGACCCGCCGAGGAGCCGGCCCATCGCCTCGACCGACGCGGGCACGAGGACCACGATCCGGCCCGCCCAGCTCCCGCCCCAGGCGTCGCCGACCGCGGGCACCGCCCGGTCCGCGGCCACCGCGATCTCCCGCAGCCGCTCCGCGCTCTGCCCCACGCCGAGGACGAGGCTGCGGCGGCCTGTCACCGTCTCCACCTCGCCCTGCTGCCAGAGCTGCTGCGGCGCGCCCTCGGCGCCGCGGTCACCGGTCACGTACCAGCGGCCGTCGCGTTCGACGAGGTCCAGGATCCGCTCGGTGGTGGCGGGCCCGGAGTCGTACCCCTTGATCCGGTACCCCAGCTCGACCTCGGCGGTCGCCCGGTCCTCGCCGGTACGGTCGACGTCGGTGACCCGGTAGTCGAGGCCGCCGAGCGGGATCCTCGCGAGCCGGTCGAACTCGGTGCGGGCCACCGGTGCGAGCGCGGGGTCGACGGCCGCGAGGTAACCGGCCCGGTCCCGGTCGAGCAGCGCCCGCGCGTGCCGGTCGAGCAGGGTCTGGATCTCCCGGGGCGACGGGTCGGCCGGCGCGGGTGCCGCGCACCCTGCGAGGGTCAGCAGGGCCGCCGCCGCGCACGCGACCGCGCCGCGCGCCGCTCCACTCCCCTGACCTGCCACGCCCCCGATCGTACGGTCGAAACGGCGGGCCCTGTCTCCGGCCGGGTGTCAGACCCGGGTCACCGTCACGTGGGACATCATGTTCACCGGGTCGTAGCGGACCCGCGCGCCCGGGTAGGGGGCGTGGATGACCTGCCCGTTGCCGGCGTAGATGGCGACGTGGCTGGCGTCGCCCCGGTAGGTGACCAGGTCCCCGGGCTGCGCCTGCGACAGCGGCACCTGGCGGCCCGCGTACCGCTGCGCCGACGAGGTGCGCGGCAGGCTGATGCCGGCCTGGCGGTACGACCACACCATCAGGCCGGAGCAGTCGAAGGCGGAGGGGCCGGTCGCGCCCCACACGTACGGCTTGCCGATGGCGCTGCGGGCGGCGATCACCGCGGCGGCGGCCCGCGAGGAGGCGGGGCCGAGGTCGGCGAGCGGAGGCAGTTCCTCGGCGGGCCCGCCGTCGCGCCCGCCGGAACGGGACGCGCGGTCGTAGTCGGCGCGCTCCTCCGCGGTGAGGGAGGCGAGCACCCGGCGGGCCTCGGCGAGCTTGCGCTCGACAGCGAGCTTGTGGCGGGTGACCTCGGCGCGGCTGCGCTCCAGTTCGCCGAGGGCCGTGCGGGCCTCGGACCGCTTCTGGTTCAGCCGGCGCTGCTCGCGCTGGAGTTCGCCGAGCGCGGCGCCCTGCCGGGCGGTGGCCCGGTCGAGGGCGGAGGCGCGGTCGAGGTAGCTGTCCGGGTCGGAGGAGAGCAGCAGGGCGAGGGCGGGGTCGATGCCGCCCGAGCGGTACTGGGCTCCGGCGACCGAGCCGAGCGCGCCCCGCATGCGGTTGATGCGCTCCTGGCCGCGGGCGAGGCCGTCCCGGGCCTCGGCGACCGTGCGGCGCAGCGCGTCCGTCTTCTCGTCCGCGCGGTTGTAACCCTCGGTGGCCTTCTCGGCCTCCTCGAAGAGGCGGTCGACCGTGGCACGGGCGGCCGCGGGGCTCGCTCCGGGGTCGGCGCTCGCGGGGACGGCCCCGAGGGACGCCGCCGCGGTGGCCGCCGCGGCGGCGGTGAGGACGGTGACCCTGGCGGGTCGGCGGTGGGACGCCACGAATCGCGCTCCGTTCGGCTCGACGCAGACTGGCGCGGCAGACAGTAGCCGCTGATCACTCCGCGTCCAACGAAGGCGCCGGGCACACAAAGTGACGCCCCGCCGGAGAACACAGGTCACCGGCGGGGCGTCAGGTCAGCGCGCGTCGCGGCGAACCACCCGATTGGGCGGCACGCCACGGCGGTTCGTCGGGCGTCAGCTTCCGATGCGGACGCCGAACTGGAAGGAGCCCATCGTGTTCATCGACTCGTAGCGGACGTAGGCGCCCGAGTAGGGGGCGTGCAGGACGGTGTTGTTGCCCGCGTACAGGCCGACGTGCTGGAGGCCGTTGAAGAAGACCAGGTCGCCGGGCTTGAGCTGGCTGCGGCCGATCTTCGTGCCGTCGTTCTGCTGGGTGTACGTGGTGCGGCTGAGGTCGATGCCCGCCTGGCCGTACGCCCACTGGGTCAGACCGGAGCAGTCGAACGAGCTGGGGCCCTCGTGGCCGGAGACGTACGGCATGCCGACCCGGGTGTCGGCGGCGGCGAGGGCCGCGGCGCCGAAGCCGTTCGACGGGGCCTCGCTGCCCAGGTTGACCCGCTCGCCGGCGTCGCGGCTGGCGCGCTGCTCCTGCTGCTCCAGCTTGGCCTTCTCCTCCGCCGTGAGGGTGTTGAGGAGCTTCTGGGCCTCGGCCAGCTTGGCCTGGAACTTCTTCTTCTTCTCGCCGAGGGTCTTGCGGACGTCCTCGAGGTCGGCCAGCTTCGTGGTGGCCTCGGCCCGCTGCTGGGCGAGCGTGCGCTGCTTGGCCTGGATCGAGGTGAGCACGTCGGCCTGCTGGGCGCTCAACTGGTCGATCGCGGACGCCTTGTCGAGGTAGGTGTCCGGGTCGGCGGAGAGGAAGAGCTGGAGCGCCGGGTCGATGCCGCCGGAGCGGTACTGGGCGCTGGCGACCGAACCGATCTGGTCGCGCAGGGTGTTGAGCTCCTGCTGACCACGGGCGACCTTGTCCTGCAGGTTGCCGATCTCCGTCTGCAGCTTGCCGCGGCGCTCCTCGGCGAGGTTGTACTGCTCCGTGGCCTCTTCGGCCTCGTGGTGCAGCTTGTCGACCTTCGACTTGACCTCGTCGATCTTGGGCTTGGCGGGGGCCGCCTGGGCGCCGGACTGGGCGGTGAACGCCACGGCGGCGGCCGCGGTCACAGTGAGCACGGTCACACGGGCGCGGCTCGGCTGCTTGGGTCGACGGTGGGACGCCACGAAGGCGATCTCCTTCTTCCTCAGAGCCGCCCAACCGGTCAGGGGCAGGCGGTTCCTCCGCCGTCACCCCGGATGGGTGATCAACCGCGCGAAGGTTCGATGCCCGACCCTAGTGACCAAGCCGTGATCAGTTCAAATCCCACCGGCAAAAATATTGCTCACGCAGCACTTTGTTTACACGCACCGCACGGGCAGTGATGGTGACTTGACGGTCCGCCATCCAGAATTCGGGCATAGCGCCCACGGGTTGCGATGCGTCACGAGAGGCGCGAAAGCCGCTTCAGCAACAAGACGGACGCCACCGGCCGCGCACCCGCCTTCGCGACCCCGTCGGCCACCTCGCGGTCGGTGGAGACCACCACGACCGGGCGCCCCGGCGGCTCGGCCCGCACCAGCTGACGGATCAACTCGTCGGCCGTGACACCGGGCTTGGAGAACAGCACCCGCACCCCTCGCGGCGGCGCCAGCAGCACCGGTGCCGCCAGCTCCGCCCCGTCGAAGACACAGGTCACCTCGGCGCCCGAACGGGCGGCGAGGGCCGAGAGGCCGCCGAGCAGCCGAAGCCGCTGCTTCTCCAACGGCATGGTCGGGTAACCGGTCTTGGTGACGTTGTAGCCGTCGACCACCAGATGCGCCTGCGGCAGCGCGAGGAGCTGGTCGAGCAGCGCCGGATCGGTCTCGGACAGGGCCCGCGCCGCGATGTCCTTCGGGGACATCCGCCCCGGTTCCACCGCGTCCACGGTGTCCGCCGGGTGCACCGAGAGGGGCGGCAGCGCGAGTTCGCGGCGCAGCCCCTGGGCCGCGTCGAGGACGGTGTCCAGGAGCAGCCGCAGCCGCATGTCCTCCACCGAACGCCCCTCACGGGCCGTCCGGCGGCTCGCTTCCAGGGCCGCCTCGACCTCGCCGAGGCGCGCCTTGAGCCGCCGGGTCTCGCTCTCGGCGGAGGACAGCTGGGCCGCCCCCTCCGCGCGCACGGCGTCGATCTCGCCCTGGGCCCGCCGCAGCGCGGCCTCGCCGCGCTTCACGTCGCTCTGGGCGCTGCGCAGCTTGCGGTGAAGCGATTCCGCTTCCCTGCGGGCCGCCTCCAGGTCGTGCCGCAGCTGCTCGGTCTCGCTCCGCGAGCGGTCCCGGGCGGCGGCGAGCTCCTCGCGGAGCCGCTCGAGCTCCCGCCGGCCGGCCTCGTCGGCCCGCTCGGCGTCGGCCCGCTGGGCCTCCTCGCCCGCGGCGGCCACGAGCTTGACCCAACCGGACGGGCGCAGCACATAGGCGGCGGCGGCCACGTCGACGGGGTCGGCGGCGGCCGGCGGGGTACCGGTCTCCACCGCCCCGGCCAGCTCGGGCTGGTCCTGCCTGAACCGCTCGGCGATGCGCTGCCGGAAGAGCGGGTCGCTCTCCAGGGCGGCCGCCATCGCGTTGCCGGCGAACTTCGCCCGCCGGCTGGCGGTGAAGCGGGCGTACTGACGCAGGGGGGCGGGGAGCTCCGCGACGGTCAGCCCGCCGAAGGCGTCCGCCACCAGCGCGACGACCCGCCGCCGTACGCCTTCCGGCAGTGGGTGGTCGAGCGTCTCGGCAGCGTCACCTGCCGCGCCGGCCGGCTCTCCACCGTGCGCGGGCTGCTCCACGATCCGTCACCCCTATGTCGTCCGCGCCGCTCCTCAGGAGGCGGCGCCCGGCCTGTCCACCAGTTCGATCTGGTCCACCGCGTTGCACCAGCGGCAGCGGACCGACTCGATGGTCTCACTGACCACCTGCCGCTCCTCGACCGTCGGATCGCCCGCGAGGTCCAGATGGACGTACTCGACGACCTTCGAGGAGCGCGTCACGTCGAAGCGGGTCAGGTTGCCGCAGAGGGTGCAGCGCCAGCGGGTCTCGGCGGTCGGCAGGGGAACCGTCGTCATCGTGCCGTCCTTCTTCCTGTTGCGTGGTACCAGGTGCGGGAGCCGCGGTGCGCCGTCGAACTGCGGTCGTCGTGCCCGTAACCCTACGGCCTTGCCCGTACCCCGGGGCACGGCGAGGCACTCTGTCCACTTCGACCCCGGTACGCGATGATCTGTCCATGATCGATTGGCGAGGAGCGGCCCGCGGCGCCTGGCAGGGCGCGCGCACGGGCCCCACGGTGACCTACGGACTGATCGCCGCCTGCTGTCTCCTCTTCGTCGTCAGTCCCGTCTCCGGTGTCAATCCGGTGTACGGCACCGGTGACACGCTCCTGGCCGCGCAGGGGGCGTACTTCCGCCGCTGGGGCGTCGTCCCCGCCGAGCTGATGACCGGCGAGCCGCACGCCCTGCTCACCCCCCTCACCGCGCTCTTCGTCCACGGCAGCTGGCTCCACCTGCTCGGCAACATGCTGTTCCTGTACGTCTTCGGGGCGATGGCCGAGGAACGCATGGGAGCCGCCGGGTTCGCCCTCTTCTACCTGGCCGTCGGCTACCTCGCGCTCCTCGGGTACGCGGTGGCGCACGCGGACAGCGAGCAGACCCTCGTGGGGGCGTCGGGGGCGATCTCCGGGGTGCTCGGGGCCTTCCTCTTCCTCTTCCCGCGCGCCCGCGTCACCAGCCTCTTCCCCTTCCTCCTCTTCCTGCCGCTGCGCTTCCCCGCCTGGATCGTGCTGATCTTCTGGTTCGTGCTCCAGTGGCTCGCCGCGCGCGCGGCCGGACCGGGTCCCGGGGTCGCCTACCTGGCCCACGTCGTGGGCTTCTCGGTCGGCTTCCTCTACGCCTGGGGGTGCTACCGGGGTGGGGATAGAGTGAAGGCTCCAGCCGCGGCGACCGAGGGAGAAAGCCAGCCGTGATCACCGCGATCGTGCTCATCAAGACCAGCGTGGACCGCATCCCCGAGATCGCCGAGGCGATCGCCGCGCTCGACAGCGTCAGCGAGGTCTTCTCGGTGACCGGCACGTACGACCTCATCGCCATGGTCCGCGTACCCCGCCACGACGACCTGGCGGACGTGATCCCCGGCCGCATCAGCAAGATCCCGGGCGTCGAGGCCACCGACACCCACGTGGCGTTCCGCACGTACTCCCAGCACGACCTGGAGGCGGCCTTCGCCATCGGTCTGGAGTCCTGACACCCGGGACCGCGCGACACGCGAAGGGGGCCTCCCGGCGGGGAGGCCCCCTTCACCCGTACGAGTGACCGATCAGCCGCGGTCCGGGACGCAGCGGCCGTCCTCGGTGCGGTACTTCCACTGCGCGCCGTCGCGGACGAGCTCCTTCACGGCGCCGACGAAGCGCTCCACGTGCTCGTCCGGCGTACCGGCACCGAAGCTCACCCGGATGGCGTTCAGCGAGCGCTCGCCGGGCGCGGCCTCGGGGGCGCCGCACTCGCCCGGGTCCTGCGGGTCGCTGCCGAGCAGGGTCCGGACCAGGGGGTGGGCGCAGAAGAGACCGTCGCGGACGCCGATGCCGTACTCGGCGGAGAGCGCGGCGGCGAAGTGGGAGCTGTTCCAGCCCTCCACGACGAAGGAGATGACGCCGACCCGGGGCGCGTCGTCACCGAAGAGCGAGAGCACGCGCACCTCGGGCACCTCGGCGAGGCCCGCGCGGACCGTGTCGATCAGGTGCTGCTCGCGGGCGACGAGGGAGTCGAACCCGGCCTCGGTGAGCGCCTTGCAGGCGGAGGCGATCGAGTAGACGCCGATGACGTTCGGCGAACCGGCCTCGTGCCGGGCCGCGGTGGTGTGCCACTCCACGTCCACACCACCGTCGGCCCGGCGGGCCACCTTGCGGGAGGCGCCGCCGCCCGCGAGGTAGGGCTCGGAGTCCTGCAGCCAGTCGGCGCGGCCGGCGAGGACGCCGGAGCCGAAGGGCGCGTACAGCTTGTGCCCGGAGAAGGCGACCCAGTCCACGTCCGACTCCTGCACGGAGACCGGGTGGTGAGGCGCGAGCTGGGCGGCGTCGAGGACGATCCTGGCGCCGTGGGCGTGCGCGGCGGCGGCGAGCTCCTTCACCGGCCACAGCTCGCCGGTGACGTTGGAGGCGCCGGTGACGCAGACCAGGGCGGGGCCGTGGGGGTCGCGGTCGGCGAGGGCGCGCTCCAGGGTGGCGACGGCCTGCTCCGGGGTCCGCGGCGCGTTGAGGTAGGTGACGCGGGCGTCGCGCCAGGGCAGCAGCGAGGCGTGGTGCTCGGTCTCGAAGACGAAGACCTCGCAGCCGGCCGGGATCGTGGCGGCGAGCAGGTTGAGCGAGTCGGTGGTGGAGCGGGTGAAGACGACCTGGTCGCCGGGGCGGCAGTCCAGGAACTCGGCGACGGTGACGCGGCTGTTCTCGAAGAGGTCGGTGGAGAGCTGCGAGAGGTATCCGGCGCCCCGGTGGACGCTGCCGTAGTAGGGGGCGTACGCGGCGACGTCGTCCCAGACCCGCTGGAGGGCCGGGGCGCTGGCCGCGTAGTCCAGCGCCGCGTAGGTCACCTCGCCGCCGGTGACGAGCGGGACGGTGACGTCCCGGCCGAGGACGGGCAGCGGGGCGGCGCAGCAGGGGTCGGCGCTCTCGGTGGCGGCGGTCTCGACGGTGGTGGTGGCGGCGTTCGGGCGTGCGGACATGGCGGAATCTCCCGGCGGGCGGTGCGGAATGGCTTCGGTGGATCCCGTACGCGGCCGGATGCGGCGGGGTACGGGTGATGCCTCGGAGACGGCGGGGGCGTACGCCGGTACACGGGTACGCGGAAGAGGCCCTGCTCCGAGGGTGAAGAAGGGGCGGAGTCGCCCTATCGCATTCGCTTGCTCACGGAAAACGCTCCTCGAGAGACCAGGACCCCTGGTGTTCGAGGGGTCCGCGCTTGCCGTAGACCTCGCTGCCTACGGCCTGGTCATCACCCGGGGCACCCCGCCACGGACGGAGGGTTGCCGGACAGCAAGCCGGGGCCTAAACGCTGTCACTCGTGACCTGAGAAGCATCCTGCCACATGATCGCCGATGCGCAAGACCCCGGTCCGCATGACGGACCGGGGTCGTACGGCCGAAGAGGGGTCAGGCGTTGCTGGCGGCGATCCACCGCTCCAGGCTCCGGCGGGCCGCGCCGGAGTCGATCGACTCGGCCGCCTTCGCCATGCCCGCGGACAGCTGCTCCGCCAGGCTTCCCGTGCCGGGCTCCAGGGCGGTCAGCGCCGCCGCCGCGTTGAGCAGCACCGCGTCCCGGACCGGACCCGTCTCCCCCGCCAGCAGCCGCCGTGCCACGTCGGCGTTGTAGGAGGCGTCCGCGCCGCGCAGCGCCTCCAGGGGGACGAGGTCGATGCCGACGTCCCGCGGGTCGAAGCGCTCCTCGGTGACGGTGCCGTTCCCGACCACCCAGACCCGGGAAGTGGCGGTGGTGGTCAGCTCGTCCAGGCCGTCGTCGCCGCGGAAGACCAGGGCGGAGTTGCCGCGGTCGGCGAGGACGCCGGCGACGATCGGCGCCATGCGCGGGTCGGCGACCCCGACGGCCTGGGCGCGCACCTTGGCCGGGTTGGTCAGCGGGCCGAGCACGTTGAAGGTCGTCCGGATGCCCAACTGGCCGCGCGCCGCGGCGACGTGCCGCAGCGACGGGTGGAACCTCACCGCGAAGCAGATGGTGATGCCGGCTTCCTCGGCGACCTCGGCGACCCGCTGCGGGGTGAGGTTCAGGTTGATGCCGAGCTTCTCCAGGACGTCGGAGGAGCCGGAGGCGGAGGACGCGGCGCGGTTGCCGTGCTTGACGACCTTCGTCCCGGTGCCGGCGACCACGATCGACGCCATCGTGGAGATGTTCACCGTCTTGGCGCCGTCGCCGCCGGTGCCGACGATGTCGACGGCCGGACCCGGCACCTCGATCACGTTGGCGTGCGCGTACATGGTCCGTACGAGACCGGCGATCTCCTGCACGGTCTCGCCCTTGGCGCGCAGCGCCACCATGAAGCCGGCGATCTGGGCGTCGGTCGCCTCACCGCTCATGATCAGGTCCATCGCCCAGGCCGTGTCGTCGGCTGAGAGGTCCTTGCCGTCGAGCAGGCCGTTCAGCAGGACGGGCCAGGAGCGGCCCGCCGACGTAGGTCCTCCAGCGGGGGTCGCAGCGCTCATGGCAGCTCCTGGTGATCGTGACGGATGCGGTCCCACCCTATCGAGCCGGCGGGACGGCAAAGAGCCCCGTCCATCGAATGGACGGGGCTCTCGCCGTGGCGACTCTCAGGAAGTCAGGAGGTCAAGGTGATCAGTGGTGGCCGTGGCCGCTCTGGATCTCCTTGTACTCCTCGACCGTCGGCTTGGCGATCTGGCTGTCGCCGCCGTAGTAGCCCTTGTTGAGCTTGACCCGGAGCTTCTCCATGGCGCCGACCTTGCGCTCCACGCCGTTCTCGTCGACGGCCGGCGGAAGCTCCGCGGCGTCGTACTGCTCGTGCGCGGTGAGGCGGTGCAGCTCGCCCTGGCTGAGCGGCTCGTGGACCTCGACGAACTCACCGTGCGGCAGGCGCTTGATGATGCCGGACTCGCGGCCGTGCAGCACCTTGTCCTTGTCGCGGCGCTGGAGGCCGAGGCAGATCCGCTTGGTGACGATGAACGCGATGACCGGGCCGAGGAAGAAGAAGATCCGGACGAACCAGGTGATCGAGTTCAGCGACAGGTGGAAGTGGGTCGCCCAGAGGTCGTTTCCACCACCCACGAGCATGATCATGTACGCGGTGATCCAGGCGACACCGAAGGCGGTGCGCGTCGGAGCGTTGCGCGGGCGCTGCGCGATGTGGTGCTCGCGCTTGTCGCCGGTGATCCAGGACTCGATGAACGGGTAGACCGCGATCGCGGCCAGGACCGCCGGGAAGATCGCCAGCGGGATCATCACGCCCAGGACCAGCGTGTGGCCCCAGAGGTTGATCTCCCAGCCCGGCATGACACGGATCAGACCCTCGGCGAAGCCCATGTACCAGTCGGGCTGGGCGCCGGTGGACACCTGGTCCGGGCGGTACGGGCCGAGGGCCCAGATCGGGTTGATCGAGGCGATCGCCGCGATGACCGCGATGACACCGAAGACCAGGAAGAAGAAGCCTCCGGCCTTGGCCATGTAGACCGGCAGCAGCGGCATGCCCACGACGTTCTTGTTCGTGCGGCCGGGGCCGGCGAACTGCGTGTGCTTGTGGAAGAACACCAGGATGAGGTGGGCCACCACGAGGCCGAGCATGATGCCGGGCAGCAGCAGCACGTGGGCCGAGTAGAACCGGGCCACGAAGTCGCCGCCGGGGAACTCGCCGCCGAACAGGAACATCGACAGGTACGTGCCGATGACCGGCACGGACAGGATCGCGCCCTGCATGAAGCGGACACCGGTGCCGGAGAGCAGGTCGTCCGGGAGCGAGTAACCGGTGAAGCCGGTGAACATGCCCAGGAAGAACAGCAGGAAGCCGAACAGCCAGTTGATCTCACGCGGCTTGCGGAACGCGCCGGTGAAGAAGACGCGCATCATGTGCACGAACATGCCGGCGAGGAAGATCAGCGCCGCCCAGTGGTGGATCTGCCGGATGAGCAGACCACCGCGGACCTCGAACGAGATGTGCATCGTCGAGTTGAACGCCTCGGACATCAGCTGTCCCTGCAGCGGGACGTACGGTCCGACGTACTCCACCTCGTTCATCGACGGGTGGAAGAACAACGTCAGGTAGACGCCCGTCAGGATGATGATGAGGAAGCTGTAGAGGCAGATCTCGCCCAGCATGAAGGACCAGTGGTCCGGGAAGATCTTCCGCATGTTGGCCTTGGCCAGCGTGTAGATCCCCAGGCGGCCGTCGGCCCAGTCGGCGACCCGCTCACCGGCGGGTGCTTTCTTGGATTCGGTCACGGTGCTCATCCGCGCTCCCAGAAGGCAGGACCGACGGGCTCGTCGAAGTCGCCGAGCGCCTCCAGGAAGCCCTTGTCGTTCACGCCGATCCGCAGCTGCGGAAGGGCGTGACCGGCCGGGCCGAAGATGACGCGGGCGCCGTCGGAGAGGTCGAAGGTGGACTGGTGGCACGGGCAGAGCACGTGGTGCGTCTGCTGCTCGTACAGGGAGATCGGGCAGCCCACGTGGGTGCAGATCTTCGAGAAGGCGACGATGCCCTCGTGCGACCACTCGAGCTCGCGCTTGTCCTTGATGTCCTCCGGCTGGATCCGGACGATCATCAGGGCGGCCTTGGCGATCTCGACCTGGAAGTCGTGGTCGTGCTCCGAGAGGCCCTCGGGCATCGCGAACGTCAGCGAGCCGACGGCGACGTCCTCGGGACGCAGCGGCTCGTTGGTGTTCATGTTGATGAGCTGAAGACCCTTGGCCCACATGGTGGTCCGGAGCTTCTTCTCGGGCAGCGGGCCCATGTCACGCAGCAGCACGAGGCCGGAGAGCGGGACGAGCGACAGCGCGCCGAACATCGTGTTGCGGATGAGCTTGCGACGGCCCATGCCCGACTCGGCGGCACCGGCCGCGAAGTCCGCCATGACCTTCGCCTTGGTCTCCGGGTCGGCCTGGATCGGGTGCCGCTCGTCCGCGATCTCGACGTCGGACATCAGGGTGCGGGCCCAGTGGACCGCGCCCGCGCCGATGAAGAAGAGAGCGAGACCGAGGGTCCAGCCCAGGGCGAAGTTGAGCGCGGACACCCGGCCGAACGGCCAGATGTACACGATCTGGTCGACCGGGAAGATCACGTACGAGGCGATGAAGCCGATGGTGGCCAGCATCGACAGCGTGAACATGAAGGCGACCGCGCGCTCGGACCGACGGGCGGCACGCTCGTCGATGTCCTGGATGCGGGGCTTGTGGGGCGGGAGGCCCGGGTCGGCGAACGGGTCGTCGGCGACCTTCACCGCGCCGTGCGCGGTGTCCTGCCCTGCCGGCAGGTTCTCTTCTGGAATCTCTTGGCTACTCATGACTTCTTGGCCTTAGCGGTGTGGGCCGCGACCCAGATGGCAACTGCGATCAGCGCACCCAGACCGAAGACCCAGGCGAACAGACCCTCGCTGACGGGGCCGAGGCCACCGAGCTTGAGACCGCCCGGGTTGTCGGCCTCGTCGCTGTTGACGGCCTGGACGTACGCGATGATGTCCTTCTTCTCCTTCTCCGGCATGGTGGTGTCCGGGAAGGAGGGCATGTTCTGCGGGCCGGTCTGCATGGCCTCGTAGAGGTGCTTCGGGCTCACGCCTTCGAGGTTCGGGGCGTACTTGCCGTAGGTCAGCGCGCCACCCTCACCGGTGAAGTTGTGGCACTGGGCACAGTTGGTGCGGAACAGCTCGCCACCCTTGGCGATGTCGGCACCCTCAGGGCTGTACTGGCCCTCGGTCGGCGTGATCGGGCCGGCACCGAGAGAGGCGACGTACGCCGCGAGCTGATCGATCTCAGCCTGCGAGTAGATGACCTTCTTCTTCGGGACCTGGGCGCCCGGCTGCTGGGCCGGCATGCGGCCCGTGCCGACCTGGAAGTCGACCGCGGCGGAGCCGACGCCGACGAGGGACGGGCCGTCAGAGGTGCCCTGACCGCCGGTTCCGTGGCAGCTGGCGCAGCCGACGGAGTAGAGCTTCTTGCCCTCCTCGATGGCGAGGGACTGGGCGGTTTCATCGGCCTTCGCCGTGCCCGCGGGCGCGAACGCGGCGTACAGCCCCCCAGTGGCCGCCAGCGCGAGAAGTAGGACGACGACCGCCGCCAGCGGATGGCGTCGTCGTGCGGAGAGCTTTTTCACGGATTACCCCGGTGTCAGGATCTTCTGCGTCGATGCTTGCTGGATGTCTCGGTCCGCCGTGTCGGCGGGACCGATTACTTGATCATGTAGATCGTGGCGAAGAGGCCGATCCAGACGACATCGACGAAGTGCCAGTAGTAGGACACGACGATGGCGGCGGTTGCCTGCTCGTGAGTGAACCTCTTGGCGGCGTACGTCCGGCCCAGGACCAGCAGGAAGGCGATGAGACCGCCCGTCACGTGCAGGCCGTGGAAGCCGGTGGTCAGGTAGAACACGGAGCCGTACGGGTCCGACGAGAGCGAGAGGCCCTCGTGCTTCACCAGCTCGGTGTACTCGAAGACCTGGCCGCCGATGAAGATCGAACCCATCACGAACGTGATGATGAACCACGTCCGGAGCTTCTTCACGTCACCCCGCTCGGCGGCGAAGACGCCGAGCTGGCAGGTGAGAGAGGAGAGCACCAGGATCGTGGTGTTGGTCGCCGAGAACGGGAAGTTCAAGGCCGAAGCCTGTTCCGCCCAGAACTCGGCACCCGTCACCGATCGCAGGGTGAAGTACATCGCGAAGAGGGCCGCGAAGAACATCAGCTCGGAACTCAACCAGATGATGGTTCCGACGCTGGTGAGGTTCGGTCGATTGACCGACGGGTGCGCGTGCCCTGTTTCTACTGTCGTTACTGTCGCCACGACCGACATTATGTCGGTCGCTTATCCCGCCCTCACTCCGGGGGGTGCCGTTCGGAGTGTCCGAGGCGTGTGTCCAGCCCGAACGGCCCAGTGGAAGCGCCCCCGGGCGCCCTTCGAACAGATGTTGAACGGGTGTTGACGAGGTGTGGAGCGGAGTAGCATCCGGCGCATCGATCGACGACCATCCCACGGACTTCCACGCGGAGGAACGATGCAGTCGAGTGCCACGGTCCTGCTCTACAGCGACGACGCGAACACCCGCGAGCAGGTACGCCTCGCGGCCGGGCGCAGGCCGGCGGCCGACGTTCCCCCGGTCGAGTTCGTGGAGTGCGCGACGCTCCCCGCCGTGCTCAAGCGCCTGGAGGAGGGCGGCATCGACGTGTGCGTCCTCGACGGCGAGGCCGCGCCCGCGGGCGGCATGGGCGTCTGCCGGCAGATCAAGGACGAGGTCTTCCGGTGCCCGCCGGTGCTGCTGCTGATCGGGCGCCCGCAGGACGCCTGGCTGGCCACCTGGAGCCGCGCGGACGCCGCGGTCACCCTTCCGGTGGAACCGGTGGAGTTCGCGGCGTCCCTGGCGGCCCTGCTGCGCTCCCGCCTGTCGATCGACGCCTGAGCCGGTCGGAGCATCGTCGCGCGAGCCGATCAGGACGTCATCGTGTGAGCCGGTCGGCGCATCGCCGCGTGAGCCGGTCAGAGCGACGGGCGTAGGCGGGCCTTCTCGGTGGGGGCGACCGGGCTTCCGGCGGCCTCCACCAGGGCGCTGCCCTCGCGCCACTTGTCCCAGGACAGGTTCCAGTCGCCGAAGCCGTTGCCGAAGGTGTCCATCGTCTTGCCGATGCTGTTGACGACGCGGACGATGTCGCCGGGGCGGACGGTCTCGTAGAACCAGGCCGCGTTCCCGGTCGACATGCCGACACAGCCGTGGCTGACGTTCGCCACGCCCTGCGAGCCGACCGACCAGGGCGCGGCGTGGACGTACTCACCGCTCCAGGTGACCCGGGTGGCGTAGTAGACCGGCAGGTCGTACGACTCCGAGCTGCCCTCGGAGATGCCGATGCTGGTGCCCCGCATGCGGACGTAGTACTCCTTGCCGAGGATGACCTTGATGCCGTTTCGGGTAGAGAAGCCCGGTTTGCCGGTGGTCACCGGAATGGTATTGATCACTTCTCCGTTGCGCTTCACCGTCATCTGGTGCGACCCGGCGTCGGCCACGGCTTCTATGTGGTCGCCGATGGTGAGCTTCAGGGGTTTGGACGCGCCGCCGTAGAGCTTGTCGCCGACCTTGAGGCCGTCCAGGTTGCCGGTGACCGTGACGAGGGCGCCGGCGGGCCAGTACTCCTTCGGGCGGAAGTGCAGTTTCTTGTCGTCCACCCAGTACCAGGCGCCCTCGACGAAGGGCGTGGAGCGGACCTTCAGGGCCCGTTCGACGACCGCGCGGGCGGCCCGGTCCTTGACGGGGAGGCTGAGGTCGGCCGTGATGGGCTGCCCGACGCCGTAGGTACCCGCCTCCGGCCCGAAGGTCGCGGTGAGGGCCTGTTTGGCCGGGGCCGTCTCGAAAGTGAACGTACGGGCGCCTGGGGCGCCGTCGTCGTCCTCCGTGGCCACCCGGACGGTGTAGCGGGCGCCGGCCGCGAGGGCGGCCGTGGAGCGCCAGCGCTGCCCGTCCGCGGTGAGTTCGCCCGCGAGGTGGCGTCCCGACTCGTCGGTGGCGGTGACGTCGGTGATCCGGCCGCCGTCGCCCTTGGCGGTGATCTCCAGGGGCTTCTCGGGGTCCGCCTTGGCTCCGTCGGCGGGGGCGTTGACCGCGAGCTGGTCCGCCGCGTCGTAGGCCTTCGCCGACAGCGGATGGCCGTCGGAGCCCGCGCACGCCGTGGCGGCTGCGGTGACGGTGACGGCCAGAAGAGTGCAGCTCAGAACAGTCCGAATGCGCGGCGTGTCGTTCATGACTTCACGCTAAGGACAATCCTCACGACCAGCGCGTCGAGTGCTGCAAAAGAGGGGCCCGGCCACTTCGGTGACGAAGTGTCCGGGCCCCTCGGTGTGCTCCGGTGCGGAGCGGGGTAACGCTACTGGTTCTGGTTCTCACCGCGGTAGAACTCGAAGACCCAGCCGAAGATGCCGACGAGGATCAGCGGGGCGGAGAAGTACAGGATCCACCAGCCCATCGCGACGGCGAGGAAGGCGAGCGCACCACCGACGGCCAGCGAGAGCGGCTGCCAGCTGTGGGGGGCGAAGAAGCCCACCTCGCCGGCCTCGTCCGCGACGTCGGCCTCCTTGTCGTCCTGCGCCATCGCGTCGACACGCTTGGCCGTGAAGGCCAGGTAGTAGCCGATCATGATGGACAGGCCGAAGGCCAGGAAGAGCGCCGTCGTGCCGACCGGCTCCTTGGACCAGACGCCGTAGAGGATCGCCATGGCAAGGATGAAGACGCTCAGCCAGATGAACATCTTGCCCTGGATCTTCACTTGCCGGCCTCCTTGCTGCCCGTGAGGGCCGCGGCCTCGTGCGGCTTGTTCTCGAGCTGGTCGACAGCGGTGATCTCAGGGTGGTGCAGGTCGAACGCCGGGGATTCCGAACGGATCCGCGGCAGGGTGAGGAAGTTGTGCCGCGGCGGCGGGCAGGACGTCGCCCACTCGAGCGAGCGGCCGTAGCCCCACGGGTCGTCGACCTCGATCTTCTTGCCGTACTTGGCGGTCTTCCAGACGTTGTACATGAAGGGAAGGATCGACAGGCCGAGCAGGAAGGAGGAGATCGTCGAGATCGTGTTCAGCGCGGTGAAGCCGTCGGCGTCGAGGTAGTCCGCGTAACGACGCGGCATGCCCTCGGCACCCAGCCAGTGCTGGACCAGGAACGTGCCGTGGAAGCCGATGAACAGCGTCCAGAACGTCATCTTGCCGAGCCGCTCGTCCAGCATCTTGCCCGTGAACTTCGGCCACCAGAAGTGGAAGCCGGCGAACATCGCGAAGACCACGGTGCCGAAGACGACGTAGTGGAAGTGCGCGACGACGAAGTACGAGTCGGAGACGTGGAAGTCCATCGGCGGCGAGGCCAGGATGACACCGGTCAGACCACCGAAGGTGAAGGTGATCAGGAAGCCGATCGTCCAGAGCATCGGTGTCTCGAAGGACAACGAGCCCTTCCACATCGTTCCGATCCAGTTGAAGAACTTCACGCCGGTCGGTACGGCGATGAGGAACGTCATGAAGGAGAAGAACGGGAGGAGCACGCCACCGGTGACGTACATGTGGTGCGCCCACACGGTCACGGACAGACCCGCGATCGCGATCGTCGCGGCCACCAGACCGATGTAGCCGAACATCGGCTTGCGGCTGAAGACCGGGATGATCTCGGAGACGATGCCGAAGAAGGGCAGCGCGATGATGTACACCTCTGGGTGTCCGAAGAACCAGAAGAGGTGTTGCCAGAGCAGCGCTCCGCCGTTGGCCGCGTCGAAGACGTGGGCACCGAACTTGCGGTCCGCCTCCAGGGCGAACAGCGCGGCCGCCAGCACCGGGAAGGCGAGCAGGACCAGGACACCGGTCAGCAGCACGTTCCAGGTGAAGATCGGCATGCGGAACATCGTCATGCCCGGAGCGCGCATGCAGATGATCGTGGTGATGAAGTTGACCGAACCGAGGATCGTGCCGAAGCCGGAGAAGGCCAGACCCATGATCCACATGTCGGCGCCGACACCCGGCGAGCGGACCGCGTCCGACAGCGGGGAGTAGGCGAACCAGCCGAAGTCGGCCGCACCCTGCGGGGTGAGGAAGCCGGCCACCGCGATGATCGAGCCGAAGAGGTACAGCCAGTACGCGAACATGTTCAGCCGCGGGAACGCCACGTCGGGCGCGCCGATCTGCAGCGGCATGATCCAGTTCGCGAATCCGGCGAACAGCGGCGTCGCGAACATCAGCAGCATGATCGTGCCGTGCATCGTGAACGCCTGGTTGAACTGCTCGTTCGACATGATCTGCGTACCCGGACGGGCCAGCTCGGCGCGCATGAAGAGCGCCATGAGGCCGCCGACGCAGAAGAACGCGAACGACGTGACCAGGTACATCGTCCCGATCGTCTTGTGGTCAGTGGTGGTCAGCCACTTGATGACCACGTTGCCGGGCTGCTTGCGCCGTACGGGCAGCTCGTTCTCGTACGAGTCCTCAGCTGCGGCGGCACCCTGGGTTTCGTTGTGGATGCTCACAGTTGGTTCTTCTCCGCATTCCTGGCCGGGTCCGTCTGCTCGATGCCAGACGGGATGTAGCCGGTCTGCCCCTTCTCGGCCAGCTCCTTCAGGTGCTGCTGGTAGCGCTCCGGGGAGACCACCTTGACGTTGAAGAGCATCCGGGAGTGGTCGACACCGCACAGCTCGGCGCACTTGCCGAGGAAGGTGCCTTCCTGCGTCGGGGTCACCTCGAAGGAGTTGGTGTGACCCGGGATGACGTCCTGCTTCATGAGGAAGGGGACCACCCAGAAGGAGTGGATGACGTCACGCGAGGTCAGGACGAACCGGACCTTCTCGCCCTTCGGCAGCCACAGGGTCGGACCCGGGTTCCCGGTCTGCGGGTTCCGGTCGCCGGGGATACCGGCGTCGTAGACGCCGCCCGCCTTCTCCGGGAAGTCCGCGAGGAACTTGTCCGGAATCGAGGCGAGGTTCTTGTCCGTCTTGGCGTCACCCTCGACACCGGGCACGTTCTCGATGTAGTTGAAGCCCCAGCTCCACTGGTAGCCGACCACGTTGACCGTGTGAGGCGGCTTCGGGGTGAGCTCGAGGAGCTTCGACTCGTCGCGCGCGGTGAAGTAGAAGAGCACCGAGACGATGATGAGCGGGGTGACCGTGTACAGCGCCTCGATGGGCATGTTGTAACGGGTCTGCGGAGGTACCTCGACCTTGGTCCGGGTCCGCCGGTGGAAGATGACGGACCAGAGGATCAGGCCCCACACCAGGATTCCGGTGATGAGCGCGGCGGCCCAGGAACCCTGCCACAGGGAGAGGATCCGAGGCGCCTCTTCCGTCACAGGGGTGGGCATGCCAAGGCGAGGGAAGTCTTCCCAGTTGTACGAGCAGCCCGTGGCTGTCGCCAGGATCAGGCCCGCAGTCAGCACCTGCGGCAGCTTCCGCCGCATCGGGCGCCGCGACGAGCGGTCGGAGCCGTTGGGACTCACGTAGCGCCTTCCCGAGAGTCTCGGCCCGCAGTGGTCGGCCACGGCCGTCCGTCTCGCTGGTCGGTCGCCGCCCCGGCCGCGGGCAGGGGTTTGGATGTTTATGCGGACCAAACCCTACTGGACGCTATTTGGGGTCGCGCGGGGAGGGTGCCCAACGCGCCGTCCGAGCCCCCGAAGGGGTGGACTCCAGCCTTCCGCAGGCGTGTCGCACACCCCCGTCCGGCCGTCTGCCGACGCCCCGCACCCCCCTCCTGACGGGAACTCACCCGCGGCGGGAGGGGGAGCGCGGCAGGGGTCGGGGGCGGGGGTGGGGTGGGGGGCGGGGTGCCCGGGGTGCCCGGGGCGCCCGGGGTGGGAGGTAGTGGGCGTGCGGCGTGGGAGCGGGGGCGTGGGAGTCGGTGGGGCCGGGGGGAGGGGCGTGGGAGTCGGTGGGGAGGGGCGGGTCCGGCGTGGGTGGGCGTGGGCCGGGAGGGCGTGGGAGTCGGCGGGGCCGGGTGGGCGGGGCGTGGGGGCGTGGGGGCGTGGGGGCGTGGGTGGCTGCGGGGAGGGGCGGGTCCGGCGTGGGTGGGCGTGGGGCGTGTGGGGGGGAGGACCTACCGTGGACGGATGCCGTACTTCGATGCCGCGTCCGCCGCTCCGCTGCACCCCGTCGCCCGCCAGGCACTGCTCGCCTCCTTGGACGAGGGGTGGGCCGACCCGGCCCGGCTCTACCGGGAGGGCCGGCGGGCACGGCTGCTGCTGGACGCGGCGAGGGAGGCCGCGGCGGAGGCCGTGGGGTGTCGCCCGGACGAGCTCGTGTTCACTCCTTCGGGGACGCGCGCGGTTCACGCGGGGATCTCCGGCGCGCTCGCGGGGCGCCGGCGGGTCGGGGACCGGCTCGTGGTCTCGGCCGTCGAACACTCCTCCGTCCTGCACGCCGGCGAGGTCCACGCGGCGGCGGGCGGCACGGTGACCGAGGTGCCGGTGGACCGGTCCGGGGCGGTGAACCCGGCCGTCTTCGCCGCCGCGCTCGACTCCGCCACCGCCCTCGCCTGCCTCCAGTCGGCCAACCACGAGGTGGGAACCGAACAGCCGGTGGCGGAAGCGGCCGAGGCCTGCCGCGCTGCGGGCGTGCCGCTGCTCGTGGACGCCGCCCAGTCCCTCGCCTGGGGGCCGGTGGAGGGCGGCTGGTCGCTCCTCGCGGCCAGCGCGCACAAGTGGGGCGGCCCCGCGGGCGTGGGGCTGCTGGCCGTACGCAAGGGCGTCCGCTTCGCACCGCAAGGACCGTCCGACGAGCGGGAGTCGGGGCGGGCCCCCGGCTTCGAGAACCTTCCGGCGATCGTCGCCGCGGCCGCCTCCCTGCGGGCGGTCCGGGCCGAGGCGGCGGCCGAGGGCGCCCGCCTGCGGGCCCTGGTGGACCGGATCCGGGCACGGGTGCCGGAGCTGGTGCCGGACGTGGAGGTGGTGGGCGACCCGGCGCGCCGGCTCCCCCATCTCGTCACCTTCTCCTGTCTCTACGTCGACGGAGAAACGCTGCTGCACGAACTGGACCGGGAGGGTTTCTCCGTTTCATCCGGTTCGTCCTGTACGAGCTCCACCCTGACGCCCAGCCATGTCCTGCGCGCGATGGGCGTCCTGAGCGAGGGCAACGTCCGGGTGTCCCTCCCCGTCGGCACCACCGCCGAGGACGTCGACCGTTTCCTCGACGTCCTGCCCGGCGTCGTCGCGGGCGTCCGCGAACGCCTCGGCGCCCCCGCCGCCCCTCCGGTCGCGCCCCCGGCCGACTCCGGATCCCTCGTCGTCGACGCGCTCGGCCGGCGCTGCCCCATCCCCGTCATCGAGCTCGCCAAGGTCATCGGCGACGTCCCCGTGGGCGGCACGGTGACCGTCCTCGCGGACGACGCGGCCGCTCGGCTCGACATTCCGGCGTGGTGCGAGATGCGGGGGCAGGAGTACGTGGGAGAGACCTCCTCCTCCCCTGGCGGCTCCGCCTACGTCGTCCGCCGCCGAACCTGACGCCCCTCCGGCCCCCGCCCCGGCGGCCTCCCCTACGGGCCCGCACCCACCGCGCCCCGCCCCCTGCTGCCGCTCCCACTGCCGCGTGAGCCGGCCCGCGCCCCCGTGTGGGCCGGGGCCCGCCGCGCCTCCCATGTGGGGCCCGCACCCGTGTGGGGGCCCGCCCCCGTGTGGGCCTTCGGCCCGCCCACCGTCGCGTGGGCCGCGGCCGCCGTGGGGCCCGCGCACGCGCCGTGAGCCATGCCTCTGTCGTGAGAGGCGGCGCTCGCTTGGGTCGTCGCCGCGCCCGCCCTGGGGGCCCCTACCGCCGTGGGGGCCGCGCACGCGCCGTGAGCTGCGCCCTGCCGCGAGACCCGGCACCCGCTTGGGTCGTCGCCCCACCGCCGTGTGGGCCGCACCCACCGCCGTGTGGCCCCTCGCCCGCTGCCGTGTGGGCAATCGTCCCGCTGGGCGGGACGGGTGGGCACACGGGACGGCGCCCTTGGCGGCGCCTCCGCCCCTTGTGCCTGAGCCCGCACCGGTACGGCGTCGCACGACATGGTGCGGGTTCGGGCGCGGAAGCCTGGGCCCGGCAAAGGGCGCCGTCCGTTGTGCCCACCCGTTCCGCCCCAGCGGAACGATTGCCCACAACGGGGTGGGCGGAGGCACGGGGGTGGGCGCCGCTCGGCGGGACGAATGCCACGACGGGGCGGGGCGCAGGTCACAACGGGTGGGGTGGGGTCCGCGGAGCGGGGGTGGGCGGCGCCCAGGGGGCGAGGCCCCGCGAGGGGCGGGGGGTCAGGCGGTGAGGTGGGGGCGGAGGGTGGCGGCGGCGTCGTCGCCGTACGCCTTGGTGAAGCGGTCCATGAAGTTGGCGCGCGCGAGCGTGTACTCCTGCGTGCCCAGCGTCTCGATGACGAGCGTCGCGAGCATGCACCCGAGCTGCGCCGCGCTCTCGAGCCCGACGCCCCAGGAGAGCCCGGTGAGGAAGCCGGCGCGGAAGGCGTCGCCGACGCCGGTCGGGTCGACCTTGGCGTTCTCCTCGGGGCAGGCGACCTCGATGGGGGTCTCGCCGACGCGCTCGATGCGGACGCCGCGCGAGCCGAGCGTGGTGATCCGGTGGCCGACGCGGGAGAGGATCTCGGCGTCGGTCCAGCCGGTCTTGGACTCGATGAGGCCCTTCTCGTACTCGTTGGAGAAGAGGTAGGTGGCGCCGTCCAGGAGGGTGCGGATCTCCTCGCCGTCCATGCGCGCGATCTGCTGCGAGAAGTCGGCGGCGAAGGGGATCTCCCGGGCCTTGCACTCCTCGGTGTGCCGGAGCATCGCCTCGGGGTCGTCGGCGCCGATGAGGACGAGGTCGAGGCCGCCCACGCGGTCGGCGACGGCCTTGAGCTCGATCTGGCGGGCCTCGCTCATCGCGCCCGTGTAGAAGGAGCCGATCTGGTTGTGGTCCTTGTCCGTGGTGCAGACGAAGCGGGCGGTGTGCAGGACCTCGGAGATGCGCACCGAGCCGGTGTCGACGCCGTGCCGGTCGAGCCAGGCGCGGTACTCGTCGAAGTCGAAGCCCGCGGCGCCGACCAGGACCGGGCGGCTGCCGAGCTGCCCCATGCCGAAGCAGATGTTGGCGGCGACGCCTCCCCGGCGCACGTCCAGGTTGTCCACGAGGAAGGACAGGGACACCGTGTGGAGCTGGTCGGCCACGAGCTGGTCGGCGAACCGGCCGGGGAAGGTCATGAGGTGGTCGGTGGCGATGGAGCCGGTGACTGCGATACGCACGGTGGGGCGCTCCTGCGGGAAGGCGGTGATGACAGTTCACGCTACCGGTTGGCCGGTGCGCTGCCGAACAGTGGAAACTACCCCAGAGTAGGGCTTTTCTCCGGAGTGGTGCCGTGCATACGGTGCGCCCATGACCACCTACCCCGCTCCCCGCGAGCGACACGAGTCCGAGCTCAGCCTCGCGCAGCTGCGCGGCGACGGCGCTCGGATGGCCCCCCACTGGGTCGCCCCGGTCTCCCCCGCGCCCGCACCGGTCTCCCCCGCGCTGATCCACGGGGTGGTCGTGCCGGCCGCCTCGGCGCGGCTGATCGACGCCACCGCCGAGTACGGCGGCTGACGGACGGAACCGTCCGCGCCTCCGCTCCGTCCCACCCCTGTCCGATCGAGACGAGGGAGCGTTGCGGTGAGCGGTACGGAGAACGTGCGGAGGCGACGGAACGTCCTCGCCGCCTCGGTGGCGGCGGGAGTGCTGCTGGCCGGGGGGGGCGGGGTCTACCTGGCCACCACGGCGTCCGGCGAGGCCACTCCGGCCGGAGCGGGCGCCGGTGCCGCGGACGCGGCCGGCCCCCCGCCACCCCTGCGCCTGGAGGGCGGCAGCGGCGGTGCCGGGATCGCGCCGGGTGAACCCGACCCCGGTGGCGGCCCCAACGGGACCGTCTACACAGCCAAGGGCCCACTCCCCCACGGGCCCTCCTCGGCCGCGGTCCACCGGCCCGGGGGCCTGGTCACTTCGGCGGAGGTGACCAGGCTGGCCGAAGCCCTGGGCGTCTCCGGGAGCCCCGCCCTGGAGGGCGAGGTCTGGACGATCCGTCCGGAGAAGGACGGCTCGGGGCCCCGCCTGGACGTGGCGCGGAAGGCGCCGGGGAACTGGACCTACTCCTGGTACGACGGCGGTCCGGTCGGCGACACCTGCCTCAAGGGCAAGGCCTGCCCGCCGCCCGGTGAGGCGAAGACCCCGCGCGGCGGTTCGCCGGTGAGCGAGGCGGCGGCGAAGGCGGCGGCCGCCCCGGTCCTGAAGGCGATCGGCCAGGACGACGCGAAGGTGACCGCGACGCAGGTCATGGACGGCTCGGTGCGGGTGGTCAACGCCGATCCGCTGGTCGGCGGTCTGCCGACCTACGGCTGGTCGACGGGGCTGCACATCGGGCCGGACGGCCGGGCGGTCGCCGGCAGCGGGACGCTCGGGGAGCCGGCCGCGGGGGCCGCGTACCCGGTGGTCGGGGCGGCGAAGGCGCTCGCCGAGCTGAACGAGAAGTCGAAGGGCACGGGCCCGGTCGGCATCGGCGGCTGCGCGACCGACCCGCCGGCCGCCACGGACGGCGCGGTGAAGGAGGGCGGCACCGCGGAGCAGCCGGCCGCGCCCTGCCAGTCGATCGTGGACATGGCGCCGCCGGCGCAGGTCCCGGTGACGGGCGCGGTGTTCGGTCTGGCCGCGCAGGACGTGGCGGGCGAGCGGGTGCTCGTACCGGCGTGGCTGTTCACCGCGGACCCGGCTGACGGGGCGCCGTACACGGCGGTGGAGACGGCGGTGGCCCCGCAGTACCTGGCACCGCCGGTGACGCCGTCACCGCCGGCCGAGGGCACGGCGCCGGTCCGGCAGGTCGAGTCGTACCGCACGGACGAGAGTGGCCGGAAGCTGACGGTCACCTTCTGGGGCGGGGTGTGCAGCACGTACACGGTCACGGCGGGGCAGACGGCGGAGCGCGTCACGGTCCGGGTGGCGGAGGCACCGGCCGATCCCGACCGGGTGTGCGTCGCCATGGCGGTGGAGGTCACGAAGACGGTGCCGCTGGACGGCCCGCTCGGCGCGCGGCCGGTGATCGACGGGGCGAGCGGGGAGCCGGTGCCGCGGCGCTGACGGCTCGGGAGAACGCATGAGGGCGGGGGGGGGGGGGGGGGGGGGGGGGGGGGGCCCGCGGGGGGGGGGGGGGGGGGGGGGGGGGGGGGGGGCCCGCCGGTGCGGGAGGCCGGTCACCGGTGCGGGGCGCGGGGCCGCGGGTGCCGGTGCGCGGCGCGGGGCGCCGGGTACCCGTGCGGGGTGCGCTG